>JAFABO010000176.1 GCA_023426005.1 Bacillota bacterium | reverse complement strand
TAGTTATTTTCAAGCGTTGAAACTATATCCTGTTCAACCAGATTTTTGTGAGTAGACATTCATATCCTCTTTTCCGTAAAGTTCAAGTTATAAGAATTTCATTATACTTAATATTTAACTTCCAGTTAAATTTATTTAATCAGCTTACATCTATCATATCAAGATATTTGTTGCCGTTTTCCTCAATAAACAACTTTCTTCCCGGCAGGTTGTCTCCAAGCAATACGTCAAACATCCGGGCCGTAATCTCCACATCGGCCGGCATGACCTTTATAAGCCTGCGGGTTTGGGGATTCATGGTAGTCAGCCACATCATGTCGGGCTCATTTTCACCGAGTCCTTTGGAGCGCTGAATAGTATACTTTTTGCCTTCAAGCTTGGACAGGATTTCAGCCTTTTCCTTCTCTGAATATGCGAAGTAGCTCTTATCCCTGCAGATTACTTCAAATAAAGGCGATTCAGCTATAAATACCTTTCCTTCCTGAAGGAGTGTGGGCACAAGCCTGTACAGCATTGTAAGGATCAGCGTTCTTATCTGGAAACCGTCCACGTCGGCATCGGTACATATAATAACCTTGTTCCACCTGAGATTTTCCAATTCAAAAGTATTCAATTCCTTGTTGTGCTTTGACCTGATCTCCACACCACAGCCCAGCACCTTCAGCAGATCAACTATGATTTCGTTCTTGAATATACTGTCATATTCGGCTTTCAGGCAGTTGAGAATCTTACCTCTTACCGGCATTATGGCCTGGAACTCCGCATCCCGTCCCAGCTTGCACGCACCAAGGGCAGAGTCTCCCTCCACTATGTAGATTTCCCGTTTTAAAAGATCCTTTGTTCTGCAGTCTACAAACTTTTTGACGCGGTTGGAGATATCCACGCTGCCGCTTAATTTTTTCTTTATATTTATTCTGGTCTTTTCGGCGGTTTCCCTGCTCCGTTTGTTGACCAGTATCTGCTCCACTATTTTATCGCTTTCAATCTTATTTTCAATGAAATAAATCTCGAGCTGCTGTTTCAGGAAGTCGGTCATTGCTTCCTGAATAAATTTATTGGTAATTGATTTTTTAGTCTGATTTTCATAGCTAGTAACGGTAGAGAAGGAATTAACAACCAGAATGAGACTGTCTTCGATATCTGCGAAGGTAATTTTGGCCTCATCCTTATTATATTTCCCCCTGTTTTTAATGCATTTGTCTATTTCATATATCAGGGCATTTTTTACGGCCTTGTCAGGAGCACCTCCATATTCCAGAAAGCTGGAGTTGTGGTAGTATTCCAGAAGATTTGTGTGGTTGTTGAAGCAGAAGGCAATCTGCATTTTTACCTTGTATTCGGGTTTGTCCTCCCTGTCCCGGCCTTTTGTCGATGTTTCATAGAATTGAATTTCGGTGAAACCATCTTCCCTGGTTATTTCCTTTATGTAATCCACAATACCGTTTTCATAGCAGTACACAAAGGTTTCACCTGATTCTTCATCCTTTAGAATAAAGCGCAGTCCCGCATTTACAACTGCCTGCTTTTTTAAAACTGTCTGGAAGTATTCCAGAGGTATGCTTATATCTGTGAAGACGTGAATATCAGGCTTCCACTTTTGAATTGTAGAGGTCTGCTCGTATTTACATTTTTCCTTGCTCAGACCGCCTATATTTTCACCTTTTTCAAAGTGAAGCTGGTACTTGTATCCATCTCTGAATACAGTCACATCAAAATATTCGGAGCTGTATTGGGTGGCACATGCGCCGAGTCCGTTCAAACCAAGGCTGTATTCGTAGTTTTCACCGGAGTTGTTCTGATATTTTCCTCCTGCGTATAGCTCGCAGTATACCAGTTCCCAGTTGTAGCGCTCTTCCTTGGTATTGTAGTCGACAGGCAGACCTCTTCCCCAGTCCTGCACCATAATGGAATGGTCTGTAAACCTGGTTACCTCGATGACATTTCCATGCCCTTCCCGTGCCTCATCAATTGAATTGGACAGGATTTCAAAGAAAGAATGCTGACAACCGTCCAGACCGTCTGATCCGAATATTACACCCGGACGCAGTCTCACCCTGTCCGCACCTTTTAACGATGAAATACTTTCATTGCCATATTCAGTCTTTCTTGTATCTTTTGTCATTAGTAGCTCCTCCGTTATTTGTTGTTCCCTAAACATTATTTCTCAAACTAGTGTTCTCTGTCAAGTCATTTTGATGTATCCTCTTCCTTCTACTTGATCATTTCTTTCAATTTAATGTATCCAGGAAATTCTGGCACACGCATAAATTAAAAATACCGCAAACTCAGCTTGGTGAATTTGCGGCTTTATAACGTCAATATACCATTAAATATAGAAAAATATTCATCATCTTCTTTAAACCATATATATCATATCCTGCAAACTGCTTATTTTCTTCTTATACCCAACCCGTCCGCAACAAGCATCAAGTTGTCTATATCACCTTTAGTAAGCCTGCCGTGTATATCCGGAGGCATGTTTATGACCATGATGTTATCCTGCTTTACCAGCCGGGTGTAGCTATTTATTATATACCCGGCATCAATAAGGGGTTTGCTTTCGTATATGTCCGAATAGAACCAGCTAAAGCCTTCCCTTGAGCAGATCGTCGCCTCAAACGGCATATAGTACGTATTGCCTCCAAAGGTATAAAGCTTTGGATCATCCTCCCTGCTGATATACGGATCCCATAACCTGAAGTCGGAAGGAAAATTCCTGATGGGATCAAATAGTTGGTAGTTTTCAGGCAAATAGCGCTTATCCGGGTCACCAAGCCTGTTATAATGATCTCCGATTGTATGGTTTATGCCCACCTGGCATTTGGGCTGAAGCCTTTTTATAAGGTCATAAACCCTGTCAAACTGCCATTGCCCGTGGAATTTATCCCAGGCCCCGTCAAACCACAATTCAACTATCTCCCCATATCTCCCGTCAAGCAGCTCAGTCAGCTGATTGCACATATACTGTATGTATCCGTTGTCAAAATCCTTCTCATAAGTGAGTTCATGCCTGTCCCACAGGGAATAGTACAGACCCAGTTTTATTCCATACTTCTCACATGCAATTGCCACTTCCCTGATTACATCTGTCCTGTTGCCGGAGTTTGCTACGCTATATTCGGTATATTTACTGTCCCACAGGCAAAATCCATCATGGTGCTTGGTAATGAGAATCACATAATTCATACCTGCCTCATATGCCACCCTAACCCACTGATCGGCGTCTATTGCCGACGGATTGTAGACTGCTGCGGGAATGTTCCCCTCAGACCATTCAACATTTGCAAAAGTGTTTATTCCAAAGTGGATAAACATTCCGAATTTTCTTTCAATCTGCTCTTTCTGGGCCTCTGAGGGCTTTGTGTCCGGTATCATTGAGATGTATTTCGCCATAAATAATTTTCTCCCTTAACTTTTAATTATAATTTTAAAAACAGTACTTCCTTGCAGGGACGGTTTTACCCCTTTACCGCACCCGACATTATTCCGGAAACAATATACCTCTGCATTAATAAATATAATACAATTATGGGGATCATGGCAAGTACAAAGGCCGCAAAGGCCATATTCAATTCAATGCTGTACTGTCCGAAAAAATAGAATTGCGTCAGCGGAATAGTCCTCAGCTCATTCTTCTGCGCTATAATTAGTGACGCCTGGAACTCATTCCACAGGGCCAGCGCATTGAGCACCATTGCCGATGAATTTATGGGCTTCATCAAAGGGAAAATTATGGACCAAAAGGTCCGGAATTTTCCGGCACCGTCTATATAGGCAGCTTCATCCATTTCCCGCGGTATACCTTTTACAAAGCCGGTGTATATAAATACATTATACGCTATCTGAAGTCCGGCTATGGTGAGAACCATACCCGTGCGCGTATTAAGCAGGCTCAAATCCTTCAATTGCACATAAAGCGGGAGCATGACCACCTGAAACGGAAGCAGCAATGCACCGAGAAAGACGTAATAGAGCGTGCCGTAAAATCTGGATTTATCATTTCTGGCAATTACATAAGCAGCCATGGAACAGACCGCCAGTATAAGGACAACCCCGCACACAGTAATGATAAGACTGTTCTTTGTGGCATTCCAGAAGTTTGATACTTCTATTGCCCTGGTAAAATTCTCCCAGTGTATTCCGGCGGGAAATGCGAGTCCCGTCCGTATTGTCTCTTCCCTTGATTTTGCCGAATATACCAGAGATATGTAGAAGGGTGCTACAAAAACGGCACATATCAATATTTTAACTATGACTGATATATATTTTGAAAGCTTTTTCTTCATTACATTTCCACCTCCTTCTTCCTGAGGATGGATGTAATAACGGCAGTTATAACAAATATCCCGAGCATCATGAGTATTGCGGCCGCCTGCCCGTACCCCGCCCTGTTGTACGGAAAGGTATAGTTGTACACATATAACGCCATGGTTTCCGAAGCTCTTCCCGGCCCACCGCCTGTGGCTGCCATTACATAGTCAAAGACCTTAAGTCCCCAGCCCAGAAAGAGCGTCACATTTATAGTAATTGCAGGTGAAATCATTGGCAGCGTGATATACCGGAACTGGCTGAACAAACCTGCGCCATCTATTTTGGCAGCGGTATAGAAATCCTCCGGTATAGCTTGAAGACCTGCAAGATATATCAGCATCACATATCCCGTATCCCTCCAGATACTCATTATGGAAATTCCGCCTATTACGGTATCAGGATTTCCAAGGAGGCTCTTGATCCCGAACATGGCATAAAAAACATCGCTGTATATGTATGTCCAGATAAACCCCGCAAGTACAAGGCTTATGATAAATGGCATGAATAGCATGGTTCTGCAAAACCTGTTTATTCTTGAGTCATTTTTCAGAAGTATTGCTATAAAGAGACCGATGGTATTATTTGCAATGATGGTTATTGCCGTATACTCCAGGGAGTTGAGAATGGGCTTGACTATACTGGGATCACTGAGTATTCTCCTATAATTTTTTAAGCCGATATAAACTAAATCCGGTGAAAACCCGTCCCAATTTGTAAAAGAATATTTTATACCGCTTATAAAGGGTATGGCCACTATAAACATAAATAACAGAAGTGCCGGCAGTACAAATATAAAATTTCCAAGTTCCTTTCTTATTCTGGTTTTTCCAAAGTTCACGTTATGCCTCCTTTTCCCTACGAAATAATATGTCTACTGTAATACAGCCCCCGATCCGCAGCCGGGGGCTGTACTGCCTGAAGCCAATTATCGTATTGAGTCAAATTCAGCATCCAGTTTTTTGATATATGCATCCACATCTCTGTTCTTGTCTGCTGCAAATTCCTCCTGGAATTTTCTGAAGGTTGCATCAAACTGTCCTGTGAATATGTCCTTTGCTTCATAATTGTAGACCTTGCCTGAGTCGGATATGGCAAGGACATCGACAACCATTGGATCAAGCCCTGTCGTGGGAGCACCCTTTACAGCGCTGATTACTGATCCGTCGGCAGTGTCTATTGCCGCTCCCTCGGGAGAAGTGAGCTGTTCAAAGAATTTCCAAACCGCATCAGGGGATTTTGTCTGTGAACTTACCAGCCAGGTACCGCTGGCGCCAAGACCAAGTACTGTTTCACCCGGTGTGTCTGAATTTGGTGTTGCAAAGAAGCCCAGATTGGCATCTTTATTTATTTTCCTGTACTCCGAAATAGCCCATGTACCCTGGATATTCATTGCGGCATCGCCATTGGCCAGCATTGAAACAGACTTTGCATAATCTGTTCCGAAATCATCTCCGCTTGAGAACTGGAGCCTGTCCCTGTACCTCTGCAATGAGGCCTTGAACTCGGGATAATCGGCAAATTTGGTTTTACCTGCGACTATATCCATATATATTTCAGGCTGCCGGCTGAGCGGAAGCCCATAGAAATCACTCTGGAAGTCGGCCTGTGCGGTCCAGCCGTCCTTGAAGCCGTGTGCAAAAGGTATTATACCGTTGGCCTTAAGCTTCTCTGCGGATGCAATCAATTCACTGTGTGTAGCCGGAACTTTTATATCGTACTTCTCAAATATATCCTTATTGTAGAAAATACCCATGCCCTCAAGCACAGTACCGGCACTGTAGGTTTTGCCGTCCACTTTCATAGATTCCAGCGCCGCCGGGGAAACATTGTTGAGAAAGGGCTGCCCGTCCATAGCCATTACATGGCCGGCTTTTATCAAATCCGCAAACTGCGCGGGACGGCCCTGAAAAATATCCGGTGCGTCTCCGGCGGCTATTTTTGTCTTAAGTATGTTCGGAAACTGGTTAAAATCAATACCCTGGATATCAAAGGTAATGTCCGGATATTTTGCCGTAACAGCCGCAAATTGTTTATCCATTTTTGTACGGCCGGCCTCCTCATTTGTAAAATGGAAAACTTTAAGAACAACTTTTTCTGCTGCGTCCTTTGATGTTTCGGCAGATGTTGCCGCAGTTTGAGCCGGAGTTTGTGTTCCGCTGCTGCCTGAGCCGCTCCCGCATGCTGCCAGCGATGTAATTCCGAGTACAGCTGCTAAAAGCAATGCAACCTTTTTTTTCATTCCGAAATCCTCCTTTTAAATATGTATTGTATGGAATGAGTTCATGATACATTAATCACAGGAGGCAAACAATTACACATTCTTTACTTTATATTAGATTTTTTTACCGGTTTTTTTATAGTCGGTGGGTGTAACTCCTACCAGCTTCTTAAAGACCTGATAAAAATATGCATAGTTGTTGTAACCAGCCTGGCTGCAGACATCCATAATCCTGCTGCCGGGCTGTAAAAGCAAATATTTTGCCGTGTCAATCCGCATTTGAGTCACTATCTCCACAAAGCTCCGGCCCGTCTCTTTTTTAAGCAGCCTGCTCAGGTAGGACGGATTGGCATTTATATGCTCCGAAGCAGTCTCAAGAGAAATATCCCCGGCAAAGTTTTGCTTTATATATTTTAAAGCATCTTTTACTAACGGGCTGTAGCCACCGGTATCCTTTTCAAGGTTTTCCCTGATCATACCAACATAGCTGTTTAAGTATTTCTGGGCGTCCTCCAGGGTATTTATACTGTCTATCTCATCCAGCAGCCTGTTGACGGCAAGCTGATATTCATTCTTTTTAACCACCCACATAAGGTAATGCCGTGACAGCGTAATGCAAACCTCCGACAGCAGGCATTTTATCCTGAACTCCGCACCTCCCGAGCTGGAAACTATCCTGTTTACAAGCCTATTAATATCCTCCCTCAGTTCTTCCTCCCCTGATACATCAATAGACCTGTAGAACTTATCCAGATCTTCTATAATGGAAGTGCTGTCTGTATTTCCTGAGATTATCTCCTTATCGGCGAACAGGACATCGCTCCTGGTTGAAAAATAGCACGAATTCAACACCTCCAAAGCCTGTTCATATTCCCACTTCAACAGGTCTGCCTCCTTTATCATATGGCTCACCACACAGCAGAACCTGGTTTCAGTAAAAGCGGAAAGCCTGCGCAGGACTTCATCATATAGCCTCCTGATATCATATTTTGCATGGCTGACGCTGGTTTTCCGGTCAAACCTGAACAAGATCACCATATCGCTGTCAATCTCAGTATCTATAATCCGGACGCCATATATGGACTTCAGGGAATCCAGGGTTTCTATTATTCTCCCCATCACTTCCAGGCGGATTTCTCTATCAGCCGTACGTACTCTTGTAATCGTTATATAATAACGCCCGCCATCCATCTGAAAATTCTCAAGTCCGGAGGAGTGAAAACCGTCTTCAGCGGCAGATCTTTGCAGCAGATTGTACAAAAACCTGCTGCCCAGCTTATCCTGAAAGCTGCGGTATTGATCCCGGTAATGCACATTTTCTCGTATGAGTCTGTTGTGATATTCCAACTGCTGCCTTGCCGCGACAATTTGACCTATGGCTTTCTCCAGAACCTTCACAAGTAAATTGTTGTCAATCGGCTTGAGTACAAGGTCGATAACACCGAGTGAGACAGCCTTTTTTGCATATTCGAATTCCTGGTAGCCGGTAATTATTATAACCTTTGCCTCAGGAAATTTGTTTTTGACATATTCGGTTAGCTGCAAGCCGTCCATTCCGGGCATCTTGATATCCGACACAACAATATCCGGAGCTGTGCTGTTCATTAATTCCACAGCTTCAACCCCGTCCATAGCTTCTCCAACAACAGTGCAATCCAGTCCTGACCAATCTACCGTTTCCTTAAGCGAACGCAATACAAGCGGTTTGTCATCAATTAACATTACTTTGTAACTCATCCATATTCCCCTCCTCGTCTTCAAACTTCAGCGGAAACGTAATCGTAACGTCGGTCCCCTTACCTTCTATACTGTGAATTTTGACTCCGTACTCTTCGCCATAAAGGATTTTGATCCTTTTGTCCACACTGTTGATCCCAACCTTGGTATGACCGTTGTTATTCTCCTGGGTATATCCTTCAGATCCGTTCAATATATTTTTTAAAATTTTATTATCTATTCCCATACCGTCGTCAACCACTTTCAGCACCATCAATTTATCCTTGTACAGGGAAGATATGGATATTCTGCTATTCCCCCTTTTCTTCTCGAAACCATGTATTATGGCATTTTCCACTATGGGCTGCAGGATCAGCTTGGGGACCAGTGCATCCATGAGGCATTCATCAAAGTTATACTCCACCTGTATCATATTGCCGTAGGATAAACTTTGTATTTTTAGATAACCCGAAATATAGTCAATTTCCTCCTGAAGCCTGATAATATTCTTTTTGCTGCTGATGCTGCTCCGCAAAAGATTTCCCAGCAAACATACCATTTCACCGATCTCATGTTCATTTCTGAGCTTGGCCATGGAGTTTATGGTTTCCAGTGTATTGTACAAAAAATGCGGATTCATTTTTGACTGCAGTGAATCATATTCAAATTGCAGTGCTTTGAGTTCAGCATTCTTGATTTTCATCTTCTCAATATAAACAGTTTCTATGAGCTGATTTATCTTACGTCCCATAGTATTGAATTCGCAGGCCAGCATACCTATCTCATCATAGCTGACAGGTTCTATTGTCCTTGTAAAATCACCCTTTGACATAGTTTCAATGTTTTTCAGCAGCAGTCTGATATTCTGGGATATATTGCTTGAGATAAACCATGCAAAAATTATTGCAAATAATATAACTATAATTGCCGTAAAAATGATAATCCTCGTAACCTGTGCAGACCCTTTCAGTATGATGCCCATGTCAAGTATGTGCAGAATCTTTATACCCGAGTTGGACGTACCCAGTACATTGTACATATACTGGTTGTTGTTGTAGGTCAGGAGGTTGCCCCGGTCACCTCCCATAAGACTTTTTTCCTTCAGAACCTTCACTATTTCCATATCCTCCTCATGGTCTGCAATGAGGACATCATTGCGGCCGTCAAGGAGCATTATACTGCTGCCTTCCTTATCACTTATCCCCTTATAAAGCGTTTCAAAATATTTGTTATCTATACCCAGAGATATGATACCCATATAACTTGTGGTATTGCTGCTGAACATGGCCCTGTTGACCAGGATCAGCTGTTTATCATACCTCATCCATGTGGTTTTGCCCCATCCGGCTTTAACAGTATCAGGCTTGACAAGCTGTTCATATTCTGAAATATCCAGAGCTGCTCCATCCTTTTTAAAAAAGTAAACTTTGCCGTTAGTGTCTCTTATGGCTACAACCTTTATGTAATCTTTCATATTCAACAAATTAAATGCGAAACTGTTTATACTGCTTTTCTTATTATAGTCGGCAACAGTTCCCGTATTGCTGATACTTATGTACTGGTTGATCTTTGAATTGTAATATTGTGAAAATACAAAATCCTCAATTGCAGTAATGGAATATTCAAGGTTAATACTCAATTGCTGCAGCAGCGCGTCGGAAGAATCGATGGTTTCCCCTGTCAGGGCATCGCTGGAGATTGTATAACTCTTTATTCCTATGATCAACGCTGTGACCACTATCAGTAATGTAAATGAAATAAATATCTTGATTCCGATTTTGAGATTCAGAAAGGCTTTTATGACTTTATTCAGCAAATTTATCACCATTCCCCGGCAAAGAATTCTCCTGTATTTTGTACAAGTATACCATAAATAAAAGCTTCTACAAACCTGGGAACAAGTTTTCTGCTCGGGCCTCAATAAGGAAGATTTCAACTTTCCAGGAAAATGTATGACAATAAATTATAATTATATTATAATATTACTGAAACAGAGGAGCCATACTTTAATAAACCAGACAAGCTCCCGTTTGAATACTTTTTTGGAGGACGACCTCATGAAGTTAAGAATTACCCGGAAAGATCTGGAGGACTTAACCCTCGAACAAAAGCAAAATCTCTGTGACCTTTGGATTCCGCATATCTACGATACCGCAGTTGCAAATGTATGTGTGGACGCTGCCGAAGAGAGATATGAACAAATTATTTATGTAATAGGCGGAATAAAATTATTGAAGCATCACGATATGCTTCTGCACGATTTGAAGTTTATGCCGGATGAAACCTTTAAACTCAAAGAGGAGGAGGCATATTCGGACAATATTGCCTCGGACAGGATTGACGGCATTGATTCCGAGCCGGCTCCCGAAGAGGAATTTAACTTTGATGAGGATTTCAATTTTGAGTTTCAACGTCCTGATTCTTATTCCAAGCAGGACTGCCTGCCTCTTCTGGATATCGGTCAGATGATTGATATCCTGGAAAGAAAGAATTTTGGTGAAGGTGATTTTTATTTATCGGCCTCAATCAGCGATTATGTGCTGGAAATGGGAAAGAACGGTTTTTCAGGCTCTGTTCCCTATGATGAGAACAACAAATCCGGTGAGCTCTGTGATATTCTCTGGGAATCAATAAAAGCCATTTTATAAATCTTAGCAGAACTTTAACAAAGGAGTGTCTAATTTCCAGACACTCCTTTGTTAGCTTTGGATCAATCTTTATCAACTCTGACGTTTCCAACACCTGTACTCAGCTTAACGGACGGGCCGCCTCCATTAATATCCCCTTTGAAGTGGGTCTTGTCCTCCTTGCGGTCTATAAAGCCGCCTTCCAGTATACCAACACCGGTGCTCGCATCCAGTGACATTTTTGTCTCTGCCTGAACTCTGAAATCAATATTTCCCATTCCTGTGGATGCATCAAATACGCTTATATCATCCAATTTCCCCTTAAAGTCAACATTGCCTGCACCGGTGCTCAGCTTGCAGTCTCCCTTTGCTCCCGAGTTGTGTATATCAATATTGCCGGCTCCGGTACTTACATCAAATTGGGCATTCATACCCTTTAAGTCGATATTGCCGGCTCCGGTGTCAGCCTTTATCTTATCCACCGTAGCTTCGGCCTGGATATTGCCTGCACCGGTACTGAGATTTAAACTCTTGATGCTTTCAGGTAATTTTACGTCATAATTAATTGTTATCTGGTAGGTTTTATAGTTATCTCTCTGCCAATCCCAGAAATTTTCACCGTCTTTGGTTTTTACGGCTACTAGAACCTCTTTTCCGTTTTGTTCCAGTGAAATGACCATATTGTCAAGTATTATCTTCTTGTTTTCCGCTGAAGTTCCCCTTACCTTTTTATTGGCTTTAATGATAATCTGTGAGCTGCTGCTTTTCCTTATATCTATATTTCCGGCATTGGTTTCAACCTTAAGTTCTCCGCCTTCAATTTTATCCTGTGAAATATTCTGAGTATAAGTTGATTCCGAACCAATACCACTGAAAATGTTGTTATTCTTCTTGTCACTTTGGCTTGATTTGTACAATTCATATTCCTTGCCGTTGATCCTCACCCCGCAGCCCGCTGAGACCACAAGCACCACCGAAATCATTGTCAAGGCTATAAATGAAAAATATCTCTTGTTCAATATTTTCAACTCCCATTTTCATAATATACTTAGAATACGCAGTAATTAATAAAATGTCTTAAAATAAGGGGATTATTTTCGCACATTTTTAAATCCCGTTGTTTAAAGAACGATTAATGAATCCGCCGGCATATTTCCAGATAAAATAGATCATAAAAGTCTGAACCGGCAGAAAAACGGCGCTCTTAACCAATCTTGCAGTAAAAATGGCATAAGCACCCTTATTATATAAAATTACCAACCACATTGTATTAAGTACCAGACTGCAGATTACTATAACTGATAACACTGCAAAAAATACCCTTTTAACGGTTATTTGCTTTTTATAAAGAAATACACCGTAAAGAAAACCTGATACAAACGCACTCAAAGTAAACCCCGGGAAGAAGGCTCCTTTTGGAAATATAAGCATTCCCAGTACATCCGCAACCGCAGCACCCAATCCGGCCATTACAGGTCCGAATAAAATGGCGGAAACCGCAATTGGAATAAATTCAAAGGAAATTCTTACATAGGCGTTTTCAATAGATAAAAATCTTGTCAGGATAACTTCAAGGGCAATAAAAAGCCCCAACAACAGAATGTTTCTGATTTTGTTGTGCATCATCGGCACTACCTCCTTTTTAATGTGCGAGTGCAATTTTTTATTTTTAGCATTAAAAGCCGGAAAATAAAAAACGCCTCATTTTTTGTGTCCCGTTTTCCGGGGTTACAGTGCAATAGGAAATACACTGTAAAAAGCCACATAAAAGAGGTTTCTCTTTTTGTGGCAGCGGAATGCGAAATCTGCACCGCAAACACCTGAAGTGCTTTTCGTCCAAAAGGCAACTTCCCGTCCCTTTGGCACTTAACGCGCAAAATTCTACTCTGCCAATTTTTTAACCAATAACATACAACTAACATATAATATGTTTTATTGACTCATTAAGTTTATATTAATATATTATTATATGGCAATATGTATAATTATAAAAATATACAATAAATATAAGCACTTTTTTATTACAGGTGTCGAATTCCTGCATTATTCTCCATACATCCGCCTTAAAGAAGTAATGCTGTAATGATTTCACTATGTAAGGAAGGGCTGTCTCAAAACCAAGAAAATTAAACACATGAAAAAATTTTGTAATTCTAATTCATGCATCCAATTTCACATCATTTTGAGACAGCCTCCTCTTATCAGGTATATGTGAAATACTTGATTTCTTAAAAACCTTCCCTGCTGCTACTTCTTGGTAGCTGTGGCAGTAGCAGATGCTGTTGAAGTAGCAGTTGCCGTCCCCGGTGACTTTGTAGCTGTCCCGGGTGATGGAGTTGCAAGCCCGGGTGATTTTGTAGCCATTCCAGGTGAAGAAGTAGCGACGCCGGGAGCAATTGGGGTAGTTGTCGGCGTTGAAGTTACTGTCGATGTACTGGTTCCAGGCTCCTCCTTTTTCGCACAGGCTCCAAGGCTAAGAACCAGAGCAGCTGCTATAAATAGAGCGAACAATTTTTTCATTCCTTAAAATATCCTCCTTTTAAAAAGTTGTACTCATATTATTAGTAGAATTACTAAATATATGCAGGTTTTTCCATAAAAAAATAAAAACGGCAATAAATATTTAAGCCGTTTTTATTTTTTATACACATCGATCGGATTGAGAACCCTATTTGAGATCGAAGACAAGCATTGTAATCTTTCCGCCGTTGTCCAGAGGCCGGTCGGTATATATCCTGATGTTGTCATAACCTTGATTCGGTCCCACCCTGATATTTGATACCGGCTGTGGATTTAACCTGCCGGAGTAGTCGTTAAAATATACCGCCACAGTGCTGCTGAACTGGTAAATCACGTTGTTCATCTTTATCCGCTTTGAATCCACTGCCTGGACATACCACCACTGTTCTGCCGGATTTGTTACATGATTGTAATCCATAATGACATCATTATTCATTTTCATACTTAACACAGTACCGACTTCAGCGTTTGGAATTTCACTTTTTGATGTATAGGTGTACTTGCTGCTGCCCGAGAGCAGCTCGTATTTGTATGACCCTCCTGTACCTGCGGGCTTCTCAATACTTTGGACCACCATATCCTTATTCTGTTCATTGAATATGTCATATGCACATATTACATTGACATCGTTGAAGTCTCCTGTGTATCCCAAATATTTTATTTTCCCCGACAGCAATCTGCCACTTGGTATATCGCTCCACCTTACCAGATTAACTGCATAGTCTGTGTAATTAAAGATTTTCACATTGTCGGTAACATAATTATCACCGATCTTTTTGTTATTTATATCTACCTGAAAAGCCGAACTGATATCATATGACATATTCAGCAAAGCAACCGTATCATCATTTATAAGTGAATACTGTACAAGCCTCCACTTAAATGCATAGGGGTCGATGTTTACCTTGTAGGTTTTGCGTGAGCCATCCACATGAAGCAATTCTACTGTAAAGTACGACTTATTGTAATCGGCGGCTTCCTTGGATACCATTGTCGAACAATTCAGGACAAAGGCATAATCCTCATTATTTTCGTCAACCTGGAAATAGGCATCAATGACCTTTCCGTCATAACCCAATATGGCTGTTACACCGTCACCGGTGTTAAAGGAGCCGGAGGATGAATTAAATCTGTTCAGGTTAGCGTACTGCCCCAGCTCATAATCCACACTGTTGATTTGCAGAGTTTTTGGTGAATACTTGCTGGGAAGGATACTTGTTATTTCACCTTCCACCTTGTTATCAACCACAAGATAATAAATCAGCACATTGAGCTTGTTGTATACCTCATAAACCACATCCTTGTCCTTAATATCTTTTAAAGCAATGATTTCACCAACCTTCTTTGTGGCCGGTGCCGCAGTGTTATTATATGTATCCCTCAAAATGGGTATATCATCTCTAAAGGTTATGTTACCGAGTTTTTTGGTGTCGGGGTTAAAATTTAATGCAACCTCCGGCTTGCCATAGACCCAGTTGTCCTGAGCATCCATCAAACCCGCCGAATCTACAAGAGTTATGTCCTGCTCCTGTGCACCGGTTTTTTTCATATTGGTATTAAGCATTCTTGCAAGCATGATCACAGCAGCATTTGCAGGAACGGCACTATTGCCGGAATAACTGTAACCGGCGGTAATTCCGAGACCTTTTGCCTTATCCATATATCCGTTGGGCCAGGCTCCTATTATATCTGTCTGGGTATAGCCCAATGCCTTTACAACCGCAGTACACAGCTGCGCAAAGGTTATGGCTTCCTGCGGTTTGAATTTGCCGTCTGAATATGCAGATAAATAATCCAGCTTAGCGGCAGCATTGATATATCCGCAGTATTCCGACTTTGACGAGACATCCGGGAAAGTAGTGGAACCTTCCAAGGATTGAGCCAGCTCATTGTTTCCGGTGGAGTTGACCATTAACTTTGAAAACACCTCTCTGGTCATCTTTCCGTCGGCTCTTATATCTGAAGCTTTTATGACACCCCACAGTTCCAGCTTTGCAACGGCATCGTCATACTCCGACCGGCTTTTTTCAGCTGCGGCAAAGACAGCTATGGATGAAAACATAAGAATAAACGCCATAGCCATGGTAATTATCTTTACAAGTACCTTTTTAAATTTTAGCATCTCAATACCTCCGCATCCCCATGTGATATATAAATACATTGCTAAAATCACGAGGAATTTTTTTATTTTATTCAAACCTCAGCGCCTCTATAGGATTCAGCCTGGCTGCCTTATACGCCGGGAACAGCCCGAATATTATTCCCACACCCAGTGATATCCCAAAGGACAGCGTCATCCAGAAAGGTGAGTAAACAGGTGTGGTTATTTTTAGTCCGCCTATTATGAAACGTATACAGAACAAACCTATCAGTATACCCAGTACCCCTCCTATTCCTGTTATCATAATGGCTTCTATAAGAAACTGCACCATTATGTTTTTCCTCTTGGCTCCTATAGCTTTCCTGATACCAATTTCCCTGGTCCTTTCAGTAACAGATACCAGCATTATATTCATTATTCCTATACCGCCTACAATCAATGAAATAGCAGCTATTCCCCCGAGTACTATCATAAGCGTATCGGTTATGGAATTGAGCGTGGACAACATCTGGGCCTGGTTTCTAACCGAAAAGGCATTGGAATTTCCGAATTTTCCGGTCAGATACGCGGTCAATTTTGCCATTGCCGGATCAACGGTTGAGGAATCTGCCGCCTGTACGGTAAAGTTTGATATCCTGGCGTTTCTCCCAAGTCTCTGGGCAACTGTTACCGGAATGATTACCTGATCATCGTCGGAGGAATCCTGACCTCCGTCTATTTCCTGCAGCAGCCCTACTACCTTGAATATCTGCCCGTTTATTTTTATTTGCTGCCCTATGGGGTTTTGTCCCTCAAACAGGTCGTTGGCCACAGCACTTCCAATCACTGCGGTTTTCAGTTTATAGTCATTGTCAAAGGATAAAATGAACCGTCCTGATTGGACATGCCTGTTCCTTATATATTCATAGTCTTCATTTGATCCGATAACGGTGGCATCCCTGCTCTTGCTTCCGGCTTTAAGCGTCATATTGCCGTTGACAATGGGCGCGATCAGGCTAATATCCCCGCTGTTTTCCTCTGCAAAGGTCTTCAGCTCCTCATAGGTTATATTCCTGTTGCTGCCCCTGCCCGTTATGTTTATGGTAATAATATTGCTTCCCAGACCTTCAATGGAATCCGTTATGCTCTTTGTACTCCCCTGGGCAAATGCAACCGCTGTTATAACAGAGCCTACTCCAATTATGACACCCAGCATTGTAAGAAAAGAACGGACCTTGTTGCCGGCTATGCTTTTCAATGCCATTTTATAGGCCTGAAAAAACCCCATCTACACCGCCTCCTTATCTTCTGTGATCATCCCGTCCTGGATCCTGACAATTCTGTCGGCCTGTGCCGCTACATTGTTGTCGTGTGTTATGAGCACTATGGTATTCCCGTTCTCATGAAGCTGGTGCAGAGTTCTCATTACATCGGCCCCAGACTTGGAATCAAGATTTCCCGTCGGCTCGTCGGCCAGAATGAGAGGAGGGCTGCTTACCAGCGCACGTGCAATGGCAACTCTCTGCTGCTGGCCTCCCGATAATTCATTGGGAGTATGGTGGGTCCTATCTCCCAGCCCCACTATTTCCAGAGCCTCTATACTCTTTCTTATCCTTTCCTTATGGCCCACCCCCTGGTATATCAGGGGCAGCTCGACATTTTCAACAGCCGTAAGCTTTTTTAGCAAATTAAAGCCTTGGAATATAAATCCGATTTTATTATTTCTTATTTCGGCAAGCTGGTTGTCACTAAGTTTGCTGACCTCATGCCCATCCAGATAATAACTTCCCGAGGTGGGCACATCCAGGCAGCCCAGCATATTCATCAGCGTAGATTTGCCTGAACCGGAGGGACCTACAATTGCAACAAATTCGTGTTTTGCAATGTGCAGCGAGACATTGTTAAGTGCATAAACCGAGTTCTCACCCATCTCATAGATTTTACACATATTTGTTATTTGAATCATATTAACTATCATTCCTTTCGCCGTGCCCAAGGCACAAAAAGTGATGGAATTTGGTCGCTCCTCTACCGCTAAAGGCTGATAAAGGAGGCTGATTGGCCATGGCCATGTGTGCAATAAACAGGTTTCACGTTATTACCGCTGTCCCGGCGAATTTGACTGCCTGTTTGGGCTTCCGGAGGTTCTGTTGTTCTGCGTGCCTCCAGGATAGCTGCCGGCACCGCCTGCAGGCATTACTCTGGTCATGCCTCCTCCGAAGCCTCCGCCCAAACCGCCCAGGCTAAAGCCGTTCTGCTGGGAATTTGTGCCGGTGGTGGAATTGGCAACAAGCGGCGGAAGTACAACCACATCACCTTCTGTCAATCCGCTCCTGATCTCAACATATTCATCGTTGTTCATACCAAGTTCAACCGCCTTCATAACAGTACCTGCATAATACTCCTGGTTTGCGGCCAATGCACCCGTCATTTGCCTTCTTTCGGCTGTACCGGTATTGTTCTGATTCCTGCGCTGATTTGAACCGTCATTGTTTGAAGCGGATGCACCATCCCGTGCTCCCGGAGCTGATGTTCCAGAAGTCGATTCCCCCGGGGTCGCTGCTCCCGGAGTTGATTCTCCCGGGGCTGTTCCGCCCTGTGCCGTACCGGCAGGAGCCTTTCTGCCGGCTCCGCCGGCAGTTTCGCTGTTTCCGGTTCCATTTTGTCCCCAATTGCCGCGAATTCTTCCGTTTCCGGTTTGCTGCTGACTGGAATCCTCTGTTCCCACCACTCTGACAAAAGCTCTGTCACCCATTTTTGTCACTGCTTCAAGAGGTACCATAAGCGTGTTTTCAGCCTGGCTTAATATTATGTTTGCGTTGGCGTTCATTCCCGCCAACAGACTTTCTGTCTCATTTATTTTTATCTTAACGTCATATGTGGCAACACCGTTGGTTGAAGTACCTTCCATGGCCTTATAGAAGACTTCTCCCGTGAGAGGTTTTTGCTTTGTTTCTTCAAGTGCATCAATAGTAATGGAGACCTTCTGTCCGACCTTGACTTTTGAAATATCAAGTTCATCCACCGATATGGTAAACTGCATTTGTTCAAAATCCCTTATGCTGATAAGGACATCTCCAGATTTGACACTGTCTCCTGCAACAGCCGTTTCCCCGGTCACTGTCCCGCCGATAGATGAATATATCTTGTAGTCCTCCAGCTGTTTTTTAGCAGCCTCCAGCTGATTTTGGAGATCCTGAACCTTGAGATCATTTGTCTGGGCTGTAATCTCCAGGTCATCATTTTCTATTCTGATCAATACATCGCCTTTTTTAACATATTGATTTTCCTTGACATTAACCGCTGTAAAGGTTCCATTTGAAGCTGCTTTCAGAGACTGCTTGCTGGCATATTCAAACTTTGAAACCTCATTGCTCCTCTTTGTCCCGTCGGAGGTGGAAATTTCAACGCTGGCTGTGTTGGAATCGGTGATCCTTCCGGGATTTTTTACGGTAACTTCAACATTTCTGACTGTGCCTCCGTCTGAAGCTGTATATGTATAATCGCCTATGGCAGTTACTTCTCCCTCAACGGTATCAAATATCTCCTGAATAGAAACCTGGGCTTTTTGTCCGGTTCTGATGTCTTTAATGTCTGTTGTGCTTATGGGAACATCCAATGTGAGCTTTGAAGTATCAGTTATTGTAAACAGTGTCATATTGCTGCTTGCATTCTCCCCTGTTTTTGCCGCTATATCGGTGATCTTTCCATCAAAGGGCGCTGTAACTGTTAAATTCGAATAGCTTTTCTGGTTGCTGCTGACATTTAATTGTGCCTGGCTTATTTGATTCTCTATCTTTTGAATATTGAGCTTTGCATCGGTATCATCAATTTCAAAAAGTAAATCTCCCTTTTTTACTTTATCGCCTTCCTTAAAATAGGCTTTTGTGATCTTTCCCTGAACATTCGACATGACATCCGATGTGTTGGAAGATGTCACAGTTCCCGAACCCGACAGTGCAACCTCCATATTGCCTTTTACCACCTGGGTAGTCCTTTTGGCCGACGCCGAAGTACTCTTGGCCGCCCTGTACTTTGTAACATAAAAAAATCCTATGACTATTGAAATAATAACCAAAGCAACTATAGAAAGTGTTATGAATCTCTTTCTGTTCCACTTTATGCCTTTTTGCATGATTCCACCTCTTCAATTTGTTTTGTTAATGAAATGGGTAAATTATACCTTTGTACTAATAACAATAGTATTAAATTTTTATGTCAAACCTGTGTTTGAATTGTGAACAAAATGTAAAGTGTCCAATTAAACTGGTCAAAAAAAGACCTGCCCAGCAATTGAGCAAGTCTTTTATAGTATCCTGTTTTAATTCTGCCTGTAATCAATGATCCTTTTGCTTTTCTTCTCACTTCTGGGAAGGCTTCCAATTCCGCTGACTTCAGCTATGATATGGATTCCTATCCTCTTTTTGAACAGATCGGCTATATTATATTCAATATCTTCACGCTCGGTATCCCCGTCGGAATTGTATTCAGCCTTTAAGGTCATAACATCCTTACCGTTAAGATGATCAATAATGATCTGGTATTCACTGCTGACACCCTCCACTTCTCTGAGTATCTCGTCGATCTGGCCGGGGTAGATATTCACTCCCTTGACCTTTACCATATCATCGGTACGGCCGACGATCCTGTCGATACGCGGATAGGAAAGCCCACAGGCACATTTGCCTGGAATTATTCTGGTGAGGTCCCTGGTTCTGTATCTCAGCAGCGGGGCACCTTCCTTTCTCAAGGTGGTGATGACCAGCTCACCTACTTCTCCCTCCGGCAGTACTTCACCTGTAACTGAATCTATTATCTCAAAATAAAGGAAATCATCAAAATAGTGCATTCCTTCATGGCAGCCACAATCTATTGCAATACCCGGACCATATATTTCAGTAAGACCATATATGTCATATATCTCAATACCAAGTTCATTCCTGATGCGCTGTCTCATTTTTTCTCCCCAGCGCTCGGAACCTATAACACCTTTTTTAAGCTTAATTTCGGAACGAAGCCCTCTCTTTTCAACCTCCTCGGCCAAAACCAGAGCGTATGAGGAGGTGCCAATTATTACAGTGGATTTAAGATCCATCATCATTTGTAGCTGCTTGTCTGTATTTCCGGGTCCCATTGGCACCGCCATCGCACCCAGCTTTTCACAGCCGGCCTGAAATCCTATGCCCGCAGTCCACAATCCGTAGCCCGGAGTTATCTGAATACGGTCAACAGGGGTGATGCCGGCGATTTCAAAACATCTGGCCATCATTTCGGCCCAATCTGCCACATCCTGCGCTGTATATGGAATTATAACAGGTTTTCCCGTAGTTCCCGAGGAAGAATGAATCCTGACAATCTTTTCATCCGGGACCGCCTGCAGCCCCAGCGGGTAGGCCTGCCTCAATTCCTCCTTGGTGGTGAAAGGAAGCTTCGCTATCATCTCCATGGAAGTGATTCCCTTTGCATCAACACCACTCTTTTGAAATTTTTCCCTGTAAAAAGGACTGTTGGCAGATACGTTTACAAGCATTTCCTTAAAAAGCTCAAATTGACCTCGGCTCATCTCGACTCATCTCTTCTTTCTACTATTTTTTATTTAATTATATAAATTTTCTCTTTATTTGTCCATTGAGGCTGTTTATTAAATAAACAAATACAGTTAATTAGTAAATATTATTTATAGTACGCAAGTACAACACACATAAATAGGATGCTCAATTAAAGAGATTTGTTTGAATTTGTTGGTGAAGCATAGAAAATTTTACCGAAAAAACCACACGACGTGGGTTTTAGCGAAACAATGAAGCATGGATGCTGAATGTGAGCGCCGGTAAAATATTCTATGATGAACCAATTACAAATTCAACAAATCTCTTGGGAGCAACTATTTATGTGTGTTTGTACGGAAGTACTATAAATAGTAACCCAATCAACTGTTTTGTTAATTTAATAACCCCCGAAATGTTCTTTTCTTATTCTGCTGTAATAATCTACAACATTTCTTTCATATTCGCTTTCCATCAGTTCCGATGACAAAAGGAAATCAGCAGTAGATTGGTTCATAGCCACCGGTATATCATAGAGGACGGCTATTCTCAGCAATGCCTTGACATCGGGATCGTGGGGCTGCGAAGTGAGCGGATCCCAGAAAAAGATCATAAAGTCCACTTCACCGTTGGCTATACATGCGCCAATTTGCTGATCTCCGCCCAGAGGGCCGCTTTTAAAACGTTTAACAGGCAAGCCTGTGTTTTCTGATATGAGCTGAGCGGTTGTTCCGGTTCCGCACAAAAACTGTCTGCCCAGAATATCCGCTTTGCTTTTTGCCCAGTTGATCAAGTCCTGTTTTCTGTTATCGTGTGCTACAAGGGCTATGTGCTTCTGCTTTCCCAATCTGTTTCCGCTCATAAATGTCTCCGTTTCCGACATGATAAATGCCTCAATTTTTAATGTGTTTATTATATCTTAACAATTTGACTTTTCCTCTATTATGCGGTCATATCCAAGTTTAAACGCTCTTTGATTTAATTCCCTGAATTTCTGCGGTACATTTTCAATAATAGCCTGTTCTATGGTTTCCCTGCTGAAAGGCATTTGGCCTGCTGCAGCAGCCGCACCCAGCAGAACAACATTTACTGCTTTAACACTGCCCGCCTCATTTGCAATGGCATATCCGTCAATAAAATAAAGATGTCCGGTATTATCCTTTATATAATCGGTTATTTTATTGATATCATATTGTGAGGTCCCCAGAGATGCAGAAACAGGCCTGATTATCTGAGTATTTACTATACAGCCGCCGCCTTTCTTCAGCCTCGGCAGACTGCGGGCAGCCTCGGACAATTCAAAAGCTATAATCATGTCTGCACTTGCCATCGGAATTATTGAACCGGCTTTTTCGCTGCCTATTCTCACATGACTTACCACGCAGCCACCTCTTTGAGACATTCCGATGGTTTCGGCGGTTCTTGCAAAGCTTCCCTGACTGATGGCCGCAGCTGCAATCAGACGCGATGCCAATACGGTGCCCTGGCCGCCAACCCCGGCTATCAATATATCATACTTCTGAGCAATGTTTGCTTTATTATCCATTTTGAGAACCTCCTATAGCATTGAAGGGACATACGTTTATACATAAGCCGCAGCCGTAACAAAGCGAAGGCTCAATAACCACATTTCCGTCTGCAAAAGATATGGCCGGACACCCTATTTCAGTGATACATTTTTTGCATTTCCTGCAGTTTTCCCCGACTGTATTTTTTATAACTGGCTTGAACAGTGCAATACATGGAGCTTCAAATATGACAACCGAAGGGCCTTTGAAGCCTGCCGCCTCCTTTATAAGTTCTACAGAATTTCTAAAGTCCAGAGGATTTCCCTTTACTATATGCTTGACACCACAGGCCTTTACAACTCCGTATATGTCAATTTTCTCGGATATGCTGTCCATCATTGTCCTGCCTATGCCCGGATGGGGCTGATGGCCTGTCATTGCAGTTGTGCTGTTGTCAAGTATAACTATAGTGATATCTGTTTTGTTATATACGGCATTTACAATTCCGGGAATCCCTGTGTGGAAAAAGGTCGAATCCCCTATAAAGGCAATGCACTGTGTACCGGGCTCTGTTCTCTTTATACCCTGTGCTACCGTGATGCCGGCTCCCATACATAAACAGGTATCCACCATTTCCAGCGGCTTTGCGTTTCCTAGAGTATAACAGCCGATATCTCCGGTAAAAACAGCTTTCTGCCCTTTCATAGCCATCTTGACGGCATAGAAGGAAGCTCTGTGGGGACAGCCCGCACACAAAACCGGCTGTCTCACAGGTAGCTCGGGCAAAGCCGCTTTCGGAGCAGCAGCTGCCTGAATCCCTAGGAATTTGGCCAGTGCTTCATAAACCAATTCGAAGTTGTACTCTCCTGCAAAAGGAAGGTTTCCTGATTTTTTCCCAAGGATCTTCGTATTTTTGCCTGTTGAAGCACACAGCATGGTAAGTTCCTCTTCCAGAACCGGATCAAGCTCTTCAAAGACCAGCACCTGCTCAAGCCCTGAGAGGAATTCCTCAGCCTTCGCCCCGGGAAGAGGATACGGCGTACCCACCTTGAATACCTTTACGCGGGCCTGAAGTCTGTCCAGTGCTTCAACCGCATAGGTATAGGCAACACCGGACGCAGCAATGCCCAGCTTTCCGTCTCCGTATACCCTGTTGAAGTCCAGTCCGGAAAAGACCTCTCCCAGCTTGTGCTGCAGCTGCTCTATGTGAAGGTGCTTCCTATAGGCAAGACTAGGGAATATGACCCACTTGGGATCCTTTACAAAGCCCTCCGGCTCATGCTCCGTCCTACTATCATCAATATCTATTGTTGCACAGGAGTGACATACCCTGGTGGTTGGTCTTAAAAAGACCGGCAGTTCCACAAGCTCTGAAAGCTCAAAGGCATACCGCACCATTTCAAAAGCTTCCTCCGGTGTTGACGGATCAAGTACGGGAAGATTTGAAAACCTTGCAAAATGTCTGGTGTCCTGCTCTGTCTGAGAAGAAAAAGGACCCGGATCATCTGCAGCCAGAATAACCATTCCCCCCTTAACACCTATATACGCCAGACTCATCAAAGGGTCTGATGCTACATTCAGCCCTACCTGCTTCATGATCACCATCGTCCTGGCTCCGCTGTAAGCCGCTCCTGCTGCAACTTCCATGGCGGACTTTTCATTGACCGACCATTCAACATATATGTCCCCCGGATTGTTTTGTGCTACCGTCTCCAATACTTCGGTGGAGGGAGTTCCGGGATATCCTGTAACTACGTTGACACCTGCTTTTATAGCACCAAGGGCAATCGCTTCATTACCCATAAGTAATTTTTTCCCCATTTGACCTCCTAAAGCCTGAAAAATTGGCCTTAATATATTAATTAACCCGCTATTAATCATACATATGGAATAACAGATATGCTGTTAAAGTATATGCACGAATCTCTGTGTAAAAAAATTATAACATAGATTTTATATTTTTGGACATAAAACTACATCGTCAGCAGCAATTAATCCATATTGTCCGCATGTAAAATTATACATAGTACGGCACCCCTCCTTTTTATTCTTCCGAAGGAAATACTTTCCGCTTGCTCTGTGACAAAATATAAAAATATTTGTAACATTGTTAATACTTTTTCACTGTTTACGTATTAACTATTGTAACATTAATATAAACTGCGCAGTTTATTGCATATTCTCAAGAAAAGGAGGAACAAATGGAAATTGTACATGACAATACCTATATTCATCAAAAAGATTCTTTAAATACAGTAAACACAGTAAAAAAAGATATTTCGTCAGACGAATTCGGTGCGATCTTTGATATGTACTATAAACGTGTATATAAATATATCTGCTTCAGGATAAATAATCAGCACATGGCGGAAGACTTGTGCAGTCAGGCTTTTGAAAAGGTTATTACCAGGTACGGTACATTCTCTCCTGAAAAATCAACTTTTGAAGTATGGCTGTTTGCAATTGTACGAAACA
>JAFABO010000230.1 GCA_023426005.1 Bacillota bacterium | reverse complement strand
ATCTGATGCTTGAAATGGGGCAGCCCATGCACGCCTTTGACAGCAGACAGGTGGAAAGCGGCATAGTTGTCAGAGCAACAAAGGAACCGACTTTATTTAAAACACTTGACGGTACTGAGAGAAAGCTGCCTGAAGATGTGCTGCTCATATGCAACAGGGAAAAGCCGGTTGCAATTGCAGGGATCATGGGCGGTGAAAACTCCGAAGTGCTTGAGGATACAACCTCTATATTACTGGAGTCTGCGAACTTTGAAGGCTCTTCCACAAGAAAGAGCTCCACTAAAATAGGTCTTCGCACTGAGGCCAGCGCACGTTATGAAAAGATGCTTGACCCCAATATGACTGTGACGGCAATACAGAGATTTGTAAAGCTTTTAAGGGATATGCAGCCCGACATTCAGTTTTCATCAGCTTTGACCGATGTGTACTGCAGCAGGCTGGAACCCATTGATATTACAATAACAAAACCGTACATTGATAAATATATCGGTAACATTCTGACAAAGGAAAGAATGGTTGACATTCTCAGAGCGTTGGAATTTAAGGTGGATGTGGAAGGAGATACCTTTAACATAAAGGTGCCGACCTTCAGAGCTACAAAGGATATTACGATGAAGGTTGATATTATTGAAGAGATCACGAGAATCTTCGGTTATGACAATATACAGCCTCAAACCCTGGATATAGCGCTAAAACCGCTGCAATACAATGAGGAAAGACTTACCGACCACAAGGTAAAAGAGCTGCTTTCCGAGAAATTCGGCGCAAGCGAGGTTAACAGTTATATCTGGTACGACAATACCTTCAACAGCAGAATGGGCATTGAAACGAATGGACAGGTGAAGGTTTTGAATCCCCAGGCACAGGACGCCAATACACTCAGAGACAGTATGGTGCCCGGAATGCTTGCCTTTGCTGAGAAAAATGAAAAATCATATGAAGATTTCCTGCTGTTTGAAATAGGAAGCGTATTCAAAGCAGCATCGCCAAAGGACAAATGTGAGCAGCATAAAAATCTGTGTATATTGGCTGCCAGCAAAGTTAAAAGTGAGGATGAGCTGTTCTATGACCTGAAGGGAATAATTACATTTATAGTTAAAGCCTTAAAGAATGCGAATCTGGATTTCTCTGTATGTACAGGTGGCTTAAACTGGGTGCATCCCATGAAATCAGTGGATATAAGCGCAAATGGAACCCCGCTGGGGTATATAAGTGTAGTCCATCCTATGATTAAAAAGAACATTGCCAAAAAGCTGAACATAGCTGTGCTGGAAATAAACAGAGCTGTGCTCCAGGCCATTGATACCGGGGTTGTCAAGTATAAGGAACCATCCAGGTTCCCTGAGGTCGTTCTGGATTACAGCTTCCTGGTGGACAACGGGGTTACTTTTGACAGGGTTAATGAGGATATCGGCAGCTTCAAGTCAGACTTGCTCAACGGGTTCAGCTTTGTTACCATTTACACCGGAAAGGGCCTGCCCGAAAGCAAGAAGAGCATGACCTTCAGATTTGTAATAGGTTCGGGGGAAAAGACTCTGTCAAGCGATGACATAAATGCCTTTGCAGGTAGTCTCATTGACTACATGAACAGCGTAGGCTATGCTTTGAGATAGTAATTCAGGTTAGAACTGGTTTACGCTTTTAACCGAAAAGAATATTGCAATAAATAAAATCATCCGTCTGGAGTAATTTGTTTCAGACGGATTTTTATGGAATTAAAGAGTTGACAAAAAACGGAAGCACAATAGACTAATGGTCAAAGATGACTACCCAGTCATTTAAAAGCCCTAATGTAAATGGCGAATTCCAAGTACACTTTTATCAAAATCGAGTTGGTGAGATTTCAAATTATGGGATGAAATCAGTGTTTAGTATCAGGTAATGTTAGGAATTGACAAAATAAACTAAGCTAAAAATGATTATATTGATGGATTTGATTTGAAAAAATTGAAATAAATTATTCCGATGGTGAAAAATTTTTTAAAGAAGCACAACAACAAAATGAATCACAGGCTGAAGCTATGAAAACGGCATCAGCCATTTTTTTATGTCTTGCGCTAAAAGAATACAGGCAGATTGGAAAAGACATACCGAAGAACAAAGAACTTGCAATAAAATGGCTTACGCTGTCGGTAGAGCAAGGGAATGAGTATGCTAAATTCTTTCTCGATATATGCATAAGTTCAGAGAGCCTTCGGTGCACTAGGAATTTCAAGAATGATGAATCATGTGGGAGGATATTTGAAAATAATGTACCACTACCTGACAAGAGTGCAATTGGATTCAAGGCGGATAGCAAGCTGATGAGAAAGAGGAGGGAGAAGAAGGTTGGGCAGGGGTATAGGCAGGATGATTAGAGCAGAATATATCCGTTTAAGAATAAAAAACTTTTTTATAAATCCGGCTGTTAAATAGCACCAATACAAAAGAAAAAGGATGATGGAAATACTTCTGCTTCAAGTTCAAGTATGCAACATAATTTGAGAGCAGGACTTGAAAAACTATCAGGTGTTGATCTATCAGATGTAAAAGTGGATCAAAACTCCGATAAGCCACCGCAAATTAGAGCTTTGGCATATACACAGGGAAATGATATACATATTACACCGGGACAGGTAAAGCATATTCCTCATGAGGGTTGGCATGCTGTTCAGCAAAAGCAGGGGAGAGTTAAGCCCACTATGCAGATGAAGACAGGTGCTCTTGTGAATGACAATGCTGGTCTTGAAAAAGAGGCGGATATTATGGGGGCAAAGGCGGAGAGTGTTGGTTCTACAGAAAGCAAAATACTCATGATGCTAATGAAGGGAATACCTGGAACAAAAAGCTGGTGAATATAACAGATATGTTTTTGAAGCTCAGGACATGCTTCGGGATATAGGTTATAATCTTTCAAAGCGCGGAGTTGATGGTAAGTGGAGCCCTGATGGAGAAACATATAAAGCATTGCTCAAATTCCCAAAAAATCTGTAAGGATACATATAACGGCTTAAAGCAGAATGCACCAGCCCAAACTTTAGCACAGGTTAAGTATATGCAAGGGGTCGAACCTACTGGAAAGCTGGATAAAGCTACATATGATGCTTTGGAGAAGGAAAAAGGAAATAAGATAATTAGAGTAAAAGAGGAGAATGAAAGAGCAGAAAAAAAGAAGAAAGAATTAGCAATCAATACAAACAGCCGATGGAGTAAACGTCGGAATAAGTGCAGTACGAAAGGATTGGTAGGGTGCGGTATTTTCAGGGATAGCTTTAATTCCCGCGGTAGGCTCTGTTATTGCAACGCCAATTAAAGCTATATCTAAAGCTTCGAAGGCTGGAAAGGTCGGAAAGTTTAGTAAAGTAGTTACGGATGCCATAGAATTCTTAGTGAAATTCTTAGGCGGTGCTAATAAAGTTATTAAAAAGCTAAGTGGTTATCTGGATAACTTAAAAGGAATTCTTCGTAAGATTCCAGAATTAATAAAATCAGCTGCAGAAATTAAGCTGTTAAAAACTCTAGGTGGAAATAAAGTAATTCAAAAAATTATTTCATTTGCAAAATCGGTTAGAAATGGAATTGATACTATTTGAAAAAAGGCAGATGAGATTTTTACAAGTGTAAAAAATGCTATTTGTCCAGAAGTGTCTGTAAAGAAAGCAGTCGCTACACAAACACCGGTGGAGAAAGCAGTAGTTACGGAAACACCGGTAAGGAAAGCGGTTGCTCCAGAAATGCAGGTAAAGAACGCAGCTGATAAGGGAACGGGTAAGGCTGTTGCTAATAATGTTGCAGATTTTGAAAGATATAGGTCTTCTCTAGCTGCAAAGGAAATAGTTAATGCTGAACGAACTGGTACCGCTTTATCAAAATCTGACCCTGGACATCTCGCAGCTAGCTTTATACCAGAAGAGCAACTTGCAGCAGGTAGGACATTCAGTATCCGTGGAGGAGATAAAGTAAATAGAACACTTCTTCAAACCAAAGGGGAACTTAATGGAAAAAGTGGCATATATGAATACATATTAGAACCAAATGGACAGGTATCGCATCAACGCTTTATTCAAGGTGGTATAATTAATGGTATTCCGAATCAAGTTGTGAAATAGGGAGGTAAATAATGAACGGTTTAGCGATATCGGTAGATTATGATTTTGTATCAAAGCAAGTTAAATTAACATGGAAGGACATTCTATACGGAATTGAAAAAAAGTACCTTCCACCAGATGCTGCAATTGAACATGCTATTACTGAGGTTTCTTGTAATGACGATTTCCCTCAGCAAGTAATGGATTTAGTATCTTTACATAAGAGTGAATCTGAATCAGTTTATCCATTTTTAATGAAGTTAGCTAATCAAGTTACTGATGAAAATGATGAAATCATGATTGAGAAGTGGTTGTATTTATTATTAGAGTGGGTATATGAACATAGAAATAGCTATTCAGAGCCACTCAGTATAGTTGAACAGCTATATGCTGACTTTGATTATCCAGAGCTTATTGCCACTTTTATTCGTTATATGCCATCTGATGAACCTGATTTAGGCTCATTAGAATTAAATGAGACACGTTTATATAAGAAGTGGAAAAGCTACTTGGATAGTCAAAAAGAGCGGTTTTCGAATGAGGTAGAAGGGGATTTTAACTAATAAAGAACATGCACTGTAGAAATGGTCACACAGTTTCGGCTGATGTGGCCTTTCTTCTTATCATGGGAGTAGACATAAAACTTATAAAGCAAAACCATTGCAGCGTAAGCTTTTTAAAACCCCAATAAGAAAGTTTCCATATGGGATAAGGTCTATAAAAAACAGCTTATATCCAAGACTGTGCGTTTTGCAACTATTGACAGACCCGAAAAAGAGCATATTGCTACAAAAAACAATAGATAGCTGTCAGAATCTTTAAGAGGCTTTAACAGCCACCTTAAAGACAGCGGCATTGCTCCGGTCAATTTCAGCTCTGCCGGAAAGGGCAAAGACCAGCGAAGCAGACAGGGCAACAGGGTTTTAAATGCAATATTCCACTTTCTCGCCATCCAATTGGTGCAGGTAAATCCGAACGGTAAGGCAAGGCACCCGGTATTCAGAGAATATTTTGAAAGCAAGCTCAAGGAAGGCAAAACAAAGCCGCAAGCCCTTGTCTGCATAACCAGAAGGGCTGT
>JAFABO010000205.1 GCA_023426005.1 Bacillota bacterium | reverse complement strand
AAGCAAAATACTCATGATTTTTTTCATTATTTTTTCCTCCAAAAAAATTATATTCTTAAATAGTCTCAAAGCCTGAGTCCTATTTTAAGGTCAAAATCTAATACTACCAGGCAGTATATCCGCCGTCCACAAGATAGGTAGACCCTGTAACAAAGCTTGATGCGTCTGATGCGAGATATATTGCAATCCCCATCAGCTCTGACGACTCTCCCGAGCGGCCCATAGGTGTCATAGAGAACCAGCGGTCTATTGCCGGATCCTTTCTTTGATATCTATCTTCACTCATTTCTGTACGTATATAACCGGGACAAAGCGCATTCACTCTCACTCCCCTGTTTGCCCATTCAGTGGCCATTGACTTGGTCAGCATAATAAGTCCGCCTTTTGATGCATTATATGCACATTGATTTTGAGGCGTATTGACTATCATTCCGGACATAGAAGCTACATTTACAATGCTTCCCCTGCCCTGTTTGAGCATTATCTTTCCTACTTCTCTTGATACTATGAAAGGGCCGTTTAAGTTGACATCTATTACTTCTTTCCAGTCCTCCGTACTAACATTCTCCGCATCGTCACCCCGCCATGTTCCGGCATTGTTGAATAGAATATCTATCTTTCCATACTCGTCCATTATCTGAGCTACAGTCCTCTTTATATCATCTTCTTTTCTCATGTCAGCTTGAATTACGGTACATTTTACCCCTTCAGCCTCAATTTCTTTTTTAGTCTCAAGGGCAGTTTCAATTCTTCTGGCAGCTATAATGATGTCGGCCCCTGCCTGAGCAAGAGCTATTGCCATAGCTTTACCAAGTCCCTGTCCTCCGCCTGTAACTATTGCATTCTTCCCTTTTAACAAAAATAATTCCATTGCATTTTTAACTGACATAACTTATTTCCTCCTATATTCCAGTCCATGAATTGTATAAAAATCAGCTCTTATAGCTCAATTTCAATGTAATCTGTTTCCTCATAATCCTCAACGCAGCAATCATTCATATAAATCCGCTCAGGTAAAACGATAAGCACATGCGCTTCCTGGTTATTTACAGGAAAACACCCATTATGCCAAACACCTGTTTTTATTTGTAATACAGTGCCCTTAGGAACTATAAATGCTTTTGTCAGCTCCGGTACAGGCGCATTGGTCGGTGGAGCCACATGAATAATGACATCATCATCCATAGCTGCAATTACTTCACCTGTTGAATTATGATACTCAACTTTCGTCACAATCATCTTTTCAGGCTTATACAGCACCAATGATGAAAAAGCCACAGGCATGCTGCCCGATACGTGAAATAGTACTTTATCGTTATAGAAATCACCAAGGTGACTGCCTTCAGGCTCTGTTACACTCATAAAACTGCCAAACGGACTGAATTTTTCAACCGAAAGTTTTTCAGCTTTTATTTTTCTCATTTTTATATTCCTTTCGTAATGCTGTTTTATAATATGCTCACATTTACTCGTCATTTTTCAATGGATTTTGTCATTATATAATCACAAACTTTTTATAGCCATTATAGAATACAATATAAATTTTAACGTGTCAATATTAATGATAAAATAGACCATTGGATATCTTAACCCTATTTTAAGCATATCTTATCCAAATAAATATTGATTGAACGTTCCAATTTATTTTACAAAAAAATAATACATACCAATCCACTAATGATCCTGTGCTTTAGACCTTCAACGCGGTCTGTTGTTCCATAAAAGTGCCAAGTTCAATATACTTCTTGTAAAGCATGCCATATTTCCGCACATTTTCCTTGATAGGATTATGTACAGACATAAAGCCGTCGCACATACTATCCTGAGCCTCCTGAAGCGTACCGAAAATCCCGGCAGCCACAGCAGCATACATTGCAGCGCCCTTAGCACATGCCTGTTTTGAATCGGATACCATTATTGGACGCTCCAATACGTCGGCTAAAAGCTGCATAACAAATGGCGACTTCCTTGCAATTCCTCCAACAGCTATAATCCTGTCAATTGTTAGTCCGGCTGATAGAAATCCTTCTAAAATCCGTTTGGAACCGAATGCAGTAGCCAAAACCAGGGTTCTATATACCTGCGGTGCTTCGGTACCCAGACGCAGACCGACGACAGCACTCTTCACATGTTCATTTATTCCCGGATATCTGCGCCCATTGAACCAATCCAGAGCGATCAGATCCATATCCTCCTCACATATATCCTGACAGTTTTCTATTTCAGGAATAATCCGTGAAGATAATTCTTGGATCAATTTCATTTTAAGCTCTTCACTTAGAAGCGCAGACGAAGCCAATATATTCTTGACCGGCCACATCATTATTTTTTTAAACCAGGCATAAACATCTCCGAAGGCAGCCTGCCCCGCCTCTATACCTATATATCCGGGAATGATGGAGTTTTCTGCCTGACCGCATATTTCCTTTATTTGTTTGCCTTTTAACCTGTCATAATTCTCAATCATCATGTCAACCGTCGAGGTTCCAACTACCTTTACTAATGTGTTGGGGCTGATTCCCGCTCCGATTGCACCCGAATGGGCATCAAAAGTACTTCCTCCCACCACAGCCCGGGGACTTATCCCCAATCTTTCAGCCCACTCCGGCAGGATTATGCCCACACAGCAGTCCGCTGTTTTCGGCGGACCACCATACCGTTTGCCGAGCTCTCCCAGATATGGATCCAGTGCACTGAGGCACTCCGGATCAGGCAATCCGCCGAATTCGCTATGCCATAACGCTTTGTGTCCGGCTGCACAAGCAGAACGATATGCTTTTTGCGGGTCTGTAATGCCGGTCAGTAAGGCAGGCAGCCATTCGCAGTGTTCTACCCACGACCATGCCTCTTTTTTAACCCGTGAGTCTATTCTGGTGGTATGCAGAATTTTAGCCCAGAACCATTCCGATGAATATATTCCCTGAAAGCGGGTATAATCTTCACCTTTCCAATCAGATAAAACCCGGTTTATCTCTTCGGCTTCCTTTACTGCCGTATGATCCTTCCACAGGTGAAACATGGCATTGGGATTTTCCTTAAATCCCTCCAGCAGAGCCAGCGGAACACCTTCCCGGTTTACCGGACAGGGTGTTGATCCCGTTGTATCTACAGCGATCCCTTTTATGTGTTTTCCTATGTCGCTTCCCGCTTCATTTATTGCATTTTTTACGCAGGTTTCAAGAGCTTCAATATAGTCAAGGGGATGCTGACGATACTGGCTTTTGTCCGGGTCACAGTATTTCCCGTCCATCCATCTGGAGTAAAAGCATTGCCCTTCTCCCAGTACTTCCCCCGTCCGGGTATTGACTACTATCGCTCTGGCAGAGTCACTGCCAAAATCCACTCCCGCCACTAACCTGTCACTCATTGTATAATCACCACCGAATTTATTTGATTATTATTCAACTACTTTAACAAATCTTTTACATTGAACACAATATTATCAACAGTTAATCCGAAAATCTGCATCAGTTCATTTGGTGAACCCGATTCCCCAAATGTATCGTTTATACCGATCATTTTCAGCCTGGCAGGATAATTCTGCATCAGTACTTCTGCCACAGCACTCCCAAGACCTCCGATTACGCTATGATCTTCCACTGTCACAATTCCCTTTGTTTCGGCTGCAGCTTTTATCAGAATATCCTTATCAATCGGCTTTATCGTATGAATATTTATGACCCTTGCGTTTATCCCCTGCTCCTTAAGCACATTGGCCGCTTCCAGAGCTTTGGAAGTCATTATTCCGGTTGATATGACGGTTACATCGTTTCCGTCCTTTAAGACAGAACCTTTTCCAAGTTCAAAACGATAGGTTTCTTCATTGAATATAATGGGCTGTGCAGGTCTTCCCAGCCTCAGATAAACAGGTCCATTGTATTCAATTGCCGCTTTTACCGAAGCCTTTGCTTCTGTTGTATCCGCAGGGCTTATAACAACCATATTCGGCAGTGCTCTCATTAAGGCTATATCTTCTATGGCCTGATGGCTTCCACCATCCTCACCGACCGTCACCCCTGCGTGTGTAGCTGCTATTTTTACATTCAGTTTGGGGTATGCCACAGAGTTCCTTATCTGGTCAAAGGCCCGGCCGGCTGCAAATACGGCAAAGGCACTTACAAATGCAGTTTTTCCGCACGCAGCAAGCCCGGCGGCAGTCGTCACCATGTCCGCTTCAGATATTCCAACATTGAAGAATCTGTTTGGAAATTTTTTTGCGAAATGGACAGTCATGGTGCATTTTGAAACATCGGCATCCAGTACTACAATATTTTCATTTTCTTCGCCGAATTCGGCCAGCGCCCTTCCATATGCTTCCCTGGTTGAAATGTTAGAACTCATTCCGCCACCCCCAATTCGGTCATCGCCTGAGATGCCTGCTCTTTGCTTATTGCCTGCCCATGCCATCCGCAACAGTCTTCCATGAAAGAAACACCTTTTCCCTTTATTGTTTTTGCTATTATTGCTGTAGGTCTGTCTTTACTTTGTTTCGCCACATTAACCGCATGGAATATTTGCTCATGGTTGTGACCATCGATAACTATGGTATTCCACCCGAAAGCTTTAAATTTATCATTTATAGGCTCAACCCCCATAATCTCCCTGGTGGGGCCATCAATTTGCAGCCCGTTGAAGTCGACAAAAGCCACAAGCTTATTTAATTTATAGTGTGCTGCCGTCATGGCCGCTTCCCATATTTGCCCCTCCTGAATTTCTCCGTCCCCAAGTATGGCATATACATTGTAGTCCTTGTTGTCCAACCTTCCGGCCAGCGCCATGCCATTGGCAGCAGACAGCCCCTGTCCGAGCGAACCTGTAGAGATATCAATCCCGGGCGTCTTCTTCATATCAGGGTGTCCCTGCAGAATTGAGCCCGGCCTTCTCAATGTTTTCAGCTCTTCTTTTTTAAACATGCCCAAATCAGCAAGAACACAGTATAATGCAGGTGCTGCATGCCCTTTTGAAAGAACCAGCCTGTCACGGTTTTCATCTTTTGGGCTTGAACTGTCGATTTTCATCACGCCATAATAGAGAACTGTCAAAATGTCTATTACCGAAAGTGAGCCACCGGGGTGTCCTGATCCTGCGTTGCATATAGTATCGATTATTTCCCGTCTCAGCGAGCAGGACTTTTCCTTAAAAAAATCTATTTGATTATCCATTTAGCTCCTTTTTGCTGTCTTATATTAGCTGTCTTATATTATTAGAAATTTTATTAAAAGTTTTTATTTACCGGCATTGTCCTTGTTTATCAGTTCAACAGGAATTTTTATGTCAGCTTCTACTGTTCCACCCTCTATTACCTTATACGCTGTCTCTATGCTCACAGCCCCAATTTCAGCCGGATGCTGG
>JAFABO010000198.1 GCA_023426005.1 Bacillota bacterium | reverse complement strand
GTCAGCTGCTGGGAATCGAATGGCTTTCCCAAAGTCTTTTAATGACCGGAAAAACGGCTCTGCCTGCGGTTGTATTTGTTCATGCATGGCAGGCAGTGGCGCTTCCAACCATTATTTTTATAGCCGGACTGCAGCAAATTCCGGAAGAACAGTTTGAATCGGCACAGATTGACGGCGCAAGCCTGTTCAAGAGATTCAGATACATTACAATGCCGTATATACTGCCCACAGTAACGATAAACGTGATACTGCTGATCAAGCAGGGATTTACTTCTTTTGATTTCCCGTATGCGCTTACCGGCGGCGGACCGGTGCGTTCTACCGAATTAATAGGCATTCTCATTTACAATGATGCATTTAAGAATCTCAAATTTTCTACGGCCAATGCAGAAGCGTGTCTTCTATTTATTGTAGTATCGATTTTCTCATTGACACAACTGAAATTGACAAGCAAAGGGGGGAATGATTGATGAGAATAGAAAAAGGGGGATTAGGGTGGCGGATTTTAAGGGATACTCTGGTTCTATGCGGGCTTATTCTGATTTTGTTTCCGCTATACCTGGTAGTAATCAACTCTTTTAAAACTCTGGATGAAGCAGGAAAGAATTTTTTTGCCCTCCCATCAAGCTTGAATTTTTCAAATTTTATTGACCTGTTTAATAACAGTAAATATTGGACCTTCTTGAGTAATTCTATAAAAATCTCATGCATATCAATTTTGTTGATTTTGATATTCGTTCCCTCCCTGTCATATGCAATTGCAAGAAATTCTGATAAAAAGTATTATAATTGTATATATTACTATTTACTGATGGGATTATTTATTCCTTCACAGGTTATTATGCTGCCGGTTACTAAAATGATGACAAGCCTTAACATGCTCAATCATACAGGGTTGATTATTCTGTATCTATCGTTTAGCCTGACCCGGGGAGTTTTTCTTTTCGTAAACTATATTAAAGGTCTTCCATATGAAATAGAAGAATCAGCATATATTGACGGATGCAGTGTATTTAAGACCTATATGAAAATTATACTGCCGCTGGTAAAGCCTATGCTTGCTACACTTCTTATTATGGATGCATTGTGGATATGGAATGATTTTATGTTGCCGTTACTCATGCTGAACAGATCCAGGGATATCTGGACATTGCCGTTATTCCAGTACAACTTTAAGACAGAGTATTCATTTAATTATACGATGGCATTTACCGCATATCTGATGGCTATGGCACCAATGCTTGTCATATATTGTATGGGGCAGAAATACATCATCAAAGGTTTGACCGCAGGGGCTGTGAAAGGTTAAGTTTTCCCATAGCAGAGGAGAATTCTTATGACTACTATTTTAGTTGTTGAAGATGAGGAGTATGCGCGGCAGTCGCTGATTAAAAAAATTAAAGAATATGATGTACAAAATCAATTTCAAATACTTGAGGCGGTCAATGGAGAACGTGGATTCGAAATCTATTGCCGGTATTTGCCGGAGCTGATTATGACAGATATCCGTATGCCTAAAATGGATGGTTTGGAACTGTTGAAGGCTATCAAGAAGAAAAATCCGAAAGCGCAGGTTGTTATGTTCAGTGCATTTTCGGATTTTGAATATGCGAGAATAGCGTTAAAGGATGGAGCTTCCGACTATATTTTAAAACCTGTGGAAAATGAAAAACTCAAGGAGTGTATAGATAAATTTTTGAATAAAAACCGGTCTGAAAAAAGAGAGGTAATGATGACCGGTAAAGATATGACAACCCGGTATATTCTGAAATGCATCCAGGGTGACGAAGCGGCAGACTTTGTAGAGCTGAATATGTTTAAAAAGGTATTTAGTAAATTCCAGGTGCTCACCATCTTTTTACCCAGATATCAGGAGCTGCACAGGGAAGATATATTACAAAATGTTGTGAATATATTAGGGGAAGAGATATGGACAGGCTTTCGTTTTGTGGAAACGAAAGGCAAGGTATGGACATTGGTGATTAATAATACAAAAGAAAATTTGTTCATACCAAGAAAGTTTCTGGGTATTTTTACAGAAGCCGGTTATAAGGTTTATATGGGGGCCAGCGGGATATATACCGAGCCCGGGAAGGTGAGGACTGCATACCGGGAGGCATTGGAATTGCTGGAATATAAAATATTTATTCCGGGACAGCTTATTACCGGCGGCCAGATAAATAAAAGCCTGCTGAAAAGCTACAGTCTTTCCAAAGAAAAGGAAGTACTTCTTAAGGATGCCCTGGAAAAGAAAAATGCCGGCAAGACGGAATATATCCTGACACAGATTTTTGAAGAAGTGCGGGAAAAGGGCATGATTAAAATGGACTGTCTGGAATTGCTCCTGTCACAGATAAGTATCATCCTGCACCGGGCGCTGCAGCTCAGCGGAGATGAACAGCTCCGTCTTCGGGAGAGCAGAGTGAGTATAATGGATTTTCCTGACCTTGACGAGATGGAAAACTATTTTCAATCAATAGGAAGAAATATCTGTCTGTTGAGTGAAAAGAATGGCGAAGAGGGAAGCAGAGATATTGTTACCGTGATGACTGAGTATGCACGGGTGCATTTTAGTCAGGATATTACAGTAAAGGAGCTGGCGGAAAAAGTATTATTTATGAATCCGACATATGTAAGTCACATTTTTGCAGAAAGAATGGGAATCAGCTTTTCAACCTGGCTGAGGGAGCTCAGGATGGAGCATGCCAAAAAGTTTCTGACAGGCAGCAAGCTCTCCATAACAGAGGTGGCGTCTATGTCAGGATATAATGATACATCCCAGTTCATCAGGATTTTCAGGCAGGAAACGGGGATGACGCCGAAAAAATACCGTGAATGGTTTTATACCGAAGGATCGAAAACGAGAAAGGATTCAAACAATGATGGATGAATTGGATCTGTGGCTGTGTGAAGAGGAAGAGAGTTTTTTGTCGGATATTGCACAACTTGTGGAAATACCAAGTGTCTCTGGCCGGGCTGAAGGTGGATTCCCTTACGGGAAAAATTGTGGGGAGGTTCTTGAGAGAATGCTCTCAATGGGAGAAAAGTATGGGTTCCAAACAGACAACTGTGATGGTTATTGCGGGCGGATCAGTTTTGGTGAGGCCGACAGGGAGATTGCGGCATGGGGACATCTGGATGTGGTGCCGGCCGGAGAAGGCTGGGTTTATGAACCCTTTTCCTGTACCAGAAAAGGGGACTTTATAATCGGACGGGGTGTACAGGACAACAAGGGGCCGCTTGTAGCGGTGCTGTATGCAATGAAATATCTGAAGGACAGCAAACTTGACCTGAATGTTAAATTATCTTTGATTTTTGGATGCAATGAAGAGAGGGGCATGGATGATATCACCTACTATCTTGTACATAGAAGGGCACCCGACTGGTCTTTCGTTGCGGATTGCGGTTTTCCGGTCTGCCATGGGGAAAAGGGAATCTGCCGTGTATATCTGAAATCGGAAAAGCTGGAGGGGAATATCCTCAGGCTGGAGGGCGGAAATGCTCTCAACAGCGTACCCTCAAAAGCCAAAGCTGTTATTAAAAATATGGCTTCGGGAGAAACAGTCTGTATTGAAGCAGAAGGTATTTCAGGTCATGCGGCTTTCCCGGAAGGAACAAAAAATGCTGTGGGCGTATTGTGCCAAAGTCTGCAAAAATCAGCCATTGGCACAAATGAAAGAAAAGTAACCTCCTTTTTAAAAGAGATTTGCAGGGATGGCTTCGGAAGCGGATTTGGAATTGCCTGTGAGGATGGAATATCCGGTGCATTGACCTGTAATCCGGGAATAATTTCTCTGCGGGATGGCTGCCTTCATATGGGTGTGGATATCCGCTATCCGGTAACGGCAGAGATTGAGGTCATTCTGGAAAAGGTAAGGGCCGCGGCAGGAAAGGAAGGTTTTAAGATTACCCAAATAGCAGATGATCCGCCTAACTATATGGATTTGGAGCATCCGCTGGTGGAGGAATTGATGAAGGCCTACAGAGAGGAGATTTGTGATGAAAAGCAGGCATATGTCATGGGCGGCGGAACCTATGCCAGAAAGCTTCCCAATGCAGTTGGGTTTGGTTCGGGCCTTCCGGCCGACTTCAAAGAACTTGGCCTTGCCGAAGGGCATGGGGCTTGCCACTCTGCTGATGAAGCACAGTCCATTACGAATTTGAAAAAGGCAGTGAGGATTTATGTACGTGCTCTGGAAAGATTAAATAATAGATTATAACTGTACCGAAGGGAGCAGTAATATGAAGACAATTTCAATAGGAAACGGAAAAATACAGGTGCCGGAAATCGGGCTTGGATGCATGAGGATTAATGGATTAAAGGGAAAGAAGGAAGTTCGTTCCCTTATTGATACAGCAATGGCAGAGGGGATTAATTTCTTTGACCACGCCGACATTTATGGCGGCGGCGAAGCAGAAAGCGTATTTGGGGAGTGTGTTCCGGGTGAGCTTCGCAAAAATATGACGCTTCAGACCAAATGCGCCATCCGCCCCGGCTGCTGCTATGACTTCTCTAAAAAATATATTTTGGAATCGGTAGAAGGAAGTTTAAAAAGACTCGGTACAGAATACATTGATATCCTGCTTCTTCACAGGCCGGATACATTGATGGAAGAGGAGGAAGTGGCAGAAGCCTTTGAGGTGTTGGAGAAATCGGGAAAAGTGCGCTATTTTGGGGTAAGCAACCAGAATTCCATGCAGCTGGAGCTGATGAATAAATATTGCAATAACAGGATCATGATTAACCAGCTGCAGTTTAGTATTGCACATTGCGGCATTATTGATTCAGGCCTTAATGTAAATATTCATAATGATGCGGCAGTTAACCGTGATGCCAGCATATTGGAGTACTGCAGGTTGAAGGATATAACAATTCAGGCCTGGTCTCCGTTTCAATATGGAATGTTCGAAGGAACCTTTATAGGAAGTGACAAATACCCGGAATTAAATAAACGGTTGAATTGTCTTTCAGAGAAGTATCAGGCTACGGCAAATTCAATTGCAATAGCATGGATTTTGCGCCATCCTGCACATATTCAGACAATTGTTGGCAGCACCAATGAGCAGAGGATAAAAGATATTTGTAAAGCGTCGGATATCCGTCTGACAAGGGAAGAATGGTATGAATTATACCTGTCAGCCGGAAAAGTCCTTCCGTAAATAAAAGATACCATTTGGGGCAGCAATATGCCGGTTGGGAGATTGAAATTTCACTGCCGGAAGCATTGAAGGGGATTGAACATGGATAAAACATTATATAAGAACTATTTGATGATTTTAAAGGAAGAGTTGATACCGGCACTTGGTTGCACCGAACCCATTGCCCTCGCTTATGCCACTTCAAAAGCAAGGGAGGTTCTCGGTGAATTTCCGGATCATATGGAGATACGATGCAGCGGAAATATCATTAAAAATGTAAAAGGAGTTACAGTTCCAAATTCAGGAGGGATGAAAGGCATTGATGCGGCTGCCATTCTAGGCATAACAGGGGGAGATGCCTCCAGGAAGCTGGAGGTTCTGGAGAGTGTCACACCGGAGGATATTGCAAAAACGCATAAATTGTTAGGAGAAGGTTTTTGCCAGTGCTTTCTGGAAGAAGGGGTAGAAAATCTATATATTTATGCAAGGGTTGCCAAAGGGAGTCATTCAGCCGAAGTGACCATTATAAATAAACATACGGGAATTACACGTATAACTAAAGACGATGAAGTGATTTTTGAGGCCGAAGAGGAAGCCGGCAGCCCGGAAATACTTGGAGACAAGTCACTTCTGAACGTAGGGGACATACTGGCTTTTGCAGATAAAGTTGAGATAGAGGATGTAAGAGATGTCATTGGAAGACAGATACAAATGAATAAAGCCATTTCCGATGAAGGATTAAAAAACAGCTATGGGGCAGAGGTGGGCAGAACCCTGTTAAGAGTGTATGGGGATGACATCAAGGTCAGAGCCCGGGCCAGAGCAGCTGCGGGATCGGATGCCCGGATGAACGGCTGTTCCATGCCGGTTGTCATCAATTCGGGAAGTGGTAACCAGGGTATGACATGTTCCCTTCCGGTTATTGAGTTTGCTCAAAGTCTCAATTTACCGGAAGAGAAATTGTACCGGGCTCTGGTAGTGAGCAATTTGATTTCCATTCATCAGAAGAAATACATCGGCAGTCTGTCGGCCTACTGTGGCGCGGTCAGCGCCGCCTGCGGGGCAGGAGCGGCCATTACATATCTCTATGGCGGAGACTACCACATGATATCGAAAACCATCACCAATACAATTGCAAATGTGGGCGGAATTGTATGTGACGGCGCCAAATCCTCATGTGCGGCTAAAATTGCATCAGCGGTAGAAGCAGCTATTATGGCTCACTTTTTGGGGGAAGAAAATCACTGCTTCCATCCTGGAGACGGGATTGTAAAAAGTAATGTGGAAGAGACAATACGGAATATCGGCTATATTGGGAAAGTCGGTATGAAATCCACAGATGTTGCCATTTTAAAGCTTATGATCGATAAGACTGCAGATGTATGATAAGGTCAAATACCACTGGCTTAACGGTATTGTGAGACGCTTGGCCTCCCTTGTATAAAACCTCTCATAAGAGTACAATAGGAATGACAATATTCTTGATAAATATTAAAACAGTTAAAAAATATACATGAGAGGAAAATCCTATTTGAACAAAAAAAAGAATCAAGGTCATCTGATTAAAGAGGTGTATCCGGATTCTATTGCAGAAGAAATGGAAATTGAAGCAGGAGATCTCCTATTGGCGGTTAACAATGAAGAGATAGAGGATGTATTTGATTACAGGTATTTAATCAAGGACGAATTTATCGAAGTATTAATAAAAAAGCAGGATGGGGAAGAATGGCTGCTGGAGATTGAGAAGGATTACGATGACGATCTGGGAATTGAGTTTGATAACAGTCTGATGAGTGATTACCGTTCCTGCAGCAATAAATGCATGTTTTGCTTTATTGACCAGATGCCGCCCGG
>JAFABO010000177.1 GCA_023426005.1 Bacillota bacterium | reverse complement strand
GCCTGCTAAGAAGAATATCGGATAGCTGCCTGCCATTATCAGACAGCAATATCCCGGAAATTTCATTCATGGTCAATTTAATATTCCTGAGGAGAAGAATCTGTTCCAATCTGTTAATTCCCTCTTCATCATAATATCTGGCATGTGATACCTCATCTTTAATACTTTTTAACAGCTCGATTTCTTCATAAAACCTGAGAGTTCTTTTTGTTATATTGTATTTTTTTGATACGTCGCTTATCTTGATAAGTGCTGCCATCATTGTACGATCCCTTCCTCCAAAAATTATTAAGAAGTACTTCTTACGTTAAGTGTAAATGATTACGTAGCGTAACTGTCAACATTTTTTTTACCATATATGATTTATAATCAAGCTATCCAACAGCAGATTAAGTGCCAAGTATTTACAATATTTGGAATTTATTATATGATTAGATAAAATAAATACATCAAGGAGGAAAACTGTATGAAGAGATCGGTTAAGGTCCTATCGTTAGTGTTGGTAATAATAATCTCATTATCAATACCGGCTTTTGCCTCTGGCAGTTCAAGCGCAAATATCGTCAGCTACGGATATAACCAAAGCGGTGATTATATCGTGGTTGTGGAAGTTGAGGGCTGCAGCATTTCCGGCGCTGTGTGGGATAATGTCAATACAGCTTACAGCAGCATCAACATCATTAATTACAATAAAGCACAGTATGTATATAACTTTGGCAAACCGTCACACGATCTGCACTTTTTTACAATATTTCTTTCCAATAATACGTATATACAAGCTGATTTTATAACTTGATTAAAAATTAATATTTTACAGGATTTGAATAATACTTAAAAAACAACTTTGCAAAGGCAAAGTTGTTTTTTTATTCGGTATGTGCCCTGTTCAACAGGACATATGCTATATTTCATTAAAGGTGTATATACTCTGTCACTTTATCTGTAAACAATATTCCATCCAAATGGTCAAGTTCATGGCAGAAGCACTTGGCCAGCTCACCTGTCCCGGCATACCCGACTTTCTCACCGTTTTCATTTAATGCCTCAATTGTAACCTTTGCAGGGCGTATCAATCTGCCTGCAACACCTGGAATGCTCAAGCATCCCTCAATAACCTCCTGGCTCCCCTCCTGACTGATTATTACAGGATTAACCAGTTTGATCAGACCATCTCCCATATCTATTACAACAAGTCTCTTCAAAATTCCCACCTGGGGAGCTGCCAGACCCGCCCCATTGCCGGTGTGGTACATTGTTTCGGCCATATCATCCAACAGCTGCCTTATCTGGTCATTTACTTCTTCCACAGGCCTGCATTTTTTTCTTAATACCTCATCTTCTACCGTTCTGATCTGCCTTATTGCCATCAAATAACACCTCTGCTTTTTTGAGCTCTGGATTTTCTTTCACTTTCCTCAAAGTTGAATATGTCTTCAATCGTGCTGCCAAATACTTTACAAATATCATAGGCAAGCCATATTGAAGGTTCAAACTTTTCGGTTTCTATTGCATTTATTGCCTGTCTGGATACACCTACCAGCTCCCCCAGCTGTTCCTGGGTCAAGCCCATTATTTCACGCAGTTCTCTGATTTTATTTTTCATTTTTACCTCCGTGGTGCCATATATTTTCTCCGGATTGCATTTATTGCACCGTAATGTTTACCTTACATCAATTTTATATCAGTTCAGGCGTCCATGTCAAGTCTGCCTTACAAGTCAACCATAAAAAAGACACAAAGCTGATCCTTCAGCTCTGTGTCCCTTACTGATAATTAATATCTAATAAAACTTATTTATGATGCGTTTTATTAAAGTTCCTGCTGGCATTGGTTATATGCTGGATTGTTAGCTTTTCGGCAGTATCCGCATCCTTTCTTTTGATTGCTTCAAATATGGCTCTATGTTCAGCAAGTGCTTTTACAGGCCTGCCCGGAGTTTCAAAAGAATTATTCCTCGCACTCTGAATATAAAAGTGAAAGGTGCTGAGCATATGCATCAGAGGCCTGCTTTTACTTGCCTTGAAGATAATATCATGAAATTTGGAGTCATAGGTCATAAGATGCTGGGCATCGTTCTTCATGGTATAGAACTCCTCAAGTTCGAGAGCCTCCTGCAGTTCCTTGATCTCTTCGTCGGTAATCTTCTCTGCCGCCCATCTGGCTGCCAGCCCTTCAATCATTGTCCGTATGATAAATATATCCTCAACATCCTGTTCGGATACTCCCTTTACTATAACTCCCTTGTTAGGTATGGGTTGAACCAGCCCTTCCAGCTCAAGTTGTCTTATCGCCTCCCGTATGGGAGTCCTGCTAACTCCAAGCTCCTCCGACAGCCTCAACTCAATCAGACTGTCACCGGCTTTGTAAACTCCGGTCAGGATTTGCTTTCGAAGCTGATTAAAGACCTTCCCCCTAAGAGAATTTACCAGGTTTTCATTTTCGTCATATTCCAGCCTAGCCATTTTTTGATTTCCCTATCTGCGTATAAAAATGCCGAAGCATCCCGCACGCTTTTAATTAAATAATTATATATTAGCCGTTATTCACCTTTGTAAAATTCAGCAAACCTCCGGCAAGTATCATCTGTACCTGTCTGTCTGACAAAGATACCTTAACCTTTATCTCTCTGTTTTTTGTAAGATTTTTTACTATGACAGTACCTGCCTTTTTGACCTGAGCAACGGAATTTTCAATAGTAAGTTCATCATTCATATCTATCGTATCATAATCCGCTTCATTTTCAAAGGTCATCGGAATTATTCCCGAGTTGATCAGATTTGCCATGTGAATTCTGGCAAAGGATTTGGCTATAACACCTTTGATCCCAAGCTGAAGCGGTGCCAATGCAGCATGTTCTCTGCTTGAGCCCTGGCCATAGTTTGAACCTCCGATTATGAATCCTCCGCCGTTTGACTTTGCTCTTGCAGGGAATTCGGGATCACATGGAGTCAGGCAGAATTCAGCAAGATAAGGGACATTGGATCTGAAAGGCAGCAGTTTTGCATTTGAAGGCATTATGTGGTCTGTTGTGATATTGTCCCCAACCTTTATCAAAGCTTTTCCCGCAACCTTATGGGCTAATGCCTTGTTGACAGGGAATTGCTTTATGTTAGGCCCCCTCACCACCTCGACATCATTTCCTTCAGGTGCAGGAGCCACCACAAGATTGTCATTTATAACAAATTCTTCAGGCAGCTCTATCCTGGGAGCCTCGCCCAGCTCTCTGGGGTCTGTCAGCACTCCTGTAATTGCGCTTGCTGCCGCAACCTCAGGACTTACAAGGTACACCTTCGCGGAAATTGTTCCGCTTCTGCCTTCAAAGTTTCTGTTGAAGGTTCTCAAGGATACAGCATCTGTACATGGCGCCTGTCCCATACCGATACATGGACCGCAGGCGGATTCAAGGATTCTGGCCCCTGCCGAAACCATATGGGCCAAAGCTCCGTTCTGAGCAAGCATTGTAAGAACCTGCTTTGAACCGGGTGCTATTACAAGACTTACATTGGGATTGATTGTCTTTCCTTTTAAAATAGCAGCTACCTTCATCATATCCATGTACGATGAGTTTGTGCAGCTTCCGATTGCAACCTGGTCAACCCTGATTTTGCCTATTGTCGAGATTTTTTCGACATTATCCGGGCTGTGAGGTTTTGCAGCCATTGGTTCAAGAGTTGCCAGATCAATAATTATATGTTCATCGTAATTTGCGTCGGCGTCAGGCAATAATTCCACCCAATCGGCTGCCCTGCCCTGTGCCCTGAGAAACTCATGAGTCACATCGTCACTTGGGAATATTGAAGTCGTAGCACCAAGCTCGGCTCCCATGTTTGTGATGGTTGCTCTTTCGGGAACAGTAAGGGTCTTTATTCCCTCCCCCGCGTATTCGATAACTTTGCCGATACCGCCCTTTACTGACAATACTCTTAAAACTTCGAGTATTATATCCTTCGCAGCCGACCAGGGACTGAGTTTTCCTTTAAGTTCCACCTTACAGACTTTTGGCATTGTCAGGTAGTATGGTCCGCCTCCCATTGCAACAGCTACGTCAAGACCGCCGGCACCAATGGCGAGCATACCGATTCCTCCGCCTGTGGGAGTATGGCTGTCCGAGCCGAGCAATGTCATTCCAGGTACACCAAAGCGCTCAAGCTGTACCTGATGGCATATGCCGTTTCCGGGTTTTGAAAAATATACGCCGTGCTTTGAAGCCACAGTCTGGATATACTTATGGTCGTCGGCATTTTCAAAACCGGCCTGCAAAGTATTGTGGTCAATATATGCCACTGATTTTTTTGTCTTTACTCTCGGTATACCTATCGCCTCAAATTGAAGGTATGCCATTGTACCGGTAGAATCCTGAGTGAGTGTCTGGTCAATTTTGATGGATATTTCACTGCCTGTTATCATTTCACCGCTTACCAGATGATTTTTTATTATTTTTTGTGCTAAATTCAAGCCCATTTCTATAAAAGCCCCCTTAAATATACATATTTATAATTAATATTTCAATCAGACTAATCTATTAATGTCCCTATTGGGTCTGCAATAAAATCCAGCGGACTAACGGACACTATCTGTCTGCCGGAATCAAGCCGGGAGCCAGTTCACTTATACTCTTTAGCATTTCATTGTCACTGATGGAGGTATTTCTTCCGCTCCGGTACTGTGCGTCGATCCATTCCTTTATTACGGCTACCCTGTCATCTTTTTTGTCTATGAGACTATCCCCTGAAAGGCGGAAATAGTTGTTAATCCACAATGCAATCCCAGCCAGGCCGGAGGTCTGTGTTATGGCCACCCCTATAGGTCTGTTCAGCAGCTTGCCTGTGTTGAATATGTTGTATATTTCTTCATCCTTTAAAAGTCCGTCTGCATGTATTCCGGCCTGTGTCACATTGAAGTGCCTGCCGACAAACGGTGTCCTTGGCGGAATTTCATAGTCAAGTTCCTTTTCATAATACTCGGCTATTTCGGTAATAACCGTAGTATCCATACCGTCGGTGGTTCCTCTGAGTGAAGCATATTCAAATACCATGGCTTCAAGCGGTGTATTTCCGGTACGTTCTCCTATTCCCAAAAGTGAACAGTTCACTGAGGAACAGCCGTACATCCATGCAGTGGCTGAGTTACAGACAGCCTTGTAAAAGTCGTTATGCCCATGCCATTCGATCAACTCGCTGGGAAAACCGGCATGATGTCTCAAACCGTAAATTATTCCACCCACACTCCTCGGAAGTGCCACACCCGGATAAGAAACACCATAACCCATGGTATCACAAGCTCTGAGCTTTATTGGAACTCCGCTTTCGTCCATAAGCTTTCTGAGTTCAAGTGCAAAAGGAACTACAAAACCATAAAAATCTGCCCTTGTAATATCCTCCAGATGGCATCTCGGCTTGATACCCACACTGATAGCTTCCTTAATTACACTGAGATAGCTGTCCAGAGCCTGCTTCCTTGTCATTTTGAGCTTGTTGAATATATGATAATCGGAGCAGCTTACCAGGAAGCCGGTTTCCTTCATGCCCATCTGTTTGGCAAGCTGGAAATCACTCTTGGATGCACGTATCCAGCTGGTTACCTCAGGAAATTGATAGCCTCTCTCCAAACATTTATATACGGCTTCCTTATCCTTGTCACTGTACAGGAAGAATTCGGTCTGACGTACGATACCTTTGGGGCCGCTCAGCTTATGCAAATAGTCGAATAAAGTTACTATCTGTTCAGCTGTATATGGAGCTCTCGATTGTTGTCCGTCTCTGAAGGTCGTATCCGTTATCCATATTTCATCCGCCGGATTCATTGGCACCCGGCGGTGGTTAAAAGCACATTTGGGTACTTCGTCATAATTATATATCTCTCTGTATAGATTCGGCTCGGCAATATCCTGCAGTGCATACCTGTACTGTGTTTGTTCCAGAGTGTTGGACTTCCTGTTAAATTCTATCATATTGACTCTCCATTCTGCTGCTGCGCAGCGGCACAAATGCTAAATAAAAATTTATAAAGATAGGTTCTGATTATTTTCAGACCTCTTTAGAATCGGTATTTATGTATGTGTGTATAATTGTATACAATTATACACACCCTGTCAATAATTTATAAATTCTCGAATTACTCCAGTTTCACCATAAATGTACTCAGGTTTCAGTGCTTTTCACTAAAAATATCTGCCTGATCATGGTAAATAAAGAAGGATTTTATTTCTTTTTGTAGAATATCTTGTAGAATAGTAGTATATTCCAATGTATAATGTTATTATATTGAGGAATGGAAATAGATTGCACGGTTTTCATTTTTAACATTTCTATTTTTCGGGAGGAGTATTATGAAAAAAACAGAGACAAATGGTAATAAGCCCAGTAATCTTTATGTTATTGGTGCTGTAATCAGTGTTGTTTTATGTGTCATTGGAGGTATTATAAGCGGTAAAGTACAGTTTGCCTTCTACACGCTGTTTGCAAGTTTGGCGAGCTGTGTTGTTTTTATAATTCTTACAGGGCTTCAGTACAAAAAAACTATCACACAGTTCTCTAAAGATTTGGATGGTTTTAAGTCAGGTGATTTTTCACACATGATCGAGCCAAAGGCTTATGGTATAATGGGTCATATGGCATCTGTCGTAAACCTGGTTATCAGTGATGTGCGTTCACTGATAGAAAGCTTCTTCAATCTCTCACTATCTATCTCTCAGGCTTCCAGAAAAGTAACATCAACTTCCGAAAACGCTTCCAATGCAATTGAAGAAATTGCAAAGACTATTGATGAAATAGCAAAGGGAGCATCTTCACAGGCTGAAGAAGCACAGATGGGTGTTCAGGTAGTGGACAAGCTTTCAGATCAGATAAATTTTGTATATGAAAGCTACAGCGGTATAACAAATGAAACAAACAAGATAATCGATCTCAACACCGTAGGCCTTAAGGCGGTAACCACCTTGAGGGACAAATCCAAAGAAACCTACGAAACCTCTGAGAAGATTTTCGCCGTTGTTGAAAATCTCACAAATACTACAAAAGATATAGGTTTATTTGTTGAATCCATTGAAAACATTGCCGAACAGACAAACCTGCTGGCACTCAATGCCGCAATTGAAGCAGCAAGAGCCGGTGAAGCAGGAAAAGGCTTTGCAGTTGTTGCCGACGAAGTCCGTAAGCTGGCCGACCAGAGCAGAAAGTCCACTGAAGAAATCAATAATATGATGCAGAGTATTCAGGAAGAGTCTGCTTTAGCTATCTCTTCTATGGAAATAATGAAAAAAGTATCTCAGGAACAGAATCTTGCGGTTGACAGAACAAACAGTTCCTTCTCAGACATAGCAAATGCCATTGATTACATAGTTTCGAAGATAAATGATGTAAATAAAGCTGTTATCAAAATGCAGGAAGATAAGGGCGAAGTTATCAGTGCAATTGAAAACATCTCCTCTGTTTCCCAGCAAACCGCCGCATCCAGCGAAGAAGTTGCTGCAACCACCGAAAATCAGCTCAAGACTCTTGACGATATGAAGATTGCGTCAGAAAGCCTTAATCAGCTGGTTAAACAGCTTGACCTGAAATTGAAGAAATACAAGCTAAGATAAGTAATGAACTGACTATAGATACAAAATTATCGGATAGGAGGTAGCTGATTATTTCAGCTACCGACCTTCCAGTCGAGTAAGCAAGAGGACTTTCACCTCGAGCTTCTCACAGAACCGTACGTGAAAGTCTCCTTTCATACGGCTCTTATCATT
>JAFABO010000101.1 GCA_023426005.1 Bacillota bacterium | reverse complement strand
ATTTATTAGGTGAGGATACAATTCAGACAGTTATCGAAAATGACATAATAGTACCGGATACAAAACCGGACATTGCCAGAGTGCTTCTTCTAGACGGAGATGTTTTTGTTACTGGCTGTGATGCGGGGACAGACAGAGCGGTTGCCTCGGGCTGCATTGTGTGTAAGATACTTTATGTTTCGGATGATGAAGCGAGAAGCGTTAAAAGCATAATATCAAATATACCTTTTTCCTACACTCTTGATATACCCGGTGTCAGGGGAGGAATGAAATGCAGAACAAAAGGTATTTTGGAACATATGGATTACAATCTTCTGAATGGAAGAAAAATAAATGTAAAATCAATACTTTCCCTGAACTGTAAAGCCCAGGATGAGCTTGAAAGGGAGTATTGTTCAGGTGTGGCCGGATTGGAGGATGTCCAGCTCCTCAAGGACAATGTCATACTGAACTCATATCTGGGCAGCAACAAGGTAAACTATGTAATCAAGGAAGATCTTGATCTGCCCTCCACCAAACCCACCATCGGAGAAGTTCTGAGCAGCGATGTGAAGATAACCGGCAAGGATTTCAAGATAGCCGACGGCAGGGTCATAGTTAAGGGCGACATAGCTATTTCCACCCTGTATGTGGCTGATGATGAGTCAAGAAGCATGCAGTACATGGAAAATGAGGTGGCCTTTACGCAGTTTGTTGACCTTGACGGTGTAGATGACGATACCCTTGTTGATGTTGACTACGACTTGATAGATTACAAGGTTGATGCGGCAGAGGACGCGGACGGAGAACTCAGGAATTTAAGAGCTGAAGTTAATTTAAATATCTATGTGGAAGGCACCAGCAGAAAAGAGGCCGAGATCCTGGCTGACGCATACAGCCCAAACCTGAGGATTTCACTTGAAAGGAGCACTCTTGAGCTGGACGAAATATTTGCAGAAAACAGGAGCCAGATTACAATCAGGGATCTTGTGGATTTAAATGAGTGTTCTCCGGAAGTGTCGGAAATATTCAATGTATTATCGAAATACAATACAGCCGATATGCGGCTTGAGGAGGATAAAGTTGTAATTGAAGGGTCGGTGCAAAATAACCTGCTCTATCTGGCCAACAGCGAAGAACAGCCCATATTCTGCTGCAAAAAGGATATTCCCTTCAAGCATGAAATAGAGATAAAGGGGATAAACAGGGACATGAAACCCAATGTATCGCTGGAAATGGAACATTGCAACTACAGTATGGTTTCTTCAGACCAGGTGGAAATAAGAGTGGCCATAGGCGTAAATACAAAAGTTGAAGCCAAAAAGAAGGTTCCGGTCATATTTAAAGCCAATGAAGGGCAGATTGATGAGAAGAAGCTGCAGTCAATGCCCAGCGTGATAATATATATTACACAGCCGGGGGACAGTTTGTGGAAAATTGCAAAGAGATATGGAACAACTGTGGACATTTTAATGAAAATCAACAACTTCCAGGAAAGGGATGTTCTGATGGTAGGCCAGCAGATTCTTATTTTGAAGAAGGCCATTTAGCAATAATAACAATTCCATAATGAATATTTAAGAGCTGGTGCCTGAATTTTTCAGGCATCTTTTTTATTGTCCGGGAAAATCTAAATTTTTTGATGAAATTTGGAGTGCAGACAAAAATGGCCCTGCCATCTTTGTTAATGTATTAAAAAGTTGTAAAATAGTTTGTGTATAACTTTGAAAGTACTCCCATTATTGATTCTTGTTGATTATAAATTGTATTTTGTATATAATATACTAAACTAATTATTAAAGGAAGAGAGTAGATGATTTCATTTAGAGCACATGCAAAGATCAATTTGTCGTTGGATGTTTTGGAAAAAAGAGATGACGGATATCATACCCTTCAAATGATTATGCAGACAATACAATTACATGATACTATATCTATTCGTAAAATTCCAGCCGGAGTGGAAATAATGTGTGAAGCCCCCTACGTCCCCAACAACAGTTCAAATATTGCTTACAAGGCAGCCGAAGCCATGCTTGGCAGATATGGCATTAAAGCCGGTGTGAGAGTGGAGATCAGTAAGCGGATACCTGTTGCAGCCGGCCTCGCAGGGGGGAGCGCTGATGCGGCAGCTGTTCTGAAGGGGATTAATTCCCTGTTTGAGCTGGGTCTTGAACAGACCGAACTTATGCAGCTGGGAAAGACAATAGGAGCCGATGTCCCATATTGCATCATGGGGGGAACGGCCCTGGCCGAAGGTATCGGAGAAAAGCTCACGCCTCTGCCGGGCGCAGGAAATATACCGGTGGTACTGGTGAAGCCCAGGATCGGGGTATCCACCGCCTGGGTATATAAGAACTTTAAATTGGAAAAGGTTAAGGAAAGACCAGATACTCAAATGCTTATTTCAGATTTGGCTTCAGGAAACAAAAGAAATTTGGCCGCCAATATGAAAAACGTCCTGGAAAGTGTGACACGGGAAAAATATCCGGTTATTGATGCCATCAAGAGCGAACTCATAAAGCTCGGTGCTCTGGGCAGTATGATGAGCGGAAGCGGTCCCACCGTATTCGGGGTATTTGAAGATGTAAACAAAGCAGAATATGCGTTTAATAAAATAAAAAACAGTAAACATGAGTGCATATTAACTCATACAGTTTGATTAAGGAGGCAGCTATGGCAGGTAAACTATCAAAAATCAATCTAAACGATTATAAGCCCTTAAGGGAGGTAATTTTTAATTCCCTGAGAGAGGCTATCATTATTGGAGAGCTCCGCCCGGGAGAACGCTTAATGGAAGTGCAGCTGGCCGAGAAAATGGGTGTCAGCAGGACCCCGGTCAGAGAGGCTATCAGAAAGCTGGAATTGGAAGGTCTTGTTGACATGATCCCAAGAAAGGGCGCTCATGTTGCAGAGCTTACAGTCAAGGATATAATGGATGTGCTTGAAGTCCGTGCTTCCCTTGATGGTCTGGCAACGGCTCTTGCTGCGGAAAGAATAACCGATGACGAGCTGAAGGAACTCAAACATATAAATATCCAGTTTTCCTCATATATTGAAAAGGAAAATCTTAACGGTTCAATCAAAAAAGATGCCGAGTTCCACGACATTATATACAGGGCATCCAGAAACGACAAGCTGCTTAATATTTTGAACAACCTCAGAGAGCAGGTTCAGAGATTCAGAGTCATTTATATAAAGGACTACAACAGTCCTAAAAATCTTATTAAAGAGCACAATGACATTTATGAGGCAATTTCGTCAAGGGCGATTGAAGCTTCAAGAAGCCTGGCTAAAACCCATATTCAGAATCAGGAGGAAACTATCCTGAGTTCAATTAAGATGCAAAAAAATAAATAATAAATAAATAACAAATGTTTAACCTTACTATTAGCAGACTTTTTTTGTTTTTTTGTATATAATTATTATATTAAAATAAAAAAACGCAAGCTGGAAAAGGATAATATATGTGGTTCAATGAATTTTTGTCAAAATATAAATCCGGAATATCACATGAATTTTTGTTTTATTTTAATGTAAAGGATCTGATGGACAACAGCAGAAACATATTCAGATACCTGGATGATGAGTTTATAAAACAGAGAAATTTCGGGATAGTTGCTTTTTATGATATATCAAGGGGGCTGACCTTTCTGGAGCCTTCTATGGAGCGGGAATTCAACATGATTACCGGAAATGAGGTTTCAAATCTTTTCCGGTCCATGCCGTCCAGGATATTTCCATTTATAGATATGGCTCTCCGGAACACCAAAATGGCGCTGTTTATTGACCATGCCGAAAAAATTGTGCCGGCCGGCGACCTGGGAAGTATGACCCTCGAAGAGAGAATGGCATTGATATGGCTGTCCGAATGGTCGGTCAATCCACGGATATCCTCGGTGGGAAGCACCATATTCATGCTGGCCGACAACCTTGCGGACATCAGCAGGGAGTTTCTGAAGCCGGCCTACCGTATAGAGCCGGTATTGGTGGAGCTGCCCAATGAAGAAGATAGAAAAGATTATATCAGATATCTTCTGGAGGACAAAACAGCCAATTCTGAAATCTCTCTGGAGGAATTCGCAAAGCTGTCCTCGGGACTTAACAGAAAGAGCATTAAGGATATAAAACTAAAGGCTGAGGCAGAAGGGGTGCCCATTAGCTTCGAATTCATCAAGCAGAAAAAGCACGATGTTCTGCAGAAGGAGTACGGAGATGTGCTTGAGTTCATATATCCCGAAATAGACTTTGATGATCTTGGCGGTATGGATGCTGCCAAGGCCTATCTGACTAAAAATATTATCGAGCCTGTCAGAAGGGGCGACTCAAGGAGAGTTCCGATGGGAATACTTCTATGTGGGCCGTCGGGTACGGGTAAAACACTTTTGGTGGAAGCTCTGGCCAAGTCCAGCGGGTTTAATTGCGTAAAGATAGACATGTCCAGGATATTGGGGCAGTATGTGGGTGAAAGTGAAAAGAATTTCAAAAAGTGCTTGCTGGGTGCAAAATCCCAGGAGCCGGTTATTGTTTTTGTGGACGAGATAGACACTGCCTTCAGAAGAGGGGAATCCGGCGACAGCGGCGTAAGCAGAAATATTTTCAGCGAATTTTTACAGTTTACCGGTAATACAAATAATAGAGGAAGGATTATATTCATAGCAGCAACCAACAGACCCGACCTGCTGGACGCCGCGCTGAAGAGAGCGGGGAGATTTGATAAAAAAATACCTGTACTTCTGCCGGAACAGGAGGAGCGGGCTCAAATCTTCAAAATAGTTATTAACAAATATGGGATAGCTACAAATATCCAGGACTTCCTGCCCTTCTCAAAGCTTGCTGAAAACTATACCGGAGCAGAGATCGACACTGTGGTAAGAAAAGCTTATGAGCTGGCCTGCAACAAAAAAGAGGAACACCCCGTAATAACAGGGCCTATTCTGAAGGAAGCACTGAAAAAGTGCAGGCCCAGTACACAGGATATTGAATTTATGACAGAATTGGCGTTGGCCGAATGTGACGATATAGATCTGCTCCCCAGGAGGTACTGGGGAAGATTTGAAAAAGTGTCAAAACAGGCATAAATATTTATAATAATGTTAAAAGGATATTTACTTTAGCAGCTTTTTATTATAAATTTAAAGTATTGGATATTTGGAATTATGAAAAAATTTATAAAAGACATTATCAAATTTTAAGGAGGAAGTGCAATGGGCTTATTTAGCAGGCTTGGACAGATGTTCAGAGGATTTTTCGGATTATTTGTCGGAGGTTTGGAAGAGAGAAATCCGGAAGCATTGTTTGAAGATATTAAAAATCAGATTGACAAGGCCAGACGTGAGGCAGAGCACCAGATAATTGAAATCCAGACAAGTGCTGAAATGATAAAAATAGAAATGAAAAACGCAGAAAGAAATCTCAATGCCATAAAGGCAAGAGTGGAATCTGCTTCCAGAACCGGAGACAAGGAGCTGCTGGTTGAACTTCTCGTTCAGGAAGAAGAATACCAGACGGTATTTGAGACCCATAAGGCCACCTATGAGAACGCAATGGTTCAGGTTGAGAAGATACGTGAAGATTATAAGATATTTGAATCTGAAATGAATGCCAAGCTTAACGAGCTCAAAACTCTCAAGTCACAGGCCAAAATGGCAAATCTCCGCGAAAACATCAATTCTGTCAATGCACAATACACCTCTAAGAACAGCCGTGTGGGCAGTGTTAACGACAACCTTGACAGAGCCCGTGAAATAGTTAATAAAAAGACTGCAAGAGCAAATGCTGTTGAATCTCTTAATAATGACAATATAGATATGAAGCTGAAGAGGCTTGATATGAATTCGGCAAGAGACAGAGCAAGAGCCAGAGCTGAGGCAATGCTCGGAGGAGATAACGGCGGTTTTGAGGTAAAGGAAAAAACTGAAAATAAGGCATCAAATTAATCAGATAGATAAAACTTAAACTTGGGGAATGGATGTTGAAATGGGAGTATGTATACGCACAGCAAACGAAGCTGATTTACCTGCAATTACAGAGATATACAATTGGGCGGTTGAAAACACAACTGCCTCATTTGATATTAACCCTCAAACTGTGGAACAGAGAGCTGTTTGGTTTTCACACTACACTCACCGGCACCCTTTGATTGTCTATGAACTGGAGGGTTGTGTTGCAGGCTATGCCTGTCTGTCCGAATTCAGGGCAAAGGAAGGGTATAAGGATACCTGTGAGCTGTCGGTTTATATCCATCCTGATTATCAGAGAAGGGGTATAGGCAATGAAATGATGCGGGCGGTAATTGAAGCAGGCAGGGAAAAGGGGTTTCATGTAATAATTTCCTGCATCACTTCAGATAACGGGGTTAGTATAAAAATGCATGAAAAGTACGGTTTCGAGCTGTGCGGGCATTTAAAGGAAACAGGCTATAAATTTGGAAGATATCTGGATTGTTTATTTTATCAGTATTTGCTGTAGAGGTGACTGGTAGATTTTCATTATTTTTGCTACACTGCTATAACGGTGAAATGAGGAATGTTATGAACGGGAATTTATTTTATAGTGCAGTATTCAGATTTAGAAATATTACTACTTTGATTTTTTGGTGCGCACTTGTATTTTTGATCAGCAGTGCCCCCGATCTTCAGGGTACAAACATCAGCGGTATTGACATTAACACGCTTGCCACCGGAGCATATGGTACAGGAGCGTTGGTTTATGTTGCTCTTGTAATACAGAGTATGTTTAGCAGCAGCTTTAAGGAAGAAATGCAGCGAAAAGAGAAGAAAAGAGAAATAAACAGGCTGAACAGGGAATGTTCAAGATTGTCGTCCCAGACAAGAAACTATGCGTCTCCTATCCAGAGACAGAAACTCAGGAAAATAATGCAGGACAAGGATGATATATTCAACTCCTTGAAAAGAGGAGACGACTACAGTTATCTCAAAGAAAAGATAGTGGAAAAGAGTCTTAATCTCGTTATCTCCTATACCAGATTAATGACGAATTACTCAATAAGAAGCAAGGAACTCTCTGAAATAAACATAAGCGATCTGATGAATAAAATAAATGCAAACCGCAGGAAGCTTAACTTTATGAAGGATGACAGAACATATGACGATGTCAAAAGCATTATTGAAATGGATGAGCAGGTAATAAACAGGGTCAAGGATGAAAAAAATGAGCTTGAAAGAATCCATGCCAGGCTGGATTATATAGAGAGTATGCTAAGCATGTTCAAGCATCAGATTGTTTCAAGCATTGAATCGGAAGAGATGGTTGAAAAACTGGAGACGGCGGTTAATGAAGCTACCGCACTTGATAATGTATTACAGGAAAGAAGGCGCAATCAGATCAGAATGTAATAAACCATAATATAACAACATACTCACTTTGTATGAATCTACACAATCTGAGGGGGCTTACTCATGGAAAGTACTACTATTTATTCTTCTCCTTTTATAGAGATAACCAGGCGTTGGGATGGATTTTATCTGCAATCCTTTAAGAAGGGTTTGAATGTAGATGAATTCAATAAAATTATCGGTGCAAACCCTGAAATACAAATAAATAATTTCAATGTAATAAAAGAAGCTTTGGTCCTCGCGCCTCAGCCGTCTCGCAAGTTCGCCCTATCAAAAGAAAGAATAGTTGTGGACGTATCGGGTGACGGATTAAAAGCTTTTATGACATTGAACGTAAACCGGAATGAGCTTGAGAGTCCGGAATTAATAAAAGAAATCATAGCTAAATTGAATGAAAAGGGTG
>JAFABO010000063.1 GCA_023426005.1 Bacillota bacterium | reverse complement strand
GTACAATTCCGGCAAAGGAAGCAATTATTCAGCTGGGCATGATAAATATCGGTATGATTGTCCTGTATTTTCTTACAAAATGGGGGAATGACTATCTGAAATCGGCTTCCAAAAACGAGGAAAAAGCCATGACTTTTTATGAGGAATTGAAGAAGACTTTTGACATGGTTGAGCAGACCGCGGTTACCCTGAATGAAAACCTTTCAAACTTTACAGGTTATACTGAGCTTGCGTTACAGAGCAGTGAGGCTGTGACGAAGGGTATGCATGAAATGGCCAAAGGCACCGAGGAAGAGGCTAATGCTATTACGTCAATTTCGATTATGATGAAAGAATCACATGATAAACTTAATCATATGCACCGGCAGTCCAAAGCCATAGAATCCATATCCAGGGAAGTTGACGGTATTGCACAGGAAAATGGCAGAGAGATTGCTGCTATGAAGGAGCGTATGGGAACAATTAATTCGGCAGTGGATCAGGGACTGCAAACAGTTAGTGAATTGGGAGAAAGCATGGAGCACATACGCAATTTCCTTTCTTCAATTACCGGTATTGCAGGACAGACAAACCTGCTGGCATTAAATGCTGCTATAGAAGCTGCGAGAGCAGGAGAGGCAGGTAAGGGATTCGCCGTTGTGGCTGATGAAATACGCAAACTTTCGGATGAAAGCAATAAAACTGCCAATGAAATAAGTCAAATTGTAACCGCTTTACAAAAGAAGGCGAGTGTAGCAGTGGAAACGGCACGTATGGGAAATGATTCTGTAATAGAAGGAAGTACGGCGGTAGAAAAACTTAACCAGAGTATTAATAATATGGCGGAGTCTTTCGGAAGGATGCAGAATCACATACAAGCCGAATTTGAGTCTGTAAATGAAATTGCCGGTTTATTCAGTGAAATTGATGTACATCTTGAAAACAATGCGGCAATAATGCAGGAGCATTCTGCAACCACTGAGGAGATTACAGGAACAATGGATGAACAAAATATGAAAATAGGTGAAATGGTAAATATCATAAAAAATATTGAGAAATTGAGTGCCGACATGAGAAAACTTGCCGGTCAAAAGTAAAGCTACCTTTTCCTGCTGCTTCGGAATTCCTTAGGGGTCATGCTGCTGTATGCCTTAAATACCCTGTTGAAATTTCTGATACTTTCAAAACCGCACTCCAGGGCTATGGTGGAAATGCTGGAATCCGTTCCCGTTAAAAGGCTCTGCGCCATGTTGACACGAAGTTTATTTACATAATCATTAAACTGTTCTCCGATCTTGCTGTTGAACAGGCGGGATATGTGAAATTTGCTGAAACCCAGGTCTTTTGCAATACTGTCCAGTGTAATATTTTCGTTGAAATGGCTGCCTATGTATCTTAATAATCTTTGGATGGTTGTGTCATGCAGCTGCCTGCCGTCCTTAAATACAAAAATATTGTCCAGCTTACCGAAAATGGTATATAGCAGGCCTTTTACAACATATTCATTTCTATCGCCTGAATTTTCTGCAACAATCATGTCGAGCAGGGTATTAATATCGTCACCGAAGGAACCTTTTTCAAAAAAGGGGCACTCCAGAGTCTTGCCGGTCCGTTCGTTCAAATATCCCCTTATAATATCCGGAGAGAAAATAAGAATCATTAATTTTGATGGGGCACTGCTGTTATAGCTGTGGATATCATTGGGAAAGCATACGGCTATATCGCCTTTTTCCAGGTCCTTTCTGATGTCGTTTACCGAAACCGTCACTTCACCTTCAAGGATATAGACAAACTCCATGTGGGAATGAAGATGGGCGGGAAAATTAAAGTTTTCTTCAAATATTATGGTGAAACCATCAGGTTCCCTGGTACTTATCGTCTCATAATAGGGGTACATGTATTCCCTCCGTTGACCGGCTTTTTAGTGCCCGTTTACTCTGCCTGCCGCATTTTAAATATACCACTGTATAGCAATGTATGTCCATATCATGTTAATATATTGCGAGATAGTTTATGGAATTAAAGCTATATTAATTATATCAATGATTTTTTTAAGGAGGATACCAGATGAAGCGTAACAAGGAGTACCGTTTAGGATTCACTGAAAGGGCCGAAACCATTCTGGCAGGTTTGACTCTGGAAGAAAAGGTGTGGTTGATGAGCGGGCAAATAAACCTGCAGGAGGAATTGGCGAATATACAAAAAGATCCGGATAATCTGCACTATAATTATTTTCCGTATCCGGCAGGGGGTATTGAGCGTGTGGGGCTTCCGCCCATGCTGTTTTGCGACGGACCCAGAGGTGTGGTATGCGGCAACGGTAAAACCACCTGCTTTCCTGTATCCATGCTAAGGGGAGCAAGCTTCGACACCGAGCTGGAAGAGAGGATAGGGCATGCCATAGGAAAGGAAATCCGGGCTTTCGGAGGCAATCTTTTTGGAGGGGTCTGTATAAACCTGCCCTACAATCCGGGCTGGGGCAGAAGTCAGGAAACTTACGGAGAAGAGTCCTTCCATCTGGGACAGATGGGTTCGGCGCTGGTACGCGGCGTGCAGGAAGAGGATGTAATTGCCTGTATCAAGCACTATGCCTTTAACCAGATGGAAAATTCCCGCTTCAAGGTAAGCGTGGAGTGTGACAGGAGGACCGAGCGGGAAGTTTACCTTGCCCACTTTAAGGATTGTATCGACGCCGGAGCTGCCAGTGTAATGAGTTCCTACAACCTATACAAGGGTACTCAGTGCGGCCATCACAATTATCTTCTCAATGAGGTTCTGAAAGATGAATGGGGTTTTGACGGTTTTGTTATGAGTGACTTCTACTGGGGCGTCAAGGATACCGTTGAGGCGGCAAATGGAGGCCAGGACATTGAAATGGCACATACCATGTACTTTGGGGATAAACTTGTCAAGGCGGTGAAAGAAGGCCTGGTACCCGAAGAGAAGATAAACGATGCGGCTCTGCGTATAATCCGTACTTTGCTGGCATTTGACAGCCGGCAGGAAACAGCTGCAGACCAGTCGGTGTTAGCTTGCAGGGAGCATATTTCACTTGCTCTGGAAAGTGCAAGAAAGGGAATAACACTGCTTCAGAATAAAGACAATACCCTTCCGCTTAATAAAAAGCAGGTGAAGAATTTGCTGGTACTGGGGGCACTGGGCGAACTGGAGCCTATAGGAGACCACGGTTCAAGCTGGGTACGTCCCCCATATGTAATTTCACCCGTTCAGGGTCTGCAAATGGTTTCGCCCGAAACACAGATTACCTATGACAGGGGAGATGACCTTGAAAGGGCTAAAGCGCTTGCCGGGGAAGCAGATGCAGTAGTATTTGTGGTAGGTTACGACCACAACGATGAAGGGGAATTTGTTTCCGAGGATGAAGCTGAAGGCTATACGGGCACAATGGGAGGAGACCGCAGATTTTCACTGGGACTCCACCCGAACGAGATTGACCTGATAAAGGCTGTAGGACCGGTAAACAGTAATTCGGCCGCAGTATTGTTCGGCGGAAACATGATAATGATAACAGAGTGGAAGGACTGTGTCAGCTCAATACTTATGGCATATTACCCTGGAATGGAAGGGGGAAGGGCTATGGCTGAAATCTTGTTCGGCGATGTCAATCCAAGCGGAAAGCTCCCCTTTGTTATTCCTTATAAGGAAAGTGACCTGCCAAAGGTTGAGTGGGATACCACCTCCCAATATTATGACTATTATCACGGCTATACAAAGCTTGAGAAAGAGGGCGTTAAACCGCTCCTGCCATATGGCTTTGGAATGTCATACACCGCTTTCAGCGTATCGGATGCTTCTTTTAAAGCAGAAGGCAATCAGGTGACCGCCTCCTGCAAGCTGAAGAATACCGGCAATCTGGAAGGAACAGAGGTTGTCCAGCTGTATGCGGGTTTCAGGAATTCCTCCATAGACAGGCCGGCAAAGGTTCTCAGAGGGTTTGCCAGAGTGACGCTGAAGCCGGGAGAGGAAAGGCCTGTAAGTATTTCCTGCCCTGTTGAAAAGCTGTGCTACTTCAATGAAAAAACAAATCAAATGGAGCTTGAACATATGGAATACGAATTGTATATCGGAACCAGTTCCTGTGATGAAGATCTCATAATGGGGATCGTTAAGCTTTAACTGACAGGCTTATAAGCTTTCTTAAATTTGACAGCCTCTCCTTTGTGTAAGTAATTAACATTTAAATAATTTAATTATAAGGTTGTATTCGACAGCCTTTTTGCTTATAATTGTTATGGTTTTTTATTTTAAGCAATATTCGGAGTTACAACGGGGAGAAATGTAAATGAGTGAGAAATACAGAAGAATTATTATGACCGTATTCGGTGTCCTGATAGCGGGCTTCAGTGTAGGAATGTTCAATTTTTCAGCTTTTGGGATGGATCCGTTCCAGGTGTTTGCCCATGGTATTTCAAAGCATATCCCGCTGGGTTATGGGACTTTTTATTCCATTTTGAATTTACTTATGTTGATCGTTATATTTTTTGTCGACCGGCGTAAAATTGGTCTTGGAACATTTATAAATATCTTTTTATTGGGATATGTGGTACAGTTTTCATCCTGGTTATTTGATTCATGGATGCCGGAACCGGCATTTGGAATCAAGCTGCTGTTTTTAATCATCGCCATAGTGATCATGTGTTTTGGTTCTTCCTTATACTTTACAGGTGACCTTGGAGTTTCGACTTATGATGCTGTGGCACTTATCCTGGCTGAAAAGAAGGTTGCAAGGTTTCAGTTTTGCAGAATCGGTTCAGACTTCATTTGTACTTTGGGCGGATATTTACTTGGTGCAACTGTAGGAATAGGAACACTTATAACTGCTTTTTTCATGGGGCCTGTCATTGCGGTATTCAACCGGAAGGTTGCTATTCCGCTCAGGTATGGGAGAAACAGGGAACAGCTGTAAAACATAAGGATACGGCATATTGTAATAAAAGCTATAAAAAGATTATTATATCAGCAATTTTATAAAATGCTGTTATGACTGCACCAGAGATGTATTATACACCCGGCTGCAGTCATTTTTTATTGCTGATTTGCAACAAATTAACAGATGTAGTACAATAAATATTCAGAAAATTCTTTTTTCCAAAGACTGAAATTATTATGCCGCAAACTCAGATTGAATTCCATGCTAGCATGTACAGGCCATTATTTACAGGATAAGGTGAAGAACATGTTCTCTAATATAAAGCAAAAGTTTAAAAATATGTCAATACGAAATAAGTTTGCAACTATGTTCATTTCCTTGATGGTGGCTTTGATGGTATTGATTTTGCTGGCTTTTAATACCATACTTACAAATTCGGCAATCACTAAAACCAAACAGAATATTCAGGATGAGTGCGGGTTGATAGGAGACCATCTCAGCACAATGTACAGTAATCTGATAACGCTGTCAAATATTGCTGCGAAGGATATAAACAGGATTTATCAGGAAACCGAGGTTGAGAGGACCGATGAGATATCTTTTATTTCCATTAAAAATGATATTTTTACAGCTCTGGATTATGACAAGCGCTGTTTTCCCGATACCGCATCCATTGTTTTTATGGATGTCAGGGATAATCTGGTTTATGCCGGGATGGCAAAGAGTCCGGATACCGGCAGGATTAAATCGGAACTTATTTCAAATATACAAAAGTCAGGTCCTCCAAGCTGCCAGGTATTTCCTATGAAGATCCGGATGTACTTTACCGACGGCAGCGGGGAGCAGGTTTTGACAATCGGAAAAAGGATTATCAGTATGCAGACGGGGAAAAATATAGGGTATCTGTTCGTCAATGTCAGGGAGAGCACTGTGTCGGCTTCCTTCCCCGACCATTCATGGGGTGACTATTATGTTGTCGATGAAAGTAAAAGAATAGTTTCTTCCAAGGATAAATCTGTCCTGGAGGAGCCGGTAAAAGCTGATTTACTCGGTAAAGTCAACCAATATAAAAACAGCAGTTTTGAGTTTGTTGCAGACAGCGGCCGCCAATTGGTTATTACGAAATTTATTCCCCAGCTGAAGTGGGCGATAGTAAATCAGATCCCAATAAATGATTTGACAAAAGATATAAGGGTAACCTCAAATTTTATCATACTCATCGGTGTTGCCGGTATTATTGTAATTGTTATATTTATTTTTATTCTTTCCGAACGAATTACAAAACCGATCAGAAAGCTTACAAAGGCCGCCCACAGAATTCAGACAGGTGACTTTACCGTCCGGTGTCAGGTATTGTCAAAAGACGAGGTTGGAATGCTCTCGGAGGTGTTCAACGAAATGATTGTAAAAATCGGTGATCTGCTTGAGGGTATTAAATCCGAGCAAAAAAAGAAAAGAGAATTTGAACTTGCTTTAATTCAGGAACAGATAAAGCCGCATTTCTTGTATAACACCCTGGAGTTGATTTATGTACTGTGCAAGACTGATAAATCAAAAGAGGGCGCTGAAACTACCCGGGCTTTGGCGGATTATTACCGGACAAGCCTCAGCAATGGAAAAGAAATTGTTCCTATCAGGGATGAGATAAAGAATATTGAAAATTACCTATATATCCAGATGGAACGGTATTCGGATATTATTGACTTTAAAATTCAGGTTGACCCTCAAATAAATAATTGCAATATTTTGAAAATGACGCTTCAGCCGCTGGTCGAAAATGCCATCTATCACGGTTTGAAGGAAAAGGGCACCGGGGGCAGCATACTTATAACAGGACAATTGAAAGAGGAGAATGTAATCCTTGAAGTTTCGGATGACGGTATAGGCATGGATGAAGAAACATTATCACTGCTGCTTGGCAAGGAAGCTCAGAATTCAAGGAAGCACTTTGGACTTCAGAGTGTAGATGAACGAATTAAGTTGTATTTTGGGGAGAACTATGGAATTATGGTACATAGTCAAAAAAATGCCGGTACCCGAATTACTGTCAGTATTCCAAAAAATATGGGGGAAGTATCATGATTAAACTGTTAATTGCAGATGACGAACCACATTTCAGGGATTATATGAGAACTGTGCTGGATTGGAAGGGCCTGGGCTTTGAAATCTGCGCAATTGCAAAAAACGGAGAGGAAGCTCTCATAGCCGCTCAGGAGGCAATTCCGGATATTGCCCTGATCGATATCAATATGCCCCGTATGGATGGGATAGCACTTACTGAAAGGTTGAAGCAGATTTCCGGAAATATGCTGGTGGTATTTATTACGGGGTACTCGGAATTTGAATACACCAGAAAAGCGCTTCAGCTGGGAGTGGATGAATATGTTCTGAAACCATTTTCGGAAGAGGAACTCACCGGCATCGTTTTAAAGCTGAAACTGAGAATACAAAAGAGAATTTCTGATGAAAAATATATTAACGAAGAAAAGAAAATCGTCGCAGAGGAATTGCTGAAAAAACTGGTTGAACACAGGATTTCAAACGATCCGCCGGAGTTTGCAAAAAAGCTCAGCCGGGTTGATATTACTTTTCCATATGACCATTTCCTTGTAAGTGTTATAGAAATAGACAGGATTTCTGAAATGTGGACCAGGCCCAGGGAAATTGAACTATGGAAATTCGGGATTTCAAATGTGCTCCATGAAGTCATATCTAAGGAAGGTAAACAGCAAAATGTTTTTAGGGGAAATGAAAATCATATAATTTCAATTTTAAATTTCCAGAATGTAAGTGGTACATACAAATCAATAACCGGGTGCTTTCAGAGGGTATGCAAGCTGATTTACGAGGATTTTGGATTTACTGTGACGATAGGATTGGGTAATGGTGTTGCAGGTCTGGAATCGGTATCGGAGTCATACAGAAATGCACTGGCGGCTGTCAAGGACAAATTTATCAGCGGATCAGGCCGGGTTATCAGCTATGTCAACCTGTCAAATCAAAACAGAAGGGCCAGCTTCTACCGCCTTGACTTGAACGATAAGCTGCTGGAAGCTCTCAGAAAAAACGATTATGAGGCTATTAAAGATATTCTCATGTCGGCAAAGGAAGATATCAAGCAGCAGCAGCTGTCAAACGACTATGCCTATACCATGACCTTCGGCATGCTTTCCATATGCCTGTCGTATATCATAGAAATGAATTGCAGTATTGCAGAGGTTCTGGGAGATACCTTTCATCCGTATGAGGAGATGTACAACAAGCAGTCTCTGGAGGATTGCTTTACCCTGCTTGAAGATATTTTCAGGAGAACGGTGGAGAAACTGCAGAATACTTTTCCCCAAAAGGCAGCCTCCATTCTCAGGGAGGTTGAAGAATATATCCGGCAGCATTACAGCGATTCATCCCTTACGGTGGAGAGTATGGCATCCAATATATTTTTTGATGCCAGTTATATCCGCAGGATTTTTTCCAGGTATATGGATTGCACTATTTCCGACTATATTACGGCAGTGAGGATGAAGGAGGCCAGGAAGCTTCTGGAACAACAGGATTTAGCCATCTCGTCTGTAGCTGAGCAGGTGGGATACAGCGATCCCGGGTATTTCAGCAAATGCTTCAAAAAGCATTTTGGGGCTTCCCCCAGGGAATATATTAATAAACTGTAAAGATCAATAATTATGAGGTGTCTGTTAATGGAAAAAAACAGGACTGATGTTTATCCGCATTAGTCCTGTTTTTTTCCAATTGTAACATGAATACTACTAATACTTTATGGAAACCAGATGCTATAATTTAACTGCATTAAAATAAATAAAGTTTTTAAGGAGGAAAAAGGCATGAAATTCAGACAAATACTGAGCGGTGTCATGACAGTCGTACTAATGGCTGCGACAACAGCCTGCGGTTCTTCAGGCAGTTCTCCGGACACCTCAGCGGGAACAGCAGCAAACTCAGAGACAAGTACAGCAGCGGGAAACACTTCCGGCACAGGAGCCGACGCAGAAAGAACATTAAGTGTATATGGCTTTTACGCAGGTGACAACATAAAACTTGCCGATTATGCAGTAAAGAAAATTCAAGAGAAATATCCGAATGTTAAGCTGACCTTTGAAAACCTTCCCCAGGACGGCGGACAGACAATTAAAACCAGAGCTGCAACAGGGGATCTGCCCGACTTGATCACAGTTGACTCGGGAACCATTGCACCTCTGTCCAACAGTAAAAGCATCATCCCTCTGGAATCCTATATTGAAAAATTTAATTATAAAGATAAACTGATGCCGGCAATTATAGACACATGCCTCACTTCATCGGACGGGCATATTTATCAATTCCCCACCGGAGGTATTTCACCGATTCTCTGGTATTATAACAAGGAGCTTTTTGAAAAGAACAATGTAAAGGTGCCGACCAACTATGAAGAATTAATGACAGCCGTTAAGGCTTTCAAGGCTAAAGGAATAATCCCCATGGCTATTTTCGGAAAAGAACCATGGCCTTTGGGCGCTTTCTTTGATTCATTTGCATTAAAGGACAATCCGGGTGGTATTTATGATTTGTCGACAGGTAAGGCAAAAGCTTCAGAACCCGCATACAGCAAGGCGGTTGAGAAAATGTACAACCTGATTAAAGCAGGGCTTTTCCAGGACGGAGCCACAAATACAGATTTTGATTCGGCGTCGGCTCTCTTCCTTGAAGGCAAAGCAGCAATGTTCCTCAATGGGAATTGGTATATCAGTGATGTTCAAAAAATGGGTGATAAATGTGATATTATGACTTCTTACCCCACTGCCGACCCGGGACAGGAAAGCCAAAACCAGTATGCAATGACCGGGGGCGGTGACACTGCAGGTATTGCAGTATCAGCCAGTACAAAAGACAAGGACTTCGCGGCAGAAATTGCTTCAATGTATGCCTATAACCGTGAAGTAGCGGAATATCAGATGACACAGTTCATTACTGCGCCCATAAAGACGGAGGGTTTAGAGCTTGAAAAGGAGCTTGACCCAATATCTCAGAAGCTGTTAAGTGTGATTCCTCAGCAGACTTACGCTTCAAAATATATCCATACTCTTCCGAACACAAGGTTTGCAACAACTCTCACCGAGGAAATACAGAAGCTCATGGTCGGAGAGTCCTCGGCCGAATTTATAAAAAATGTAGATAAGAACATAGAAGCTTCACTAAAATAATTTAAGTCAGCAAATATCCGGTTAAAAAGTAAGCGTGTCTCGGGACGGAATCGGACAGCAAATCCGTTATCATTCCGGGACACGTTGCTTTTATGCGGAAAGGGGAATAAATTTATGAACAAAATGTTGGGGAACAAGAAGGCAATATTAATTTTTACATTGCCAACTTTGATCATTTTTACCCTTATAGTTTTTTATCCGATAATACAGACGTTCTACAGGAGCTTTTATGACTGGGATGGCCTGGGGAAAGCAACCTTTAGCGGGCTGGAGAATTATATCAATCTTTTTCGGGATGACCTGTTCTATCAGTCTACTCTAAATGGTTTTATATTTGCCGCAATTCTGGTAACACTTCAGATCGGAGCGGCAACCCTCCTGGCATTGGCCTTGCTTAACAGAAATCTCAGGTTTAAACGGTTTTTAAAAACGAGTTTCTTTATACCGGTTGTATTGTCGGTAACGGTGGTTTGCCAGCTCTGGAGTTCTATTTATAATCCTGAATTCGGCCTGATAAATCACATTTTTGAACTTATGAAAATTTCATACCGGCAGGATTGGCTGTCCAATATGCACCTGGCAATATATGCCGTGGCCTTTGTTAATGTTTGGCAGTATACCGGCTATCAACTGGCAATTATATACGGAGGAGCAAAAGCTATTCCCGATGATTATGTTGAAGCTGCCATGATAGACGGTGCTACGGCGGCACAGATTAACCGAAAAATCATACTCCCTATGCTAAGGGATACCTACAGAGTGTGCTATATCTTTGCAATAACAGGAGGCCTTAACGCCTATGCCCAGATGAATTTGATGACCAAAGGCGGGCCAGGAACATCAACCTATACATTGACATATATGACATTCCGTGAGGCATTTACCATCGGAGATTATGGCTATGGCTGCACCGCGGCAGTCATGCTTGTTGTACAGTGCCTGCTGGCGACTGTGCTTATAAATAAATTGCTATCGCAAAAAGACAGTATTTCATTTTAAGGAGATGGACGATGAAAAAGAAATCAACTATTGTAATTGCAACTTTATTGTTTCTGTTCAGCATCATCAGCCTGTACCCGTTTTTTTACCTGATATTCTATTCATTAAAGACCAATAATGAGATTTTTTTCACCAATCCCTTCGGAGTTCCTTTAAATCCGCAGTTTTCCAATTATATACGGGCTGTGCAGACCTTCAATGTAGTCGGATATTTTAAAAGCAGCATCATAGTTTCAATTCTCTCGATTGTTGGGATATTTGTTTTGGTATTGCCCTTTGCCTACTCTACCACAAGGATGACCTGGAAATTGAAGGGCTCTGCAACTACCTATATTACTTTGGGACTTTTTATTCCAATCCAGGTAATTATTATTCCGCTTTCAATACTTGTAAGGGATCTGCATCTGAACAACACCTATTTTGCGCTGGTAGTACCATATACCGCATTCAATCTGGCATTTTCCAGTATGATTCTATCCACCTCCTTCAGATCCATTCCAAAGGAAATGGAGGAATCGGCTTTTATAGATGGGGCAGGAATTTACAGGACTTTTGTCAAAATTATATTACCGCTTACCAAACCCGCAATTGCCACAACCTTGATATTTGCGTTTTTAAATGTTTGGAATGAGTATACCGTTGCTTCAATTTTAATTTCAAAGGATACTTTAAAGACTCTGCCCATAGGGCTGTCATCCTTTGTAGGACAGCATTCAACCGATTGGGGCGCAATGGGTGCATGTCTGGTAATGGCAAGTATCCCGACAATAGTTATTTACCTGGTATTCAGTGAGCAGGTTGAAAAGGCTCTTACAGTCGGGGGAGCAGTCAAAGGATGACGGAAAGGTAAAAGTTTTGAATATGTGATAGGAATATGGTAAAGTTATAAAAGCAGAAATGCTATTAAACCGGACAATTAAATATTAATAATCCAATTTTAAGTATCAAAAGGAGGCTGTTTTTATGCCAATGCTGGATATGCCGCTGAAGGAACTCCGGAGCTATCAGGGGAGTACGCCCAGACCCAGGGACTTTGATGAATACTGGAGCAGGGCAATAGAGGAGATGAACCGAACCGACAGTAATGTGGAACTTGTTCCGGCTGAATTTAAATCTCCATATGCCGACTGTTATCATTTATATTTTACAGGTGTTAAGAATGCGAGGATATATGCAAAGTTATTGATTCCCAAAAATGTAAAGGGCAAGTGTCCTGCGGTTCTGAATTTCCATGGATATACCGGGCACTCGGGCGACTGGTTCGACAAGCTGCCCTATGCTGCCGCAGGATTCGTGGCAGCGGCTCTTGACTGCCGGGGACAGGGAGGCAGGTCGGAGGATACGGGAGGAGTCAGAGGAAATACCATGCGTGGACATTTTATCCGGGGTATTGACGGAGATCCGGACAATATGCTGATGCGCAATATTTTTCTGGATACGGCCCAGCTTGCAAAAATCCTAATGGAGATGGAGCAGGTTGATGAAACGAGGGTCGGTACATACGGCGTATCCCAGGGAGGAGGGCTTTCCCTTGCCTGTGCGGCCCTGGAACCACGGATTAGCAGAAGCGCTGTGATGTATCCCTTTCTGAATGACTACAAACGGGTATGGGACATGGATCTGGCGAAGGATGCCTATGAGGAGCTGCGGACACATTTCCGCTTTTTTGACCCGCTTCACACCAGAGAAAACGAAATTTTTGAAAAGCTTGGCTATATAGATGTTCAGAACCTTGTGCCGCGTATAAAGGGTGAGGTGCTGATGGCAATTACATTGCTGGACAATATTTGTCCTCCGTCAACCCAATTTGCTGCATTTAACAAAATAAAGTCGAAAAAGGAAGCGGTGATTTTCCCGGACTACGGCCATGAAACGCTGCCCGGTCAGGACGACCGTAACTTCCAGTTCCTGATGCAGCTGAAAAAGTAAAATATTTAATAAAGGCGTGAGTGCCGCAAAATGATTGTTTTAGTTTTGCGGCACTTTCTCTTTATTCAGAAGTTCTCTGAAAAAATTATCTCTGACATACATAATTTATGATAAAATTTCAATAGATAAATATAGAATATGGAAAGGGATTAATCAAAAATGGATTATGAAATGATAAAAAAGTATGCACAGCTGGTGGTAAAAGCCGGTATAAACATTCAAAAGGATCAGGTTTTATTCATCAATTCCCCCATCGAGTGTGCGGATTTTGCGAGATTAATTGCCAGGACGGCCTATGCTGCCGGTGCCGGGGATGTAGTAATCAATTGGAGGGATGAGCTTTTTACAAAAATCCGGTTGGTGAATGCTCCTGAGGAGGCACTTGAACAATTTCCGGAGTGGAATAAAGAGTTATATATGTCCTACGCCCGGGAAGGAGCTGCGTTTTTGAGTATTTCAGCCTCCGACCCCGAGCTTATGAAGGATGTGGATTCAGAACGCATTGCCAGGGCCAATAAAGCCAGAAATACTGCCCTTAAGGAATATTCCAACAGGTTGATGAGCAGTAAAAACCCCTGGTGCGTCATATCGGTTCCGACAGTTGAATGGGCCAAAAAGGTTTTCCCGGGAGTACCGGGAAAAGAGGCGGTGGAAAAGCTCTGGGGTGCCATACTGGCATCGGTTAGGGCCGATATGGCAGATCCTGTTGCCGCATGGGAGGAACACAAGCTGAAGCTCAGCAGAAGCCTGAAATTTTTAAATTCCAATAGTTTTAAATATCTTGTTTATAAAAATTCTCTCGGAACTGCTTTGAAGCTTGAGCTGCCAAAAAATCATGTCTGGCTGGCTGGCTCGGAAAATACCCCCGAAGGTCAGGTTTTCATTCCCAACATGCCTACCGAAGAGGTTTTTACATTGCCTGTAAAGACCGGAGTCAACGGTGTGGTTGTAAGCTCAATGCCGCTGAACTACAACGGAAGCCTTATTGAAGACTTCTCCCTCAGCTTTGAGAATGGGAGGATAGTGGATTTTTCAGCAAAAAAAGGATATGAGGCCCTCAAACATCTCATTGAAACCGATGAGGGTTCACATTATCTGGGTGAGGTGGCTCTGGTCTCCTATGATTCACCAATATCAAATTCCAAAATTTTATTTTACAATACACTTTTTGATGAGAATGCTTCCTGCCACCTGGCCATAGGAAAAGCATATCCCTGTTTTAAAGATGCTTCGGAATTGAGCGAGAAGGATCTGGAGGAGCGGGGAGTGAATGACTCGCTTGAGCATGTGGATTTTATGCTGGGGACTGCCGATCTGGAGATTACCGGAATAAAAGTCTCTGGTGAAGAGCTGCCTGTCTTCCGCTCAGGCAACTTTGCTTTTTAAATAAGACTTTGACAGCAGTCAGTTATGCCCGGATCAGAAAAAAATCCGATCCGGGTATGGCTCAGACAGTATCATCTCAAAGGAGTGTCGCTCCAGCCGTCCGGAGAGCAGAGGATTTGGTTTACAGCCTGCAAATAATTGGCAGAGGTATGACATTTCTTTATCTTTTTCATAAGCTTGCCGTCCCTGTCGGTGTGAACTGAAATATATGACCAGAACTCTTTCATTTTGTCACACAGATGTTTGTCTCCCGAGAGTATATTTTGATAATACGTGTAAATTCCATCGTGAAATTCCTTTATTATGCTCATTTTATGGGCAGAAGGAACAGCTTTTCCCTTTATGAGAGCCGGCAGAAACGGATCACTCAGGGCACCTCTGCCCAGCATAAAGTTTTCTATATATGGAAAGCGTTTGCTGATACGTATAAAGTCATCATAAGTGAATATATCGCCGTTATAGGTTATCTGATGCCTGCATGCCGAGGCAAGAGCTCCAAAGGAATCAGGGTCAACCCTGCCGGCATACATCTGGACACCGGTGCGGGCATGTATGATGACACCTCCCAGGGGATACTGGTTAAGAATTTCTATTACGCGCAGCCCTTCTTCGGAACTATTTAATCCCAGTCTCATTTTAACTGTCAAAGTATACGGCTTGCCGGTGCAGACAATATCAAGAAAGTTTTTTATCATATCAGGATATGGCAGGATGCCGGAACCCTTTTTTTTATTTGTTACCATGGGAAAGGGACAGCCGATATTCCAGTTTATTTCTTTATAACCCATTTCATATATGGCCGAAGAAAATATGCGGAAATCGTCTCCGTTGTTGCCCAGAAGCTGGGGGATGACCCTGACCGGAGCAACATTGTACTCAGGGAGAAGATCCTTTAGCAGTGAAGTACTGATTTTTTTATGATCGGCAGTGGCAACAAAAGGTGAGTAAAATCCATCAATACCGCCGAATATCCTTGCAAATGCATTTCTGTAGCCTGCTACAGTCATTCCCTGAACCGGGGCCAGATAAAGCTTCATATGTTTTTATTACTCCTCTGAGTCTAGAATTGATTCATCCTAAATAATATACAGTTATCCGGATAAAAACAATAGTCAAAAAGAATTTCATATATTTTTCATTTTCCCTAATAATTTCAAAATTAGTGGTCATACTAAACATTGGTAAATACCATAATATTTAGGAGGTATTAAATATGAAAAATAGAAATTTATTGATCGCAGCAGTATTAGTACTTACAATTTCATTATTTTCAGGTTGTGCAAAGAAAGAACAGCTGCCCGGTACTTCAACCACTCCGCAAACCACAACGCCGACAACTGCAGCAATTACTACGGCCGCCGGTTCAACAGCCGCCGCTGGTTCAACAGCCGCCGGGTCGACTTCGGCAGCTACTTCTACCGCAGATGCAATAACCTCTGCTTCCATAGTGGATAATGCGGGAGCCTTTGAAAAGGCAATAAGCAGTGACGGAACCTGGATTATTGCAATTACAAAGGATCTCACCATAAATAAGGACATTTCTCTTGATGGGGAGTACAAGAACGGAAAGAAAGATACGGCCGGAAAGGATATCATCCAGAGAAAAGTTGCTTTATACGCCCAGGATAAAGATCGTAAAATTACTGCAAAGTATACCCTGACAGCACCTAAGTTTACCATAAACAGCCCTGAAGCCAGCATCCAGCACGGAACCTTCAAAGGTGACCTGTATGTGACTGTTAAAAATTTTCAGCTGGTAGACACTAAAGTTGACGGTAATGTTTATTTTACCACCGAGGAGGCCAAGAAAACGTTTAAGATGGATGGCGATAGCAAGGTCACAGGAAAGCAGGAAGTAAAGAAAACCTGATAGGATTTTCATTAACAATATGAAAAGACAGAAGCCGCTTTAAGACTTCTGTTTTTTTATTGTCTGAAAGTATAAACTTTTTTGGTGCAATAAAAGCTGTATTTTCAGGTTATTAGGGAAAACATCAGCCATAGTATGTGAAAAATTTACCAAAAAACAAAATAATTTGTAATTGTATGTTAAAAATGGTAATATATTGGTATATAAAAGATAGTATTCCTTTTCTTAGTATTGACTTAAATCTTTTACTACATTTGTATATAAGAAATGGTTGAAAGTGGTGCTAGAATGCAATATTAAAATGAGAGGAGTATATATATGAGAACTCTGCAGCCGGTAGATGAAATTTTCGCTTCATGGAGGAGATGCGTAAATATTGGGGTCAGCAATTCAACAAGTGTTGTGAACAGCAGTATTAATGAGGAGGCTTTACAAAATGAGCTAAATGAAAATGAAGTACTGGTATCAACATTTGGAAATCTCGAAAGTGATTTCGACGATTTATCAATCGAAAGAAATTTGGTCCTTTTACTTGTTAATTCTGAGGGTATACTATTAAAAAAAAATGCTGCAGGGAGTTAGGAAGAAAAGTTGAGAAACTGGGAATCAAAGATGGGATGTCTTTTTCTGAAAGGGCAATCGGAACTAATGCCATTGCATTGTCAATAAAGTTAAAAAAAGCAGTTTATACTATTCCTCAGCACCATTTCTGTGATTTGCTGAAGGAATTTTTCCTTTATGCCGTTCCGTTGTTTTTTAAAGGAGAGGTATTGGGGTACCTGGTATTATGCAGGTTGAGTGAAAAAATGGAAATCGATCTTAAGATTGTTACGGATTACACGGCTTACAAGCTGGTCAACGAGTTTAAAACTCAAATGCACAATTCTCTTATATCATCCGAAAAGACATATTCCTTAACAAAAAAGGAAATAGAAATTCTAAAGCTTATGGCTACAGGTCTGCCCGATAAGATTATTGCATCAAATCAGGCTGTAAGCATAAATACAGTTAAATATCACAAAAAGTTTATATTTAAAAAACTGGATGTGGAGTGTACTGCCCAGGCTGTCATAAAGAGTATCAAACTAAATATTTTGAGTATAGATGAAATAGATTGTTAATGAAATTGGAATATTATGTCCTACCTATGAGGGTAGTATTACGTATTTTTTACATTTAACTACTCGAATGCATAGTGGCGGTGAACGTAATTGCTGTTAAAATATGTATTATCAAACATAAGTTACAAAATATTGCAATAGTAAACATATATTTTTCAAGAAACCTTTATTTTAACAAATTAAATCGGCTTTTATAAAATAATGAGAGAAGGATGTCGAAAATGCCGCTTATAGAAGTAAACAACCTTGTAAAGGATTATAAGCTGAATGTAAGAAAAAAAGGTTTATTAGGCTCCATACAAAGTTTACTTGTTCCGGAATATAAAATGAAAAGAGCAGTTGACAACATCAGTTTTTCCATAGATAAAGGTGAAATGGTGGGCTTTATCGGACCAAACGGAGCCGGAAAATCCACGACGGTAAAAATGTTGACAGGGATCCTGGTTCCGACATCCGGCCAAATTTCAATAGGGGGGCTCTCACCTCACAGGGACAGGAGAAAAAATGCCATGCGGCTGGGAGTGGTATTTGGACAGAGAACACAGCTCTGGTGGGATTTACCGGCAATTGACACTTTCGAATTGCTCAGGTACATATATAAAATACCTGAAAAAACCTACAAGCAAAATATGAACTTATTCAACGATTTGCTGGAGATCAATGAATTCATATCACAGCCGGTCAGGCAGCTCAGCCTCGGACAGCGGATGAGGGCCGATATTGCGGCGGCACTGCTGCATGACCCCGAGATAATATTTTTTGATGAACCTACCATAGGGCTTGACGTTATGGCAAAGGAAAAGGTGCGGGAATTTATCAGGTATATCAACAGGGAAAAAGGAACAACAATGCTTTTTACCACTCACGATATGCAGGATATAGAAAAAACCTGCCGGAGAATGATCATCATTGATGAAGGAATTACAATATATGACGGCACGGTGGAGCATATAAAGGAAAGTTTCGGTACCACCAGGACTCTCGTGGCAGATTTCCCGGAAGTCATCGACAGCATTGATATACCCGGTGTTGAGGTGATAGAGGAGAAAGGCAGGAAAAAGTGGCTCAGGTTTCTAAAGGATGAGGTTCAGATTTCCAATCTGATATACGAACTTACACAAAAATACGGGATTGTCGATCTGACAGTTCAGGAACCGGAGATTGAAGGCATTATCAGGGAGATCTACCAGGGGGGAATAAAGTTTGATGAGAGCCTATGTAGAGTTTGCTAAAAAAGCCTTCCAGAATAATATTGCTTACAGAGCCGACTATATAGCCGGAGTAATAAATGCAATTGTAATGATCTTCGTAAATATCTGTATTTGGAAGGCAATTTACGAAGATGAGCAGGCGGTTGACGGAGTACAGTTCAAAATACTGATCACCTATGTGGTTATCTCCTTTCTTATGCAGTGCGTTTATGCTATGGATGAATACCATATTGAATACAAGGTGCGGTCCGGATCCATTGCTCTGGATCTGTTAAAACCCATGAACTTCAGAGGTTACATTTTTTCATACAATATCGGGATACTGGTATTTAGAGTGATTATGCAGCTGATACCTGCAATGATTGTATCGGTAGTTCTTTTTAAAATGTATCCTCCCTTCTCGTTATCCATGGCATTATACTTTTTGATAAGCACGATATTGGGCTATCTGGTCCTGTATAATTTAAATTTTATAGTGTGGATCAGTTCCTTTTGGTTTTACTGGACCTTCAGTCTCGTTACCATAAAGGATGCAGCGGTAATGATATTATCGGGGGCCTTGCTTCCTCTCTGGTTTATGCCCCAGGCACTGGTGGATTTTATTAACCTTACACCGTTTGCTTCCATATACTATGTACCAATATCCATATATCTTGGTCAGGTACCCCTGGAAGAGATAGCTCTGGTTATGGCAAAACAGCTGATTTGGGCCCTGGGCCTATTTATAGCCGGGAAGCTTTTATGGAAAACCGCTCTGAAAAAACTGGTGGTACAGGGAGGGTAAAAAAGTGGGTAAAAAGCCATTATTCAATATATTGGAGTTATTCACTCTACTGCTTAAATACGCAAAACTCAGCCTGAAATCCATTCTGGAATACAAGTTTGACAGAACTTTTATCACAATTGCCATTGTTTGCAGGGAAATGATAAGTGTAGTGGTCATGTTTCTCATTCTGGTGCGGTTTGTACATATAAAGGGCTGGGAATATAATGAGATGTTCTTTCTTTACAGTTTTCTGTTTTTATCCTACAGCATCTTTGTACTGTTTTTTGCAGGTATGAGAGATTTTGCGGAAATGATTTACTCAGGTGAGTTCGACCGGTTCCTTACCAGACCCCTTGGGCTGATGTATCAGATCATAGCTTCAAAAATTGACTTGAGCGCAGGTTTGGGACATGGAATAGTGGGAGTGATCCTTTTTACCAAAACTGCTTTTTCGGTGGGTATTGACTGGAACGTAAAAAATATCATCTATTATATTATCGTTTTAATCAGCGGGGCCGTTATTCAGGCATCAATATTTATGTTTGCATCCTGTTTCAGCTTCTGGACAATTAAAACCGACAATCTGCGGAATATGATATTTTTTAATGCAAGAAGGTTTTCCGGATACCCCATAAGCTTTTATCCGGGAATAATTCAAAAGCTGCTGATGTTTGTAATTCCTTTTGCATTTGTCAATTATTTTCCGGCACAGTTCTTTCTTGACAAAGCTGAAATAAATTCTTTCTGGAATGGTTTTTTGTACCTCTCTCCGGCTATTGGAGCAGCAATGTTCATTCTTGTATATATGTTCTGGAGACAGGGAGTCAGACATTATTCCAGTACCGGAACCTCAAGGTGATTGTTAACCTGTTTATTCATCTGCTGATTTTCATCTGTTAACAAAAATCAATTGCTTTTTCACAATTTTATGCGTACTTTGCTTGGAGAGTGGCACGCAGATGGGAGTTATAAAATGAAAAGCTATAGAAATCTTATAATAATCGGTTTGCTGCTTCTGGGCGCGGCGGTATTTCTGATTGCAAAATTCGTAAACCTTGATTCTGTGCTTGTAAACACGGGATACTACCAGGAGCGGATAACTATTTTAAATACTGCCGATATACATGGCCATATAGTTTACGATGAGGAGGCCGGAGGTTATTACACCCTGGATGAAGTCAGCGTAATGATGGGCATGCCCTTGATGAAGCATATAATCGATGAGGTTAGAAATGAAAATAAAAATACTCTTCTGCTGGACTCCGGGGATTTGTTCCACGGAACAAACGAAGCCAATATCGAGAAGGGAAAAGGTGTGGTTGAAGTAGCTAATCTCATGGGGTATGATGCAATGACACCCGGGAACCACGATTTTAACTTCGGGTTTGACAGGTTGATGGAAATAAGGGGACAGCTCAATTTTCCCGTACTTTCGGCAAACATATATAAAGACGGCAAGCCTGCTTTTGAGGAATACGAAATTGTAAATGTAGGGAATAAGAGGATCGGCTTGTTCGGTTTGACCGAAGTTGGCGCCCTCATAAACACCAATTCAAGAGATAACGAAGGTGTGACCCTGGAGGATCCTGTAAAATGCGCCGGGAGGATTATAGCAGAACTGAAGGACAAGGCGGATGTGGTTATTTTGATATCACATCTGGGAGATGATGTTGACAGGGAGCTTGTAAAGAAAGTTGACGGGATAGACCTGATTCTGTGCGGGCATCACCATTTCCTGTACGAAAAGGCCGATAAGGTAAACAATACATACCTTGTGGAGGCAGGCGGATACAGTACTCATGTGGGTCAGGCGGATATGTATTTCAAGGATGGTAAATTGGCAAGGCTGGTCTGGACCCCAAAAAATATCAAAGATAAATCCAAAGTCGATCCTATTTTGGATTCAGTTGCACAGAAGTACCATGCCATTGCTTTTGAGTCTGCAAAGGAAGTAGTGGCAAAAACAAAAGAAAAGCTTGACGGCTTCAGATCCAATGTCAGGACCAAAGAAACAAATCTTGCCGATTTGCTCACAGATGCTATGTGTGAGACAGGCAAAGCCGATATAGCCCTTATGAACGGAGGGGGTATCAGAGAGAGCATACCCGCCGGAGATATAAATCTCTATGCAATAGGCAAGACGCTTCCATTTGTAAATTCGCTGGTAACAATAGAAGTGAAGGGGGAAGACATATACAGTGCCATAGAGAGGGGCATCAGACTCTATCCTGACGGGGGATCAAACGGAGGTTTCCTCCAGGTTTCAGGAATCAAATATGAATTTGATGCATCGAAACCGGCCGGAAAAAGGCTGGTGAGCATTACTACCTCCGATGGCAGAGCCCTGGATAAGGACAAGTATTACAAAGTGGCCACAAATGATTACCTTTACAACGGCGGAGACGGCTACGACGAACTGAAAAAAGCCAAACTCCTCAGCAAGGGCGAACTTTTAAAGGATGTACTGTCCAAGTATATCAGGGGTAAAGGTGAGATTGACATAAAGGTTGAGGGCAGAATAAAGGCTATAAATGAAAGGTATAAGTAGCAGAGAATACAGACATCAGGTGCATAACCATTTACAAAGTCAATTACGGCTTAAAGCCTTTGACTTTAGCCTGACAGTAATTGACGTATAAATATATTTTCTAGGAAAAGGAGTAATAATCTATGCAGAAACATGAGATTGAGACAAAGGTATGTGAAGCAGTCAGCAGGCTGGGACAGTTTAATAATGACAATGTACAGGCTGACAGCGATTTGAGAGACAACTATGGAGTGGACTCAATAGTATTGGTAGAACTCCTTGTAGAGATAGAGGATGTTTTTGGAATAACCTTTGACAGCAGTTTTTTAACTTATGAGACATTCTCAACAGTGCGTTCAATTACCGACTATGTTTACAACAAACTAAACTCTGATTGTGTCAGTATTAATTAAGGTGGACTATGAAAAATAATTTAACAGAAAAGGTACCGAGATATTTTGAGCCTTATGTAAATGATTGCTTTCATAATGCCTATGCAGCAGTACTTGAGTATATGGGTTTGAACACCAGACTGATTCTGGCGGATTATCTTTCTTTTATGTACGACCCGGCCAACGGTAACATCGGGGTTAATTATCTTTACCGGATGAATACCTCGGTAGAGTTTACCGAAGAAGAACTGAACACCTCGATGGAATTTGTATATTTGCCTGCTACAAAAATGTATAGCGGCCCGGCAGAGGGAAATAACGGAGAGGTCAGATTCAAAGACCGGGTAAACATCAACATGCATATTGAAGATAACCCGGACATGGCCTATTTAAGGCTGAAGTCCTTGATTGACAGCGGGAAGCCTGTAATTGCAGCAGTTGACTTGTATTATATGGGTTATCACAGGGCATATATGAAGGAACATGGTTTACATTGCATAGTTATTACAGACTATGACGAAAAGGAAGGCTGGTTCGAACTTTTTGACAAATTCAAGCTTTCCAGCAGTGATTTTGATGGCAGGATTTCAATTGCGGAGGTCAATCAGGGCAGAGCATCTGAAAATCCCCTTGCCCTGTCAAATAATATTCTTAAAAGACCTGTCAGAAATCTCTGGGTAGAAGTTTATGCCGAAAACAACTTTCAAATATCCAATGAAAAGTTGATGAATATTCTGGTTGAAAGCTGTTGCAGAATGAACGGACAGAAGCGGATACTCGGGCGGGAGTGCGGACTTAAGGCGTTGGATTCCCTTATGAACGGTTTACTTCTGAAAAAGGAAAAAGGGCTTGAGCATACCGATATAAGCTGGTACAGGACTTATCTGAATATGAGTTTAAAAAATATTGCCCGGAGCAGAAAGAGGTTTATGGTTTTTATAAATGAAATAAGCAGCTTGCTTCCGGAAAATCTTGCGCAGGAGGTGTGCAGATATCTGGATGAGTCTTCAAAACACTGGGATATTTCTGCAAGTGTTGCACTGAAGCTGGGAATCAAAAAATCACTTGCTTTAACAGATGAGCTGGTTAAACAGCTCAGTGAAGTTCGCAGTCTGGAGAGCTGTCTGGTAGAGAAACTTGAAAAATTTCTTGGAGTATAGGAATTTATAGGTTTTGGAACAGTGATGAGGCACTTATAATACTGAGTTTGAATGTGTACACTAGAAAACTCCAAACAGTAAATTCCTATACGCGGGGTTTGAAAAGGGGAATCCCCTTTCCGGTTTCAGGAAGGTGCTCAGAAATGTGAAACATTTTCTTGATAACAAGGTTTGATATAAATTGATTCAAGATGGTTTTTTATTGCAGGATATTTCTATTCATACCAAATAAAAGGAGTGGTATAAGTGGAGAAAAGAGACTATTCACCATGGACGCTGTTTTGCGGCAGCTGTGAGAAATACGGCGATAATACATTACTGATACATAACGACAATAAATACACCTATAGAGAAATATACCGCAGAGTGCTTGAGTTATGCGAACTTTTGGAAAAGTGGGATTTTACAATAGGCGGGGTTTATCTTCCGAATTGTACAGAATTTCTTACAGGCATGTTGGCCCTGAACCGGATGAAAAAGGTGTTTGTATCTTTATCGTACCAATTCAAGGGAGAAACATTGACCGAGTTGATAAACTATACCGATACCGAGCTTTTAATCACTGATGTAAAAGGTTTTGCGGCAGTAAAGGACAGCATAGCCGCAATGAACATAAGAATTGTACTTGTTTTACAGGAAAACGGCTCCTTCACCATTAATGAGTATCATAACAAAAAGTTTAGGGATTTGCCTGGGATTTCAGAAGATACCTTTGGTATATGCTTTACATCTGGTTCAACATCACGACCAAAGGGAATAGCGTTGTCCAACTCAGCTATAACCGGCAATGCATTGGCTGTTGCCGAACATCTTGGTTTTTCATCAGAAGAAAGGACAATTATTCCGAGATCACTGGCCCAGGCAAGCCCTATTTCAGGAGATGTTCTGATGGCCATAAGCCGGGGAGGAGGTATCATACTCCTGAACAATGTATTTCATCCGGCCATATTCCTGAAGGCTGTACAGGAATACCGGGCAACAAATTTTTATATCGTCAGAACCATGCTCCTGCAAATACTTGAGTATTCTCAATTTAAAAACTATGATCTGAGCTCCATAAGGAGAATACTTATCGGAGGCATGGTAAATCCTCTGATAATTTATCAGAGAACAGCCGCCGCTTTTCCGGGAGTGCGGATATTCAACGCATATGGTACCTCGGAAGCTTCTGCCAGAGTTACCTTCGGAGAACATGAGGATGTGGTCTCCCTGCCCTGTGTGATCGGAAAGCCAATGAGAGGCTGCGGCATCAAGATTTACAGGGAGGACGGGAGTGAAGCCGGCATCGGAGAGACAGGAGAATTGTACATAACAAGCGATTATATGATGGACGGTTATTACAAATCGCCCGAGCTGACCGGGGAGGTACTGGGAGCTAAGGGCTTCCGGGTGAGAGATCTCGGCTACAGGGATAAAGAGGGCAGGTTTTTCGTGCTCAGCAGGAATGACGACATGATAATGCAGGGAGGGAGCAGAGCTTATCCCATCGATATTGAAGAAGTGCTGCTGAAAAGTCCTGTTGTAAAGGAGGCTGCCGTTATAGGAGTCGACGATGAGAGGCTGGGACAAAAAATAGTTGCCCTGGTGGTTTTGAAGGAGCTGTGCCGGGCAGAGGTAAAAGATATATATAAATGGTGCGCAGCGCAGCTTGAAGACAGGAAGGTACCAAAGGAAATATACATTATTCCCGGGATACCGAGAAATGTAATAGGAAAGATCAGCAAGAAAGATATAAAAGACCTGTACCGCAGTTTAATAACCAGACAGGAGGCCATATGATGAGGAAGGAAGATATATCAATCGAAAGACAGCTGGTACTTTTGACCGCAGTGGAAATGGAAGCTTCCCAGGAGGAGACTCTGAAGCAGGTATTGTCAGGAAGTATAGAGTGGTCGGAAGTAATATACCAGATGATAACACACAGAACTTTAAATATGTTTCGATATAATCTGAAAAAATTCAACCTTTACGACAATCTTGAAAAGGAACTTCAAAGGCTGATGGATACACAGTGGGCAGTGTTCGGGGAACGCAACAACTGCTATCTCCGGGAGCTGCAGGAGATTTTACTGGAGTTTGAAAAACGTAATCTTACAGTACCTGTCTTAAAAGGAAATCTCCTGGCAAGCCTTGTTTACCCTGAGATTGAAACAAGGATATTTAATGACCTGGATATGCTGATGAAGCTTGAGGACGTTGCACCTGTTGTTGAAGCCCTTGAAAGTCTGGGCTACATTCAGGGAAACTATGATGAAGAAAAAGATGCCATAGTGGAAGTTTCCAGAAAGGAAAAAGTACTTCACCAGATGGCTACCCATGAAATACACCAATTTCTGAAGCTTAGCGATAATAAGTTTGCAAAGCTGGTGGAGGTGGATGTGAATCACGATATTCTCTGGAAAGGAAACTGTCCTTATAAGGTTCAGACAAAGGACCTGATCCAGAGAGCCGTTCCGGTGGAGATCCATCATACAAAAGGCTACATGCTGGATTATATAGACAATATCATTCAGCTGTGCTGCCACCTGTACAAGGAAGCCTGCCTTATGATCTGGATAGCCAGTTTGAAAGATCTGAAGCTCTATAAGTTTGCCGACTTATACATGTACATACGCAAATTTTCCGAAAAGATAGATTGGAACATGCTGGTGGACAGAGTTAAGGAATATAACCTGGACAAGATAATTTACTATAACTTCCATTACATTGAGCTTATGTTCGGAGAAATAGTACCGGAATTTGTAAAAGACAGCTTTAAGCCTGACGACCTGTCCTATCTTGACGAATATGCAATTGAGAATAAAGAACCGTC
>JAFABO010000217.1 GCA_023426005.1 Bacillota bacterium | reverse complement strand
GAATGATGGCAAGTATTAATGTAACTAGTGCTTTCTTCATATTTCCTCCTCAGTAAAATACATCTTATATAAGTATAAAACAAAAACCAAAAATATGAAACCTTTCGACAACATTTGTTATATATATGGCAATTTTCCAGCAACTGTATTATAATGTTAACAGGTCAGTTCTTTTAACTTCTCAAGCCGCTGCAATTCGTGCATACGGCAGTGATTTTCAGGTTATTTCAATATTTTGCGGATCGAAAAAAACAGCCTTTATTAGATTAATATGCGTCATTCTTCTAATTTGTGCCATCAAAATTGCTCAAAAGCAAGAAATCAATACTTAAAACCATTTCATTTTATTCAGGAGGTATTATGGAAATATGTATATTTGGAAAGCAATACTTTATCAGCAAAGTGTTGCTTTTAGCAGTCATTTTATTATTGATTGCCGGCTCAGGCCTGCTGGGATATTTTTTAAAGCAGGTCTATCAGCCGCTGCAGGAACCGGTTGTAGAAAAAGCGCCAATAAGTGCCGGGAGTGAAAAAAGCGGCATTGACCGGGAAAGCAGAGAGGAGGAAGAAACGGTTGAAAGCATTAAGGTTTATATTGTGGGATACGTAAATAAACCTGGCGTTGTGACCCTTGAGAAGGGCAATGTCATAGAGGATGCTATAAGGCTGGCTGGGGGAGCTACGCAAGAGGCTGACCTGGATAATATAAACCTGGCTTACAGGCTGGAGGATAATACCATGCTGCGGATCAAGGGGAAAACAGCTGCTGCTGCTAAAAATGCCGCTCAAGCTCCCCCTTCAGACCAAAAAACAAAGACTCAGGATGTCCTGGACAGCGGTGTGGATATTATCAGTGACAGCCTGGGAGCAGTGGCTGCGGATGAACAGTTAAAACCCGGAGGAAGTGGGAAAAGCAGTTTGGTAAACATAAATACAGCCACCCAGGCTGAACTTGAGGGGCTGCCCAATGTTGGGCCTGCTACTGCAAAGGCCATTATTGATTACAGGGAAAAAAACGGCGGATTTAAGAAAATTACCGATTTGATGAAAATAACCGGGATAAAGCAGAAAACCTTTGATAAAATAAAAGATCATATATGTATCTAGTTCAATACACGTTTTACTGTTACAGACTGCTAAAATCGGGGAAAAACAAAACCGGCTTATATATAAGCCGGCTGTAAAAATAATTTAAAGGAGGAAAATATAATTTAATTTTCATTATCTATTATAGTATTATAATGAAGTTATTCAAATAGCATTTATAAACGATTTTACAGGTCGAATAATGTAGTATTATATACAATATTAACAATCACTTTATAAATGATGGCAGTATGAGTACTGAGATCAGTATATACGTCAGCAGCAAAGAAATTAAGGGCACTAAAATACCGAAAAGAATTATGCTGAATAACTTTTTATGTCTGAATTTTTTAAATTTTTTAAATCTGGTATTTCTCAACTTTGCCTCCCCATATGACCTTGCAGGGTACTAAATTGCATCAACAAATATTATTTCCAAGAAATTAAAGGAGTAGTCAGCATAAGGACACCATAAACGGTTTTTTTGTTGCAGCAGAAATTATGCTGTGCTATAATTTCTCTCAATAACACCAGAAGTAATTGGGTTTAATCACGGCTGCGACTCTGCAAGCCGCGGAACGGGGGTAACTAATATGAAGTATTTAAGATTTTTAGCCGATGGAATGGGAAAGTACGGAATTTTAGATGGAAATGAGATTACCGAAGTACAGGGCAATATTTTTGAAAATCCGGCAGTGACTGATAAAAAATACAATTTGGGCCATGTCAGGCTTTTAGCTCCGTGCAAACCGGGTAAGGTCGTAGCTGTCGGACTTAACTATGCAGATCATGTAAAGGAGTTCTCAGGCAGGGATATACCTGAGAATCCTGTCATCTTCATAAAACTTCCTCATACCGTAATAGGACCGGGCGATTCAATCATTTTGCCGGAGATATCCAACAGGGTTGATTACGAAGCAGAGTTTGCCGTAGTTATAAAAAAATACTGCAAAAATATTGAGCCTGAACAGGCCTCCGAATACATTCTGGGAGCAACCTGTCTGAACGATGTTACGGCAAGGGATATCCAGAAGTCAGACGGGCAGTGGATCAGAGGAAAAAACTATGAAACCTTCTGTCCCATAGGGCCTTATATAGTTACCGGGCTGGATTATACAAAACTGGATGTAAAGCTGATTTTGAACGGACAGATTAAACAGCACGGGGATACTTCCATGCACATATTCAAAACAGACTATCTGATCAGCTTTATCTCAAAAGTCATCCCTCTTGAACCGGGGGATGTTGTTACAACAGGAACACCTGAAGGGGTAGGCCCCATGAAACCGGGCGACGTAGTGGAGGTGGAAATAGAAGGGATCGGCAAGCTGACAAACTATGTGAAACAGGCTGATTGCTGATATAGCAACATCTGGCAAAGTGATGCGGCCTATTGGAGTATTGACACATAAATTTTGTAAGAATATAATTAATTATAATTGTTGTTATATTGACAAAGGCGTTGATGAGAAGAGTAAGTAAAGAATGGGGTTTCAGAGACCGGATACAACAGCTGGAAGTAACCGGACCTGCACTTTACCGAAAACCGCCTCTGAGCCTGATCGGTGATCACGTTATAATCTGCATATGATACTTTTATATGCAATGAGCTGCAAGTAGGGTGGAACCGCGGGATAACTCTCGTCCTTATAAGTCAATTTATGATTGACTTTGGGACGGGAGTTTTATTTTATATTAAAATAGCTTGTCAAAATTTGTGTATAAGTTTCACGGGGAACTTATTATTATAATCAGAAGGAGGTAGCAGCATGATAAAGGTAGCATTAAAAAATGGAACCATACAGGAATTCCAGAGATAAAAAACAGGGATAAGTAATTTATAAATCAACCATATAAAGAAAAAGGAGACAGCATATGATTAAAATAACATTAAAAGATGGAAGTATTAAGGAATACCAGGAGGGCATTACCGTACTTCAAGTTGCTGAAAGTATCAGTGCGGGCCTGGCAAGAGCCGCGCTTGCAGGTGAAGTGGACCGAAGGGTCACGGATTTGAATTACAAGCTGGAAAAGGATTGTTCTCTGAACCTGCTCACCTTCTCGGATGAAGGCGGAAGGCTTGCATACAGGCATACTGCCTCACATGTACTGGCGCAGGCTGTTAAAAGACTGTTCCCAAATGTCAAGCTGGCAATTGGTCCTGCCATAGATAACGGTTTCTACTATGACTTTGATGTTGAAAAAAACTTCTCCCCCGAAGACCTTTCAAAGCTTGAGAAGGAAATGGAAAAAATAATAAAGGAAGATCTGCCTCTAGAAAGGTATGCTCTCCCAAGAGAAGAAGCAATCAAATTTATGGAGGAGAAGGGAGAACCATACAAGGTTGAACTCATAAAGGACCTCCCGGAGGGAGAAGAAATTTCCTTCTACAGGCAGGGTGATTTTGTAGACCTGTGTGCCGGGCCCCACCTTGCTTCAACAGGAAAGCTCAAAGCTATAAGGCTTATGAGTGCCGCAGGTGCTTACTGGAGAGGAAATGAAAAAAACAAGATGCTCCAGAGGATATACGGTACTGCTTTCCCAAAGAGGAGCGAACTGGATGAATACATTGCCAGACTTGAAGAGGCAAAGAAGCGTGACCACAACAAGCTGGGAAGAGAGCTGGAATTGTTCACAACTGTGGAAGAAATCGGACAGGGTTTGCCTCTGCTTATGCCTAAGGGTGCCAAAATCATACAGACCCTGCAGAGGTTTGTTGAGGATGAAGAGGAAAGAAGAGGTTATGTCCTCACAAAAACTCCTCTTATGGCCAAGAGTGACCTGTACAAATTATCAGGCCACTGGCAGCACTACAAGGACGGCATGTTCGTACTGGGCGACGAGGAAAAGGACGATGAAGTAATGGCACTGAGACCTATGACCTGTCCTTTCCAGTTTATGATATATAAATCAAAGCTCCACAGCTATCGCGATCTTCCAATCAGGTACGGTGAGACTTCGACTCTTTTCAGAAACGAGGCATCGGGTGAAATGCACGGCCTTATCCGTGTCCGCCAGTTCACCATTTCCGAAGGCCACCTGGTATGTACTCCCGAACAGTTGGAGGAGGAATTCAAGGGCGTTGTCGACCTCATTAAATTTATGATGGAGACTTTGGGTATCCAGGAGGACGTAACCTACAGATTCTCCAAATGGGATCCCAACAACAAGGAAAAGTACATTGGGAGTGCGGAGGATTGGGAGGATGTTCAGGACAAGATGAGAACCATTCTGGATCATCTGCAGATCGAATACAAGGAAGCTGAGGGGGAAGCTGCCTTCTATGGCCCCAAGCTGGATATCCAGTTCAGGAATGTACACGGAAAAGAAGATACAATAATAACCGTACAGGTTGACTTTGCACTTGGCGAACGTCTGGATATGGTTTATATTGATAAAAACAATGAAAAGAAGCACCCGTATGTTATTCACAGAACCTCAATCGGTTGCTATGAAAGGACTCTTGCAATGCTGATCGAAAAATATGCAGGAGCCTTCCCCACCTGGCTGTGTCCTGTACAGGCAAAGGTACTCCCGCTGGTTGAAAAGCATCATGACTTCGCTCAAGAGGTTGCACAAATGCTGAAAGACAGAGGTGTAAGGGTTGAAGTTGACTACAGAAATGAAAAGATAGGTTACAAAATAAGGGAAGCCCAGATGGAAAAAATACCTTATATGCTGGTAATAGGCGATAAGGAAATGGAAAACGGCGCTGTGGCAGTCAGATCCAGAAAAGACGGAGATCTCGGAACAATGACCGCCCAGGAATTTGCCGGCAGGCTCGTGGAGGAAATCAGAACCAGGGCTAAATAATAATATACAAAATGAAGATATTGATATAGAGGAATTACTATTTGTCATAGTGGCAGTACAACTCAATAAATAATGAGCTCCATAAAGGTATAAGCCTGAAATTACAGCTAAAACATTTGTGATAAGCTGTGTAAATTTCAGGCTTGTACTTTTGTGGCAATCAATTAAAAAAGGCAGCTACAACTTTTGTTAACAGATTTTTTTCAATGCTGTTAAGTGATTTGCTTTTTAACATACTTAATATTTCGCTGTATTCCCTCTCGAAATCACCGGCGGAAACAGCTTCGGCTTTTATTAAATTGCTGTCCCTGCTTTCCAGAGTTTCAGTAATATAAATCATTTCTCCTGACATGTCAATGGTTACATTTTTGCTCAGGCAGCAGTCCCGGCTGACTTCCCAGGTAGTAACACATTCGAAAACACCTTTTCTTACTTCGGTTAAAGTAAGTATATTGAGTACTTCTTCAATACCTTTTTGCGAAATGGCATCCATTATCTCTGAAGAATTCTTATAGAAAGAAAATTCAATATAATCCGCTGTTTCCTTTAAATATGAGATTAGTTCAAGCAATTCCATAATATCACTCCCAATATAATTTATTATAAAAAACCTGTTAATCTGTTATCGGCTAAATTTCCCGATAATCTTAGGAGCAGATGAAATGGGTTTGAACTGGAAGTAAAAAGGCAAATATGTATTAATACTATCTAAATATGTAAATAATCTCTATTGAGATGTTTTGCAGGATACAGATTCTGACAGCCACAGGTAAGTATATTCAGAAAAATTTATATTATTTGCGGCACATTGGCTGCTATGTTATAATATTTTTTAGTGTCTTGTTGGCTTAATTTGGAATCTATATATATGAATATAAGCTAGGCTCGTTTGAGCTTGTGGAGGATGGTATGGCAAACAAGCTGTTGTCGGTTGTGGTACCTGTTTACAACGAACAGGAAGTGATAGACGAAACTTACAGACGTTTATCGGCGGTTTTTAAAGATTATTCCATGGATGTGGAATATATATTCATTAATGATGGGAGTAAGGATAATACATACTTCAAGCTGAAGGAAATTGCCTCAGGGAATAAGGAAGTACGTGTTATTAACTTTGCCAGAAATTTCGGGCACCAGATCGCCATTACTGCCGGTATGGACTATGCAAAAGGCGATGCTGTCGTCATAATAGATGCGGACTTGCAGGATCCTCCGGAAGTTATTCTTCAGATGGTTGACAAGTGGAAGGAAGGTTATGAAGTAGTATACGGGAAAAGGCTTCAGAGAGATGGGGAAACTTTCTTTAAAAAGTTTACTGCCAAAACTTTTTACAGGTTCCTCGACAGTATGACCGATGTCAAACTACCCGTTGACGTGGGGGATTTCAGACTGATTGACAGAAAGGTCTGTGATGCCATGAAGTGCCTGCCTGAAAGGTCCAGATATGTGAGAGGGCTGGTAAGCTGGGTAGGTTTTAAGCAGACCAGTGTTGAATATCATAGAGAAAAGAGATTTGCCGGTGAAACCAAATACCCTTTAAAGAAAATGTTTAAGCTTGCAGGAGACGGGGTTTTTTCATTTTCCTACAAGCCACTGAAACTGGCTACTTTTGTGGGAATGCTGGTATCAGTATTTAGCTTTATATACCTTGTAGTTGTTCTTGTGCAAAAATTTATAAAAAATGACGTTGTTTCAGGGTGGGCTTCCTCAATTGCGGTAACATTGTTTTTAAACGGTGTAATGCTGATAGTAATAGGTATTATGGGTGAATATGTGGGAAGGATATATGAAGAAGTCAAAGCAAGGCCGCTGTATATTGTCGGTGAATTAACAGGCTTTGATGAGGATAAAAATAAATGAGGCCGACGGCACGAATATATGTTTTTAGTGCCGGCGGACTGCCGGAATGGGTTTATAGAAGAGTTCAACGTATATTTTAATGGGGGTTGGGTTATGAAACAATATCTTGATCTGTGCCAGCACATATTGGAGAGCGGCACAAAAAAGGAAGACAGGACAGGCACGGGCACAATCAGCACCTTTGGGTATCAAATGAGGTTTGATCTGCAGGAAGGCTTCCCGCTGCTGACTACAAAAAAACTTCACCTAAAGTCTATAATTCATGAGCTTCTATGGTTTATCAAGGGAGATACAAATATAAAATATCTTAAAGACAACGGCGTTTCCATATGGGACGAGTGGGCTGATGAGAACGGTGACCTGGGCCCGGTTTACGGACACCAGTGGAGATCCTGGGGGACTGCCGACGGCAGACAGATAGACCAGTTGGGCCAAGTGATTTCACAAATAAAGAAAAATCCCGACTCCAGAAGACTGATAGTGTGCTCATGGAATGTGGGAGAGATAGAGAATATGGCTCTGCCGCCATGCCACTGCTTCTACCAGTTTTATGTGGTGAACGGCACGCTTTCCTGCATGCTGTATCAGCGAAGCGCTGATGTGTTTATTGGCGTGCCTTTTAATATTGCATCTTATGCGTTGTTCACAATGATGGTAGCCCGGGCATGCGGCTTAAAGCCCGGTGAATTTGTCCACACTCTGGGCGACGCCCACATATATCTCAACCATGTTGAGCAGGTTAAGCTCCAGCTTTCCAGAGAGCCCAGAGCGCTGCCAAGGATGGTAATAAACCCAGGGGCCAAAGACTTGTTCGACTTCAGGTTTGAAGACTTCACACTGACGGGCTATGATCCGCATCCCCACATAAAGGGAGCTGTTGCAGTATGATTTCAATAATTTGGGCAATGGGGAAAAATAATGCTCTGGGCTGCAAAAACAGGATGCCCTGGTATCTTCCTGCCGACTTTGCCTACTTTAAAAAAGTGACCCTGGGTAAACCGGTAATAATGGGAAGAAAAACCTATGAATCCATAGGCAAGCCGCTTCCGGGCAGAAAAAACATAATAATCACCAGGGACATGGATTTCAGACCCGAGGGATGTATAGCTGTCAATTCCATAGACGGGGCAAAAGCATATGCTGCTGAAGGTGAAGCATTTATAATAGGCGGGGCTGAAATATATAGAGCTTTCCTGCCGCTGGCCCATAAGCTGTATATAACAGAAATCGACCAGGCCTTTGAAGCAGACACATATTTCCCTGAGATTAACTACTCACAGTGGAAGCTCGTTTCAAGCCGGCAGGGACCCAGGGACGAAAAAAATCCATACGATTACAAATTCCTGGTATATGAACGTGTATGAAAATAGGAGTTGATTTTGTGTTTGGGCCTGATAAGAATAAGCTGTATCCCAATGAAAATATTAAGACCGTATGCTATATAAGTAATTTACCTAAAAAGCCCAATGTTGATATAGGGGAATATACCTATTACAGTGACAATAAAAAATCTCCCGAGCTGTTTTATGAAAATATCCAACATCATTATGAATTTCTGGGGGATAAATTGATAATAGGAAAATTCTGTGCAATTGCAGAGGGTATAAAATTCATTATGAACGGCGCCAATCACAGGATGAACGGTATCACCACCTATCCTTTCAATATATTTGCCGGAGGCTGGGAAAGGGTAACTCCAAAAATTGAAGATTTGCCTTTTAAAGGTGATACTATAATTGGAAATGATGTCTGGATAGGGCAGAATGTGACCATCATGCCGGGGATAAAAGTTGGAGATGGCGCTATCATTGCGGCTGATTCAACAGTTGTAAGGAGTATTGAACCCTATGCGGTTTATGGAGGCAATCCGGCTAAATTTATCAGAAAGCGTTTCAGCGATGATAAGGTTGAGTTTTTGCTGAAGCTTCAGTGGTGGAACTGGGATGAGGAAAAGATATTTAACAATCTTGAAAAACTGACATCTGAAGATGGCTTGGTTCAATTAATGGACTCGTAAATTGATGTTCTAAATTTTGCCAGAGCAATTACGGTTTAAAGCCTTCGCCCTCTAGGCGGATTATACTTTCAAGCTGGCTTTGAACGCAGTTTGGGTTTGAATTTGACTTCTGCTGCAAAGTTTAAAATTAATTTGACAAGTAATTTAATTTCTGATATCATATTTATGCAAAACAAGAAGAAGTTTTCCACTTCTCACCTGGCGGACATAGATTTGCAGGGTTAATATCGGTTATTAAGAGTGCATTTTTGCGCGCTGACTGAGATTACTAGTGGATACTTGCTTCTATCCACTTTTTTTATTGTTTTTTTATTATTGGGGACTTGAAGTTAATCTTCTGCCTATTATATTTCGGAGGTGTCAGTTATTAGCAAAAATGATTTAATGATCAATGAGGAAATCAGGGAAAAAGAAGTCAGACTTATTGATGCGGATGGTACTATGATTGGTATCATTGCAGCTAAGGAAGCCCAGAAGCTTGCCAATTCTAAAAATCTTGACTTAGTTAAAATTGCTCCACAGGCAGTACCGCCTGTTTGCAAGATAATGGATTATGGTAAATACATGTTCGAGCTTGCCAAGAAAGAGAAGGAAGCAAGAAAAAATCAAAAGATCATAAGCATAAAAGAAGTCAGAGTATCTCCTTCGATTGAGGACCATGACTTTGAATTCAAAGTTAAGAACGCATACAAGTTCTTGAAGGATGGAGACAAAGTTAAGGTTTCTGTAAAGTTCAGAGGAAGAGAAATGCATTACACCTCAATAGGCAGTGAAATTCTTGAAAAGTTTGCTGAATCAGTAA
>JAFABO010000156.1 GCA_023426005.1 Bacillota bacterium | reverse complement strand
TGGAATTCTTTTAACTCAATTTGAAATCGCTATGCGATTTCGGAATTTTTCGAGTTCCTTTACAATGTACATCTACGATGTACATACATTTGCATGTATTTGTCACTGTTTACTTTTCAAAGTCCATCTGGAAAGTGGCTTTTCAGGCATAAAATCAACATGCCGTACATTTGTCAATTTCCGGCACTCAGCAGTGCTGAGCGACTTTTATATATTACCACACTGCCGCTTTTGTGTCAACACTTTTTGTAGATTTTTGTTTGTCACAATTTACTATTTAAAGTGTTGTTTTGTTCGTTCGGCGACAGCTTAGTTATGATAGCATAGCTAATATATCTTGTCAATATTATTTAATAAAAAATCATATTTTATTAAGTCAATTTATTCCATACCCATTATCACTTGCATCCAATGAAGATAAAACCTCTTTTAATATCAATACATCATTATTATATATATCCTTAAGGCTTCTGTTATATATGATACTTGCGGGATGATACAAAGGGAAGAGACGGTATGCCCTTTCACAGATATTGCAGGCATGAAGGCTCCCATGCATTTCACCAATTGAAGCGCTGAAGTCATTTGTGACAGCTTTTAAGGGGACGTTGCCCAAGGTTACAATTATTTCGGGGCACAGCAATTCTATTTCCTGGTGAAGCCAGTGTTGATTATTAACTATATCCTCCCTGGTTGCAGGACGGTTAATTACCCTTTTTGTTTTTTCATTTATCTTACCAAGCCTGTACTTGATAGCATTTGTTATAAACACTGATTCACGGGTTATTCCTATAAGGTCCATAAATTCTTTCAAATTTTTCCCTGCCGCTCCTACAAAAGGCTTCCCCTGTGATACCTCGTCTTTTCCGGGAGCTTCCCCGACTATTATGAGAGGACCTGCCAGGCAGCCGTCACCAAGTACTATCTGTTCATTTTCAAAGGTTTTTGAATATTTATTATATAATTCGTCAAGTTCCATTCTGATTTTGTCTGTTGTCATTTTTCAATTTCCTTTATTCCGTTATTGTATGTAATTTATTCCTGACTTCCCTGATATCTCTGAAAAGCAGGGTTTTCTTGCTCTGGTCCCTGAGCAGTGCTGCGGGATGAAAAGTTGGCATTATCCAATAACCCTTGCGTTCAATCCACCGTCCTCTGATTTGTGTTATCTTGATATCCTTTGCAATCACATATTTGGCTGCAGTGCTGCCAAGACATACTATTATTTGGGGCCTGACCAGCGCAACTTGGTTTCTGAGGTAGGGAAGACATTTTTCAGCCTCATCATCGGTTGGAACACGATTGTTGGGCGGCCTGCACTTAACAACATTTGCAATATAATATTCATCTGATTTCAACATCAGGGCTTCAAGCAAAATGTTCAGAAGCTGTCCTGCCGCCCCTACAAAAGGAAGTCCCTGCTTATCCTCCTGTTCACCGGGGCCCTCTCCGACAAACAATATGGGGGCGTTTACATTTCCTCTGCCAACAACTACGTTCGTTCTGCTTCTGCCGAGTTCACAGGCCTGGCAATTGCTGCAGGCCGAATTTAACTGTTCCCAATCAAACATATCTTTCCGTCCACCCTTCATTTTGGAAAACCCTCAGTTCACTTTTTGGGCCGACTAATCTTAGCCGGCCCAAAATATCAAATCTATGCAAAATTAATCTTCTATATATAACAACCAACTCTTACAATGGGTTTATCAATATTATAGCTGTAATTACATTATATAGTGATATTTCAGTAATTATAGTTTCAGTCTTGTCTTAAATCTTTCAACAGCCGCCTGAGTATTCTCTCTGTTTCCGAAAGCAGTGAGTCTGAAATAACCCTGTCCGCTTGGACCAAAGCCCACCCCTGGAGTTCCGACAATATTGGCCTCCCTTAAAAGCTTATCAAAAAACTCCCAGGAATCCATACCCCTCGGCGTCTTCATCCAGATATAAGGAGCGTTAACGCCTCCGAATACGGTTATGCCCACACTCTCAAGACCGCTCTTTATTATAGAAGCATTTGTCAGATAGTATGCTATGGTCTCCCTGACCTGTTTCTGACCTTCTTCGGTATATACGGCCTCTGCCCCGCGCTGCACTATATACGATACACCGTTGAACTTGGTTGCCTGTCTTCTGTACCACAGCCTGTTCAGCCCGATTTCACTGCCGTCTGCCGCAGCTGCTTTCAACTCTTTCGGGATAACGACATAAGCGCATCTTGTCCCGGTAAAACCCGCAGTTTTTGAAAAGCTTCTGAACTCAATGGCAACTTCTTTTGCTCCCTCGATTTCATAAATACTGTGAGGCACGTCTTCCTGGGTTATAAAAGCCTCATAAGCAGAATCAAATAAAATTATGGATTTATTTTTTGCCGCATAATCAACCCAAACCTTTAGCTGATCCTTTGTCAAAGTGGTACCTGTCGGATTATTGGGGAGACACAAGTAGATAAGGTCAACTCTTTCTTTCGGCAGTTCCGGAATAAAGCCATTTCCTGATGTACAGGGAAGATAGGTGACATTTGTCCATTTGCCGTCCACATATTCACCCGTCCTGCCTGCCATTACATTGCTGTCAACATATACGGGATAAACGGGGTCGGTAACAGCTATTCTGCAATTGGTTCCAAAAAGCTCCTGAATATTTGCCGTATCGCTTTTGGCCCCGTCACTGACAAAAACCTCATCAGTACCAATTGTAATGCCTCTTTTTTTGTAATCAAACTCAATGATATTGTTGATAAGGAAATCATATCCCTCATATTCAGGATATCCTTTAAAGGTCTCTACCCTGGACATATGGTCGACAGCTTTATGCATTGCCTCAATACAAGCCATCGGGAGCGGACGTGTAACATCTCCTATCCCAAGCCTGATAATATCAGCAGAAGGATTTTCACTTTTAAAGGTATTAACTCTTTTACCGATTTCGGCAAATAAATAATTGCCCGGTAGTTTTAAATGATTTTCATTTACAAATGCCATATATTAAATCCTCTCTTATTATATAT
>JAFABO010000100.1 GCA_023426005.1 Bacillota bacterium | reverse complement strand
CTTGCTTATTATTTGTGCAGATAGTATAATATAAGTGCTAAGGCTTATAATTTCTTATTCTTATTTGTACAATCCTTTTTCGCTCCGTAATGTTTAAGGCTTTATATGCTCAGCAATAAAATTTTTTGGAGGTATTCCAATGCAAGACAAAACTCTTACTTGTAAAGATTGCGGCGCAACTTTTACTTTTACGGTTGGCGAACAAGAATTCTACGCAGAAAAAGGATTCACAAACGAGCCTGCAAGATGCCCTGAATGCAGAAAAGCTAAAAAAGCTTCACAAAAAAGTTCTAATGGTGGATTTTCCAGAAGATAGGTTTGTGCCAACAGGTACTTTACAACAATTAACCCCTGGTTTTACCAGGGGTTTTTGTTTTATTTATTCATTTAACAGTAAATTTATATATCGTTACATGATGGTACTTTTCTCCCGCTTTGAGAACAGGTGAAGGAAAATGCTTGTGCTTCATTGCATTTGGAAAGTACTGTGTTTCCAGGCAAAGCCCGTTTCTCTCACCGTAGACGGCATTTTCCTTTCCATTGAGGTTATTGAGGAAATTTCCCGAATAAAACTGTACACCCGGTTTAGTAGTAAACACCTGCATCAAGCGGCCGCTTTCGGGATGGTACAACTCTGCTGCCACTTCCCCGGCATTTCCCTTTGTATTCAGGACCCAGTTGTGGTCATAGCCTCCGCCGTTTTTAATCTGTTCATCGCCGCTGTTAAAGCCTTCTGCAAAACTCCTGAGCGCAGTAAAATCCATTACGGTCCCCTTTACGCTTCTGATTTCTCCGGTTGGGATGCACTCGTCGTTTACAGGTGTAAAGCTGTCTGCATTTATATAGATCTGGTGCTTTAATATATCTCCCGATGCATGCCCGCCCAGGTTGAAATATGCATGATTCGTCAGATTCACTACCGTATCCTTGTCGGAAGCCGCATTGTAGTCTATAACAAGCTCATTTTCCTCGGTTAATGAGTACTCAACCCTCACATCTAACTTTCCCGGATAATTCTCCTCCCCATCAGGACTTGTGTGGGTCAGTACGAGCTTTTCACCAATAACTTCAGCCTTCCATACAACATTGTGAAAACCTGTTATTCCGCCGTGCAGATGATTTTTCCCATCATTCTTAGCCAGTTCATATACTTTTCCGTTGAGTTCAAACCTGGCATCTTCTATTCTGTTTGCGTGCCTTCCTACAAGCGCTCCCAGATATCCGGGATTTTCAATATATTTGTCAAGGTTTCTGTAGCCTAAAGTCACATCTGACATATTCCCGTCCCTGTCGGGCACTGTGATTGAAACTATTATGCCGCCAAAATTGGTAATATCAACCGATACTTTCCTTGAATTTGCCAGAGTAAAAATATCTGCCTTTGTTCCGTCGGGCAAAGTACCGAAATAATTCTTTGTTATACTCACTGTTTTATCCTCCCAGATCGAATTAATAGAATAAACCATATTTTTATTTTATTTATATCATAATTCAATATTCAATACATGTAAAGTACACAGTCATTTCCGGGCAGGAAAATCCGGAGCCGCATTAAAGCCTTCTGCGGAAATCAATATTGTAAATGCTACACAGCCTCAAGCACACTGAACTGAGAATTGTACAACTTGCAATAGTGCCCTTTTAAAGCCAGTAATTCCTCATGTGTTCCGCGTTCCACTATTGAGCCGCTGTCAATATACATAATACAATCGGCATTTTTTATTGTAGAAAGCCTGTGGGCAATTATGAAGGAGGTTCTGCCTTTCAGCAGTCTCTGCAAACCGTTTTGAAGGGCAAGCTCTGTCCTGGTATCAATGCTTGAGGTCGCCTCATCCAATATGAGAATTCTCGGGTCGGCAAGCAGTGCTCTGGCAAAGGATATGAGCTGCCGCTCCCCTATGGACAGCCTTGTTCCCCTTTCATTTATTTCAGTATTGTACCCATCCTTCAGATTCATTATAAAATCATGGGCGCATACTGCTTTTGCTGCCTGTATGGCCTCCTCATCGGTGGCGTCCGGCCTGGCGTATTTAATGTTGCTCATTACCGTTCCCGAAAAAAGGAAGGTATCTTGAAGCATCACGCCCATTTGACTTCTGAGAGAACCCAGTGTGACATTCCTTATATTTATTCCGTCTACCAGGACCTCTCCCTCCTGAACATCATAAAATCTGCTGAGAAGGTTGATTACCGTACTCTTTCCTGCCCCGGTAGGCCCAACAAGTGCAATTGTGCTGCCCTGTTCGACTTCAAAGTTTATATCGTCAAGTATTTTGTTTCCGGCCTCCACATCATAGGTAAAGCCCACATTTTTGAATTCCACCTGCCCTTTTACCTGAGGCATTTCAGTGGCTCCCGGGAGATTGGAAATTGCCGGCTTTTCATCTATAGTCTCAAATATCCTCTCAAGATAGGCCATGGCATTTATCATGGCGTTATAAAAATTCCCCATATTGGCAATGGGCTGCCAGAATCTCCATATGTAACTCACAAAAGCTATGAGCACTCCCACCGACACATCTTGAAACCATATTATCCCCGCAAAATAGAGGACTGCTACACCTGTAGTCGAGATGGTATCAATTATAGGCCATAGGATAAAGTTGGATTTGACAAATTTCATCCACGCCTTTCTATAGGCAGTGCTCAGTTCATGGAAAATACTCTCGTTCTTTTCTTCCCGGGCAAAGGACTGGGTAACCTTGACACCGCAAATGCTCTCATGGATATAAGCGTTAAGGTTTGACTGCTTCATGCTTAAAGCCTGGGTATTCCTTCTCTGTATGTTTTTGATACACATTATGGCTATTATAAGGGGAGGCAGTCCCAGCAGGCTGACCAATGTGAGCTTCACATTTATGAACAGCATGAAAGCTATGATACACACCAGCGTGAACATGTCGGTCACAAAGTTTATAAAACCGTTTGACAGCAGGTCACTCAGTGAATTGACGTAGTTTAATACCCTGACCAGTATTTTTCCATGAGGGCGGCTGTCGTAATATGAGAATGGAAGCTCCTGAAGCTTGTAGAAAATATCTTCCCTTATCTTTCTTACAATATTGTTCCCTATGGTGGACATAAGCTTGACCCTGAATTTGAAGCATATTGCATTTATAATAAGAGTGACGGCAAAAATGACCGACAAAATTATCAATCCGTTAATATCCTTGTCCGGAATTCTGTTGTCTATTGCATCCTGCACAAGTACCGGGCCCAGCAGATTTGCAACGCTGGCAATGAGCATCAGCATAACTGTAACAACTATGGTGAGCTTATAGGGCTTCATATATCTGAGCAGCCTTATTAAGTCTTTCATTCTGAAAACCGATACCAATTCTTCATCTACATCATACTTGTTTCTGGCCATTACCCCACCTCCTTGACCGCTGCGGCGTCAAAATCGCCGAATTGGGTAAGATATACATCATAATAGTAACCCTCTTGTTTTAAAAGTTCTTCATGTGTACCCTGTTCAATAATTGTTCCTCCGTTAAGAACTATTATCTTATCGGCATTTTTTACAGATGCAATTCTATGAGCAATTATAAATGTCGTTTTATTATTGTAAAAAGATCTCAGAGTCTTGTGTATCTCGAATTCGGTTTCCATATCCACACTGGAGGTTGTATCGTCCAGAATCAGTATTGAGGGATTTTTCAGTATAGCCCGTGCAAGCGCTATTCTCTGCCTCTGCCCGCCCGACAGGCCCACTCCCCTCTCCCCGATAATGGTATCATAACCTTCGGGCAGGTTTGATATGAAATTATGGGCATCCGCTATTCCTGCAGCCCACTTCACCGATTCATACGGAGCATCGGGTACGCCATAGGCTATGTTGCCCTCGATGGTATCTGAGAAAAGGAACACATCCTGCATTGCAACCGATATTTTTGCACGGAGGTTTTTCAATTCCATATCCCTGACATTTATATTGTCTATCAGTACTTCACCCTCACTGCAGTCATAGAATCTGCATATGAGATTAACCAGTGTGGATTTACCTGAACCGGTAGGTCCTATTATAGCTATTGTCTGACCGGGATTGGCCTTCAGGCTGACATTTTTTAGAACCTCTTCCCCCTCGTAGCCGAAGCTCACATTTCTAAATTCAACCACGCCTTTGATATCCTCTTCGGCAGGCTTTTCTATATTGCTTATTGATGTCTCGGTCTCGAAGAATTCCCTGATTTTATCGGCCGAGGCGTTAAAGCGCTGTATATCATTTATAAGCCAGCCGCACTGTCTCATAGGATTGCCCAGGGCCCATATTATGGAGTTGAAGGTTACCAGCTCTCCGATGGATATCTGATTGTTGATTACCAGAATACCCCCAATTATTATGATGGTGAGTGAGAGAGTACCGGCAAGTGAATCTATTACGGGCAGATATTTTGACCAAACATTGGCCGCATCCATGTTTCTCTGCCTGTATGCCTCATTTTCCCTGTCAAATTTGCCAATCTCAATTTTCTCTGTGGCAAAGGCCTTTATAACCCTGTTTCCGCTGATATTCTCCTGCACTACCGAATTAAGTCTTGAAAACTGCTGTCTGACGGCTGAAAAAGTCGGTCTGACCTCATTGGCAAGCTTTATGGCCGCCCAGCCGAGAAAGGGTATGACCAGAAGCAATACAAGTGTAAACTGCCAATTGATTGTAAATAACAGCGTCACCGCAAAAATAAAAATTACGGCATTTTCAAATACCATGTAAATAACCCAGGATGTAAAATGGCGGACTGTTTCCATATCACCGGTCATTTTCGCCATAATGTCACCGGTTCTTGTTGTGTCGAAAAACTTGAAGTCCAGCTCCTGAAGCTTTCTGTACATATTCTCCCTGATGGTCATATATGCTCCCTGGGAGACCTTCTCAAAGTTTATCTGATATGTAAATCTTATTATTGCCTTTGCCGCTGTGGCTCCAATCATTAATGCCGCCAGCGTAAAAAGTATTTCCCTGTGTCCCTGCTTGATAACCCTGTCAACAATAATACCTGACACATATGGAGATACCATGCTTAGTGCAGAAGCAGCCAGTACCATGATAAGGCTTATGCAAATCCTGAGTTTATATTTCTTTATATAGCTCCATACCCACTTTACATTTTCCATAATAAGTAATTCCTTCCACCCTAATTTACAAATTCAACTGCGGTTAAAGCCGCCGCCTTCAGCAACTCACGCTCTTCAAGTGCGCTTTTACCACAGTTTGTATTTGAGTCCATAGTTATTGACCTTAGTACTATTATAAAGAGTAAACCCTCTTATAAAATGGATATTCTTTACCTGGTGATGGATATTTTTATCCTATATTCTTCATAAGATTATTAATGATTATGATTGGAATCTGGATAAGTTTGTGATAACATATAAATTAATACTGTATACATATTCTGTTAATATTTATACAAATTGTTCTTAAAAAATAGGCATACAAAGCCGTAAATGTTGTAAATATGTATTATACTTTATTTTTAATTTGCTTTTAAAATGACTGCAATGGAGTGATTTCTTTTGTGTATGCCCGAAGTAAGAGCCGAATGTTTTAATCCAACCTTACTGTATGCATTTATTAATGCAGCCAATTGTGAAAAACCCATGAGTTATCACGTTCATGACTTCACGGAAGTTAAAATCATATTGGCCGGCAATTTTACATATGTTATTGACGATATCAGATACGAGGTGACAAAGGGTAATATCATAATAGTCAAACCCGGTTTAAAGCACCTTAAGATCATACCTGAAGGTGTTCAGGTGGAAGAGTTCAATTATGCCCTGGGCAATTTTCAGATAAAGAATCTGCCCCCGAATTATCTGATTGAACCTGATGCCGGGTCCATTTATTCCATGCCGCTGTTTCAGCCGGATATTTTAAAATGTGTCAACGAAACCTTATCCGAACAGGAAAAGAATGAACCTTACTGTGATCTGATGATTAAGGCGAGCATTCTTAAACTCACCTCTCTGCTGTATAGAGGAATGAATGTAAACAAGGATAAGTCCGAAAAAGCCAGACTTAATTTTACAAATTCAGAAAGAACCAATGTTGTAAATACAATACTGGAATATCTGAGCCAGAATTACATGAAGCCCATTTCCTTATACAGGCTTGCCCATAACATGTACCTGAGTCCTGTATATATATCCAAGATATTCAAGGAGGAGACGGGGGAATCGCCTATAAATCATTTGATACGTATCCGCCTGACCAAGGCCAATGAGCTTTTGAACGAAGGTAATATTCCTATCAAGACGGTTGCAAGGAATGTAGGCTATGAGGATGCCTATTATTTCAGCAAACTGTATAAAAAATACTATGGCATCCCGCCTTCGCTAGAAAAGCGCGCCAGCGTGATCAGTTAAATCGTTGTGCCAATTAATTTAACTTAAGGGGCTGTCGCAAAACGTATAAACATGCAGAGTTGAAGGGAGTGTTGTAAAATGAAAGTACTTTCATTTTACAACACTCCTTTTTTATCCCAGGGCCACGTCCAATATCATCATAATGGTAAACCCTATTACACAGCCTATGGTAGCCAGGTGAGTACTTTCATGGGAGCCGCTCTGCGCCTCCGGAATGAGTTCCTCCACCACAACAAATATCATGGCGCCGGCTGCAAAGGCCAGTGCATATGGCAGGACAGGTTTTACGAACATAACCAGGGCAGCACCCAGCACACCTGCAATTGGCTCAACAATACCCGAAGCCTGTCCGTAGAAAAAGCTCCTGCTGCGTGATAATCCTTCCCTTCTGAGCGGAATTGAAACCGCCGCCCCCTCCGGAAAATTCTGTAATCCAATACCGATTGCAATTGCCAAAGCCGACATCAGTGTTCCGTCGGTTATTCCGCCTGCAACTGCTCCAAAGGCCACACCTACGGCAAGTCCCTCGGGTATGTTGTGCAGAGTTATTGAAAAAACCAGTAAAATGCTGCGCTTCAGCCTGGTAGATATCCCCTCGGCCTCCCCGTCCTTCGAGTTAAGGTGCATATGTGGAATTATTTTGTCAGCCAGATATAAAAAGGCCGCACCTCCTAAAAAACCTATTGCGGCCACCAGCCATGCAGGGATAGGTGCATCTCCGGCCATTTCAATAGCCGGGGCCAGAAGTGACCAGAAGCTTGCGGCAATCATAATTCCAGCAGCAAAACCCAGCATGGTGTTTAAAACACGTTTATTTATCTCCTTAAAGAAGAATACCATTGCCGCTCCAAGTGCAGTCATTGCCCAGGTCATCAGAGTTGCTAACAGGGCTTGATATATATGATTTTGATTGCTTATCCATTCCATCACTTTATTTTACCGCCTCTCCCGATTTCTGTTTCATTTATTCCCCCATTTTACCATAGGTAAACAGCAAATAATAATATATTTTTAGTCCAAATAAACAAATTTCAATTATTTTTATTGATAATTTTATGTCAACTTAACCAAGGACTATCCCCGCCACCTCAAGGTTTTACTCCTTTTTCCCAAAACCCTGTAGGCTTACACTTAAGCGGGTTACCATAAATTGGGGGGTTGTTTCTCACAGAAAGCAGTGTTAACATAAAGTCCGTACCCCGGTAGCTGATAAATATTACGCTGAACGAAGCATTGAACAGAAGCATCGTCGCAAAACGCTGATTATGGGCATGAAGAAGCACGTAAAATTTAGTCAAAACTAATGGAGGTAAATATGAATAATAAAAAGACAACAGTTATATCAAGTATTGCAGCATGTGCTGTACTCGTATCGTTTTTTGCATTCAACAGCAATGCAGATATATCAGGAAGTAAAGCTGCCGCAGATAACAGCAGGCCGGCTGAAGCCGCCGCTGTGAACAGCGAAGCTGTCAAGGAGCAAACTCCTGTATCGGCAGCAGTTGATACCGCATTTAAAACCATGGAGGGAAATGCGGCTGCCGGTAAAAACCAGCCTCAGAATACCGTCCTGAATACCGGCGGAAAATCCGCTGAACCAAAGGTACTGAATACAAGTACTTCCGCCGTAAAGAACACTCAAAATTGCCCAACGACAAATTCAGCTAAAAGCTCAAATAATCAGCAGAACGTAACTTCCGTAAAATCAAAATTGGAAGAAATACTCAAGTCATATACCGGTTCTTTATCAGCTAAATTAACAAATAAGTCAAACTGCAGCAAAACGACTCCGGCAAAGCCGGTTTCCAGCAAGCCTGCCCCGACAAAACCTGCTGCAAAACCATCTACAGGCACAACCAAGCCCACCGGAACCACCAAACCGGCACCCAGCACCACCAACGGGGATTATAGCGCATTTCAGAAGAAAGTAGTTGACCTGGTCAACGCAGAAAGAGCTAAAGCAGGGCTCAAGCCATTAAAGATGAACACAGAGTTGAGCAAGGTGGCTACCCTTAAATCACAGGATATGGCAAAGAATAATTACTTCGACCATAATTCACCAACCTACGGCTCACCCTTTGATATGATGAAAAAGTACGGAATCAGCTACAGAACTGCCGGCGAGAATATCGCAATGGGACAGACATCACCTGAACAGGTTATGCAGGGCTGGATGAATTCACCCGGACACAGAGCGAATATTCTTAATTCATCCTTTACTCAAATCGGTGTAGGTGTAGCTAAAAATTCAAGCGGAAGATTATATTGGACACAACAGTTTATAGGATAATCAGATTTTTAAATTAGAATAATCAGTTTTATATCAGCGTAATGCAGGCCGGAGCAAATCCGGCCTGCTTTTTCTTTTTACAGTAGATACAATTTTTGCAATTGTTTTGGGTGCACCCTTATTTTATGAGGTTAGTACGAAGCTACCAGTTGATATAAAAAAGTTACATAGTTAAAGCAAAATTTAAATTAATCAGCACAACGCATTAATTTATATCGTCCTATTTTTACTTTCGGTTCTCTTTCAGCAAATCCTTGATTTCAGTGAGCAGCTGAACCTCGGAAGATGGCGCTGCCGGCTCCTCCTCATTCTTTTTTCTCCGTAAAATATTGATCATTTTGACCATGGAGAATACAACAAAAGAAATTATGATGAAATTAATGATTTGCTGTATGAAGGCACCGTAATATATTGCAACTTCGGGCTTATCACCGGAGGCCGGAGCAAGTGTCCATCTGAAATCGGCAAAGTTGATCCTTCCGATCAAAAAGCCTATTCCCGGCATTACCACCTGATTTACCAGCGAGGTAACAATGGCTGTGAATGCCGAGCCGATTATGATACCCACGGCCAGATCAACAACATTACCCCTGGATATGAATTCTTTGAATTCCGATAGAAAATTTCTCACTTTACACTTCCTTTTAATATTTCTCAATAAGAGTATATCCAAATTTATATTTAAAATATGCTCTTTATAATATGCAAAAGCATCTCATTACAGCGTACCTTGCTGTGAATGAGATGCTTTGCCGAATGGACAGGACTTCAAATTGAGTATAGCTTTTATAGTAATTATTTCTTGAGGGGCTTGATTATTTACAGCTTACATTAGCCCAGAATTTTTTTCAAATCTGCATCCGGGGTTGAAACAGGGCTGATGTTAAAGTTCTCAACCAGTATATTAAGAACATTTGGAGATATGAACGCAGGCAGTGTAGGTCCCAGATAAATGTTCTTGATTCCAAGGGAGAGCAGCGTCAGGAGGATACATACCGCCTTCTGTTCATACCATGAAAGCACAAGGGACAGCGGCAGCTCATTTATATCACATTCAAAAGCTCCTGCAAGTGCGGATGCAACCTGGATTGCACTGTAGGCATCATTGCACTGGCCCATATCCATTATTCTTGGAAGACCACCTATCTCACCGATATCAAGATCGTTGAAACGGAACTTGCCGCAGGCAAGCGTCAATATAACAGTATCTTTCGGAGTCTTCTGAACAAATTCGGTATAGTAGTTTCTGCCAACCTTGGCTCCGTCACAGCCTCCAACAAGGAAGAAGTGCTTGATTGCTCCGGCCTTGACCGCATCGATAACCTTGTCGGCAACCGAAAGGACAGTTCCTCTTGCAAAGCCTGTTGTAACAGTATCTCCGCCGTTGATGCCCGTCATTCTCCTGTCTTCTTTATAACCGCCCAATTCGAGAGCTCTATTTATAACCGGTGTGAAATCCTTGTCATCATCTATATGAACCATTTCTGGATATGCAACAACCTCGGTTGTGAATACTCTGTCATGATAGCTTGGCCTTGTGGGCATCAGGCAGTTTGTTGTGAATAAAACGGCACCGGGGAGATTGTCAAATTCCTTCTGCTGGTTCTGCCATGCAGTTCCGAAATTGCCCTTGAGATGCGGATAGGCCTTAAGTTTTGGATATGCATGTGCAGGCAGCATTTCGCCATGAGTATAGATATTTATACCCTTATCCTTTGTCTGTTCAAGCAATTGGTACAGATCATAGAGATCATGGCCTGAAATTACTATGAACGGTCCTTTTTCGATTGTCAAAGGTACCTTGGTCGGAACAGGAGTACCGTAAGTTTCAGTGTTTGCCTGGTCAAGCATGGCCATACAGGCGAGATTTACCTTGCCGGTTTCCAATACTATAGGAAGAAGGGCATCTGCATTGAGATCCTCTCCGATTGCTCTCAGTGCCTTATAGAAGAAATCGTTTACTTCATCATTGTTGTAGCCCAGAACCAATGCATGGTAAGCATATGCCGCCATTCCGCGGATTCCGAAAAGTATCAGCGACTTCAGGGAACGGATATCTTCATTGTCATTCCAGAGCTTCTGCATATCATAGTTTGCTGCAAATGCAGAACCAAGCTGTGCCTTTTCCTTTTCAATATTCGCAATCTGTCTCTTGATTGATGCGTTATCAAAGCTTACATTTGTAATGGTGGTAAACAAACCTTCAATAACGACCTTATGAGTCTGTGCTGTGGGCCGGCCCTTTTCAGCAGCCTTTGCCAGTCCTATCAAGGCGCCTGTAAGCTCATCCTGGAAATTTGATGTGTCGGCCTTTTTGCCGCATGCTCCTGCAGCTCCGGTACATCCCTTTCCCCCTATAGTTTGCTCACATTGAAAACAAAACATTTCTGACATAAAAAATTGCCTCCTTATATTTAGGTTATTTTTAATTCTGTTAAGATTTGTGATTGACTTTATGTGTTTATTGTACTAGACTTATGACATTAAATCGGTTGCATTTGCAACCAGGAGAAAAATTTATGAAGGATTATTTTGAATTGCTTAAAACCGTCGCCATATTTGAAAATATAGATGAAAGCCAATATGATAGCCTGCTTGGCTGCCTTGGAGCCAGAACACAGGAATATAACAAAAATGATATAATTTTTCTTGCCGAAAGCCGGGTATCTTCGGTAGGCATAATTCTTTCTGGCTCGGCCCAGATAGTCAAAGAGGACGTAATGGGCAACAGGACCATTATGTCCGAGCTGTCGGAAGGCGATATATTCGGAGAAGCCTTTGCCTGCGCAAATTTGAGCAGGATACCCGTCACCGTTCTGACTACCACCGGCTGCAATGTACTTTTCATACGGTTCAGCAGGATAGTGACCACCTGCAGCTCAGCCTGCAGCTTCCATTCCACTTTAATTAAAAATATGCTTCAGCTGATTGCCCGGAAAAATATACTGCTGAACAATAGAATGGATATTCTTTCACAAAGGACAACCCGGGAAAAGCTTATTGCCTATTTCTCCATGCAGATGAAAAAACACGGCTCAAACAAATTCCGGATCCCGTTTTCCCGTGATGAACTGGCAGATTTTCTTTGTGTCAACCGGAGTGCGTTATCCAGGGAATTGAGCAGCATGAGGGATGAGAATATGTTAAACTATAATAAGAATGAGTTTGAAATAAGTAAAAACAGCTTTAATTAATGTGTTTGTAATTGTTTTCACTTCAAGGATATGATATAATTTTTAGCAAAATAAGGTTTGGGGTGCATATTATGGCGATAATTGACAGAGTGAAATTTGACGGCCTTAGAACTAGGGATTGGATTGTATACAAATATCCTTCCGAACAGCTTGTATACGGAACACAGCTTATTGTCGGAGAAGGTCAGGCGGCAATATTTGTAAAAGGCGGAACGGTATGTGACGTATTTAATGCCGGTACATATACTCTGGATTCAAAAAATCTTCCCATACTGAAATCCATTGTTAATTTTCCTTTTGGCGGAAGAACACCTTTTTCTGCCGAAATATTTTTCCTGAACATTGCCACCAAGCTGGACATTTACTGGGGAACCTCAGATCCGGTGCAGATCATAGACCCCAAATATTTCACAAAACTGAGAGTCAGAGCCTTCGGTCAAATGGGTCTCAAGGTTGACAATTACCTTAAATTCTTTACCGAGCTCATAGGTATAATAGGCCCTGCCGAAATTGTCAAGTTTGATGCAATAATGGACTATTTTAAAGGTATTCTGGTACAAAAAATTAAAACTATCATTGCCAATATAATTATTAATGAAAAAATTTCAGCATTGGAAATCACCGCCAAACTGGATTCAATTTCCAATATGGCAAAGGATAAGATTTCTTCTGAATTTAAAAAATATGGCTTAACACCGGTAAACTTTTTTATAAAGTCCATAAATTTTCCCGATGAGGATTTTGAAGAAATAAATGAAATCCTTAAAAACCGTGCAGAATTTGAAATTATGGGAGATAACCGCTATGTGACAAAGCGTTCCTTCGATGTGTACGACAATGCTGCCTCCAATGACTCGGGAATAGCAGGAGCCTTTGTCAGCGGCAATGTAGGGGCAGGCGTGGGTTCATCCCTGTTTAATGAAATGGCATCGTCGGTAAACACCAGAGCGATTATTGATAACGCGGTTATTCAGTGTCCTGCCTGCAGTTTTGACAATCCTGCAAATTCAAGGTTTTGCCGTGAATGCGGCAGTTCTCTTGAAACTCCCAAAAAGCAGTGTCCTACCTGCGGAACGGCAGTTCCGGCCAACTCAAAATTCTGTCCTGAATGCGGAGCTTCAATAGGCACTAAAGCCTGCTCCTGCGGAGCAGCCGTACCGGGCAGTTCGAAATTTTGTCCTGAATGTGGAAAAAAGTATGATTCCTTCTATAATATAGGTGGTAATCATAAAATATAATAAAAGGGGTTTTTTACATATGTCAGATAACATTTGTCCTCAATGCGGTGCTCCCAATGCACCCGGCACAAGAGAGTGCAAGTACTGCGGAGAAGTCTTTACTTCTAATGCGTCTGCTGCCCAGCAAAACTTCCAGGAACCGGCCGGCGGACAGCAGCCTAATTTCCAACAGTCTCATCCACAGCAGCCCAATCCGCAGCAGCAGCCATATCATCAGCCGGTACATCCAAACCAGACGGCACAGGCCCAGCAAAATTACCACTACCAGCAAATGGTTAATGAAGGCATTAGTCCCGCCTGGCCTATTAAAAGTAAAATAGCTGCCGGCCTTCTGGGAATTTTTCTCGGCGGACTTGGAATCCACAAGTTTTACATGGGTAAGGTCGGAATGGGTATATTGTACTTGCTGTTCTGCTGGACAGGTATTCCCTCTCTTGTGGGTTTTATTGAAGGAATAATTTATCTTGCCTCCAACGAACATAATTTCTGTATTAAGCACAAAGTCAGAGTCAGATAATATTCAGATAATATAAAAACACTTACCGTAAAAAAGCCGATAGTGACTTTGGTAAGTGTTTTTCGCTATGGAAACCAATATCAACTGCCGTCCATGACATAGCAGTATTTGCAGCCATGATAGCATTTCATCCCGCCGGCAGTTTTCGAATAAATTCCTATATCCCTGCTGCCGGAGCACCCGCAGGCTTCTCTCTGTCCGCTGTCCTTTGCTTTTTTCACCCTTCCTCCAAAAAGCCTTTCCAGCAGTTCCCCGTCAATACAATGCCCCCGGTCCACACCTTTAATTTTCTCCAAAACCGGACTGGCGCAGGAATATAACTTCAAACCATAATTTTGAGAGATTTCAGCCAGCCCTGTAAAAAAATCTGTCTGCATATCACTGTCCAGATGCCTTATATCCAGACCGCACTGCTTTATTCTGCCCTTCAAATGACTGTACATGGCCAGATATGAAGTTGTGACCCGGCATTTCTGCATACCCAGAGAACACAAATCCCTGCACAGCCGTTCAAAAGCTATCAGCCTTGCCTTCTCAGGCCTATGGGGTGTCGGACTTCTCTCACCCTTCGTTGAAATAATTACGGGGTCAAAACGTATATTAAACTGCTCAGGTACATATCTTCCCAGCAAGCCCTCCAGTATTTTCAGCGTCTCTGAATACTCAGGGACATTGGGTTCAAGCAGCCCGGAGTAGTTATTTATTGTGTATTGAAAATACAGGTTATATTCCGTCAGGTGCCCCGGAGCATCCAAAACCCTGCTGAAATTCTTGCTCCACAGTACTATGGAATGGACTCCTTCAGGCGTCAGATCCACTTCATACCGTTTATCCGGGAACCTTGGATTAGGCACCTGAACACTGCCCGCCGCAAGTACCTCCTGCAGCCAGTCATAGTGAAAAGCAGGCACATCGGTTCTCCTCGACGCCGAGATTATTGTTTTAAGCTTGCCGCTTGAAACCTTTTCAATACTGTTATCCAAAAGACTTAGCTGCTCTGCCATGGCACACTCCAAAAAATAATCATTGGTTCATAATATATGCCTTTTCCTCATTGCTGATATTGCCCACATACACATTGGTGAGCTTCCGCTTTAACTGTTGATATGCCTTTTTTAAATCTTCAATGCCGGTTGCCGGTTTTTTCATCCTGTACCCCGGGAAAAAGCGTGATACATGGAGTACAATGTCCCTATCCACCGAAGCAAGAAAATCCCCCAGCTTTTCCAGGGTTTCATGGCTGTTATTTTCCCCCGGAATAAGGAGTGTGGTTACTTCAATATGACAGCCTTCTCTGTTTGCAACCCTGATGGTATTCATAACCGGTTCCAATTTGCCCAGACAAACGCTTTTATAAAATTCCCCGTCACCCTTTAAATCAACATTCATGGCATCAACATAGGGAAGCAATTTCTTTAGAGGCTCCTCATTTATATATCCATTTGTGACCAGCACTATTTTATGCTCCCTGTCCCGTTTCTTTATCTCTCCTGCAACCTCGTAAACATATTCGTACCAGATGGACGGCTCATTGTAGGTAAAAGCCAGACCTATACTGCCGGTATCCCGCAGGCTTATATCGGCCATTTCCCCGGCCGGCACATAACGGCTTTCGGCCCTGTGCTGGGAAATAGAATAATTCTGGCAAAAGCTGCATTTGAAGTTGCAGCCGAAGCTCCCGACGGACAATATGTTAGCTTCGGGGTGGAAATGGTACAGGGGTTTCTTTATTATGGGGTCCAGTGAAATTGAGGTTATTTCTCCGTAATTCAATGTAAACAGCTTCAGTTCATCCCCGGATTCGCCGCACTGCCTCACTCCGCAAAACCCGATGTTCCCCTTTGCTATAAGGCAGTAATGCGGGCAAAGCACACATCTGATCTTCCCTTCCTCGGGATGAAAAAACATAGCCTCTTTTTTCAAGCTTCCACCTCTTTAAATCTCTCCACTTTAAACCTCTCAATTTCATAGGACTGGTTTTTTCCTATACCTGCCTTCTGCAGAGCAATGGAAACCTGTTCTTCACTGGAATCAATGCCTTCCAGCATGGGCAGCAGCAAGCCCCGTTTTCTGCCGCTGGTGACAATGACTCCATAGTTTTCCGGATCCAAATCCTCAAAACTGCACTTTTCGGCCGGATACAGCAGGTCAACCGAAATATCCAGCTGATACAGTTCTCCCTCCCTCAGGGGTGAGAATCTGGGATCATTAAAGGCAGCTGATACGGAATTATTGAGGATTTCCTCTCCCACCGAACCGGTGACGGCCTCTATTGTCCCTATGCAGCCCCTTAATTCGCCTGCCAGCTTCAGGGATACAAAAACACCTTTTCTATCGTTCAATAATTCTTTATCTTTAATATCCTTCAATGTCAAAGACTTTCCCGTCCTGAAACAGTTTTCAATATTCCGCCTGGCAAGCCTGGTACAGGCAGGGCCTTCCTCAAGCCTTTTTACATGGCTTTCCCGGCCCAGGTTTTTTATATCGTCAAAAATCGATCCGCCCTCGGATGTCTTGAAGCGCGCAACACCGTAACCCACGCCAAACGGACCTTCATAGCTCAGGATTTCGGCTCTGGCAGTTCTCCCGTCCAGGGTTCCCGCCAGAATATAAAGTGACCGCAGGCCGCATTCTCCGGCTTCTGTAAGCATAGTTTTATCAAGGTTGAACAGGCTTTTGAAATCTCCCTGCTCAAGCAGTTCCAGCAGGCGGGAATCAAATTTTGCACCGTATGGGCTGTACGGATAGGGGCCGTCCTTTGTAAGCCTGTGCGAAAGATCCCCCGAGGCAATAACTGCCGCCTGGGTGCCGGTCCTCCGGCAGGCCTTCTCTATGGCCATACCAAAAGAATAAAGCTCAATTGGGGAAAGCATCCCATATGTGATGTGAACAAGTTCAATTTTATTCAGACTTTTAACAAAGCTCAAAGGAACAGCCGCCCCGTGATCCAGCTCCAGAGAGACACCATAGGATTCAGCATTCTCCCTGTTCAGGGCTACGGCGGTAATTTGAGCCTTTCCTGCTTCCTTTATTATCTCATGCGTAAGTGCCAGATCTATTTTAATATCAAAACCGACTTGTTTGGCCCCAAACTTACCGAAATCACCTTTAAGGTTTTCAACCTCCATCAGGGCTACCGCATCCCGGAAAACAGTTCCATGGGGAGTGATGACTATTATGGTCCGGATGTCCGATTTATCTATTTCCAGGCCTACCGCATTACAACTGTCTATGGTTTTCTGTATCTGTTTTTCTTGGCCTCTGCCCACCTGGGGGATTATCAGAGGAGGATGGGGCATCAAATAATAACCTTTCATAACCTGCTCCTAAAATATTATTTATCTTATTTTACTCAAAACCTTTTAATTATATAAAATAATTATAGTACATAAACAGCCTTCATCCCATAAGCTTTATCAATTCCTTTGTATTTTTAAGGCCAAGCTTTTTTAAAATGCTGGTCTTCTGGTTGGATATGGTTTTATTACTGGATTTGATTCCTATGTTTTTTCCGATTATCATATCGAATATATTTCTTTCGGCAATAGTTAAATCCTCCAGAATCAACTTTTTGATTAAAAGCTGATGGGGAGTCGTTCCATTTGCAGCATATCTTACGGTGTTGCACAGGATGGAGAACTGGCTTTTATGTAAATAATCCGCGGCAAAGGCCCTCTTCACCGCATATTCCACAACCCGCTCCGATTCCAGAGATGTGAGGATTATTACCTTTGCTCCAGTCCTAATCCTGATTCCCCTGGAAATTTCCACCCCGTCAAGTTCAGAAATCGAAAGGTTCAAATCCATAATGACTATATGCGGCATGTATGCGATAGCCAGCTTTATGGCATCAACAGAATTTGAAGCAATTCCGATACAGTTAAAATCAGGTTCCTTTGACAGCTGCCGTTTAATTAAAAATGCAAAATCAGGGTCCTCCTCTACAATCAGGATTTTTATAACATCACTCATTTAACCGGCCTCCTTTTCTTCAGCCTTTTTAAGGTAAAACATAAAATGAACCTGTTATTCACTTTTTATTTGGGTTAATGATTATTTTACCATAAATACTATAAGGTTCAATAATGCAAAAGTAACATTTTTCAATATTTTTTGGGTACGTAAGCAATTTACCCATGAATACAAAAACAGCCGGGACTTCAGGAAAATTCCGTTGGTCCAGGCTGTCAGCGCCGTGTACAGTGTAATTTTTTATGCTGCTGCTGTTGCTGCTATTATAGATGTTACAGTGCTAATTTATAGATTTCATAAATGTCATCGGCCTTGAGCTGCTGGAAATTCCCTGCATAGGTCCGTCCAACCATACATTTATCTGCCATTTCGCGTATTCTTTCACTGCCTATGTTTACATCGGACAATCTTATGGGGAGACCCATCCTGACATACCAGGCCTCAAGTCTCTCAATCATTTCAAAAACAATCTTTTCCTTATCATCAAAGCTGAAGTCCACATTGAAAACCCTCATTGCAAATTGTATGAATTTGTCCACATTTTGCTTGTATACGTACTTCATCCATGCAGGGAACACTATGGACAAGCCTGCGCCGTGGGCTATATCGTATGCTCCGCTGATTTCATGCTCTATGTCATGGCTGCCCCAATCACCTATCCTGCCGGTATTCAGGAGATTGTTATGAGCTACTGCTCCGGCCCACATTATCTCAGCTCTGATATTATAGTCATGAGGATTTTTCAATGCCAGAGGTGCATTATTAAGTATGGTTCTCATATTTGCTTCGATGAGCCTGTCTGTAAAATCAACATTTGGCTCCTGGGTAAAGTATCTCTCCATGAGGTGGGCAAAAATATCACTTGCACCGCAGGCCGTTTGGTATGCAGGCAGTGTATAGCTGGACTCCGGGTTTAATACAGCAAATTTCGGTATTATTACTTCGGTATTTATTGCACGTTTCAGCCAGCCTTCCTCGTTTGTAATAACCGAGGCGGTGGAAGATTCGGAGCCTGCCGCCGGTATAGTTAAAACAACTCCTACAGGAAGGGCTTCGGTCAATCCTGTCAGTTTTGAATTATCCATATATAATTCCCACACATCACCGCTGTACCTGACTCCTGCCGCAATGGACTTGGCCGAATCGATAACACTGCCTCCGCCCACCGCCAGCACAAAGTCCAGATTATTTTCTTTACAGAGCTCAATTCCTTTACGGACGAGACTTAACCTGGGATTTGGAACAACTCCCGACAGTTCTACAAAGAATAAACCCTCTGCCTGGAGTGCTTTTACTACTTTATCGTACACACCATTGGCTTTGATCGATCCTCCGCCGTAATGCAGCAATACTCTTTTACCGAATTTGGAAATCTGCTTTCCGGCCTGGGATTCGGTATCCTTTCCGAATATTATCCTGGCAGGATTATAGAATTCAAAATTAATCATTCTTCTCTCCATTTCCGGCCCGGCTAAAATAATTTACCGGCCCTTTAAAATTTATAATAACAAAACTTTTATAAAAGCATTTTAGGACTAACTTTATTTTACCACATTATATTTGATTAAAAACAAAATAATCTCCATTTACTTTGTTAAAAATAAAAACTTGAGTCACAACATTTATAATAATTATATTCCGGAGGTACCAATGTCGGGAAAAGCTAAAATTTTACTTGTTATCAGTGCCCTGTTCACGCTGGCTATGGGGCTTTCCAACGTATTTGTGAACATCTTCCTCTGGAAGAAATCCAACAATTTCATAGTAATAGCACAATATAACCTTATGCATTATGCCCTTGTACCTCCGGCTTTTATACTGGCAGGCCGGCTGTCCAAAAGAAAGAACGGTATCTGGGCGCTGAGGCTGGGAATAATTTTTTTTATCATGTTTTTCGGGTTTATATTGATGTTAAAAAACAATGTTACAAAATATGTAATACCTGTGGGTGCACTGTTCGGCATTGCCGCAGGTTTTTACTGGCTTTCCTACCACGTTTTGAGTTTCGATTTTACCTCCACTGAAAACAGGGATACCTTTAACGGGTTTAACGGCGGGATATCAGGGGTTTGCGGAGCGGCTGCACCCATTACCTCAGCTTTTATAATAAATGCTAACAGCATGTCAGCCGGCTATACAATCGTCTTCTCCTCATCCCTGATACTATTTGTAATTCTTATCCTGGTATCATTACTGCTGAAGGCAGATAATTACGGCACCCGTCTGAACTATTGCAAAATCTTTAAAAGCAATTGCGAGGATTGGAAAAATCTTAGGCGGAGCATTGCGGCATGGGGCTTCAGAGATGTTGTTATAGGATTTCTTATAATAGTTCTTGTCTACAAAGCAACCGGAAGTGAACTTGCGGTGGGAAAATTTTCACTCTTCGCATCCCTTATCTCTTCAGCGGCATATATTGCTGAGCAAAAATTTATAAAGCCCAAATTGAGGCTTATTTCAATGCTGCTGGGTGCAAGCCTTATGTTTGTGGCCGTATGGGGACTTGTAATAAATATAAGCTATGGCTCATTATTGTTTTTTATGATTTTGGATTCGGCCTTTCTGCCTTTCTTCCTGGTGCCGCTGGCCTCAGCCAGCTTCAATATTATAAGCCTGCAGCATGAGGAGGATTTGAGAGTGGAGTATATTATTAACAAGGAAATAATGCTCAACTCAGGCAGGCTTATAAGTACTGTGATCCTGATAAGCCTGTTGACCTTTTTGGGGAACGAAAGCCATCTGAACTGTTTCCTGCTGTTTGTGGGCTGTGCCCAGCTGTTGTCCATGGCCTTTCTGAGAAAGCTCAAGATTTTCAGGCCCGATTAGTTTTAACTTTTGCCAGGAACCTCTTAATATTCTCTTCCTCCTCACTGCGGTCGGCGCGCAGTCTGCCCATCCTGTCACAGAAGCCAAGCAGGGCTACTTCTTCAACGTCGGTTTTCTTTAACATTGATCTCACATCAGCAAAGGGTAAATTGTTATTGACAAAGAGTATCTGCATATGCCATCTGACAAGCTCTGCTACTTTATTTATAAAGACTTCATCATCCAGGTATTGGGCTAAAAACTTTCTTGTCAGATCAGCTCCCGCTATATCGTGGTCATAGGAGGTAATCCTTCCTTTGCGGATTTTTGTTGTATCCGGCTTGCCGATGTCATGGAGCAGGGCAGCCCACATAAACACCCCGGGGTCCCGGCTTTTATCCCTGACCTTTGCGGCCTGATCCACCACCAGCATGGTGTGGTTCCACACATTGCCTTCAGGATGGTGCCTGGGAGACTGACCGGTCTTCTTCAGGCTGTTGATCAGCACAAGCGGGTATTCTTCAAACAGCGGTGTTTTTGATATATTCTCCAGGTAAATTGACGGCTGTTTGTCCTCTAATAAATGTGTCCCAATTTCAGTAAATAAATTATGTTCAATTGCCATTTCAAAAATCTCACCTTGTATATATTTTCTGAATAGTTTTCCATATTACTGATGTATTATTCTTAAATCATTTTCCACATTTTTGAAATCCCTCTGTGAAAAGTCGTGCTGCATCGAGACAGCAGGTCTGGTCTCAAACAGCCGGACATTCATCAGCGTGTCAAATTCGTAATAGAATAAATTTTTATAACAATAAAAGCAAAACATCAGGGATGATTGCTTAATCGGCCTGCTCCAGCGCATTTTCCACAGCTTTTACATGTGTTTTTGAGGTCAGGGTGGCACCGCTGATAACATCTACCTGCAAGGACTGGGTTTCGATAACCTTCTCAAACAAATCTTCTACGGTAGAGCCCTTTGAGTTGATTTCAGCCGGTTTTCCCTCTTTGTTCAAAGCTCCCTTCAGCACTTTTATACCGGTAACCCTGCCTGAAGATACCGTCACCTCTACCCGGGTATTCCGGAAACTGTCCTTTTTTCCCTTGTACTCTCCCACATATGTACCGTCACGTAAATTTTTAAAGTTTATATCGTTAATGGTAAGATTTCTGATTTCACGTCTTCCCGGTTCGGTACCCATTATTCCTCCCAATAGAGCTATTCCTATTACTCCTATTATTACTAATATAACTATCCACACTTTGATTTTTCCCTTCTTTCTCACAGTATTTTTCATTACGTCTGTTTCCTTTCATATAATTTTGGTTGAAATATAGGCTGCCGGCTGAAAGCAGCCTTTAAGCCCGTGTGTTATATATATCTGCTGATGCTCATCCACCATAATAGCTTCGCTGCCCGGAAACCTTTTAATAAACCCGGCCCCTCTTTCCATTCCGGCCACAAAAACAAGAGTGGATAATGCGTCGGCAAGCATGGCACTATCCGAAATAACTGTTACACTTATAAGCCCGGCTTCTGCAGGATAACCGGTAACCGGGCTCAGTATATGATGCCTCCGGATGCCTTCCCGGTCTATAAAATACCTCTCATAGTCACCGGAGGTAACCACAGACCTGCCGACAGCCGGAACAGCTCCGAGCAGGCAGCTCTCCTGCCGGGGATGACGTATACCGACCATCCAAGGGGTACCGTCAGGTTTATTTCCCAGGGTTGAGACATTCCCGCCGATATTGGTAAAAGCCGACGCAATATCATAGCACTTGAATATCTCAATAATTCTGTCGCTTGCAAAACCTTTCCCTATTCCCCCCAAATCAATGGATTGCCTCTGTCTTCCAAGTTCAGCGGTTTTGGTACAAGGGTTCAGCAGCAAGTCAGAATAGTCCACCAATTGCAGAATCCGCCGAATGTCCGCTTCATCCGGGACTCCGGATGCATGTTTGTAATTCCACAAATCCACAAGGGGGCCGATAGTAACATCAAACAGTCCATCACATATTTTTGATAATTCATTGGCATATGACAGCACCCTGTGAACCTCATCACATACCTTGACAGGTTTTATTCCTGAGAATTGGTTTATCAGGTTTATATCGCTTTCAGGCATATAACGGCTCATAATTTTTTCAAGCCGTACGATCTCAGCTTCAGCGGAATTTATTGCCTCCGGTGCGTTTTCACCAAACACCCTGTGGGTTATTTGTGTGTTCATTCCAAGGCTTGTATAGTTTGTCTGATGTTTATCTTCCGTGCAGATTACATTTCGCATCTTACCTCCTCCCTATCATCAAGGCAGCTTGATGGAATGAATATTTTTTTATTCATTCATTCTGTAAGTAAAAAAATTGCCTCTGATTTTTTCAGGGGCAGCCGGTCAGTCCCTTCATAATGAACTCCGACATATAGTCCAGAAGCTCCGGAAAGTATTGAATTCCTATTTCTTCTTTATGTGTATCAACATTGATAATAGCAGCAAAAATCGTCATAATCATTTTACTGTCAATGTCTCTCCTCATTTTCCCTTCTTCCTGCCATTTTAAAATTATTTCATAGAAACTGTCATACAGGAAGTCGAAGTTTTCAAGTCCGTTTTCCTCACGGTATATCTGTTCTATCCTGATAAAAACACTTCTATTGTACCATTCCCTCAGAATGGGGTTGGCTTTCATGCCTTGAACATTCAGTCCCAGCATTTGCCTGACTACTTCCAGCGGACTGTTATTGAGGTCTATAGACTGTAAACAGCTTTTTTTAAGTTTTATATTTTCATCTAAAAAAATATCCATGAACAGTTTCTCTTTGGATGAATAGTAATTATAAAAAGTTCCTACAGCCACACCAGCCTTTTTGGTAATATCAGATACATTTGTATCCTTAAAACCTTTCAGGCTGAATAATTCTTTAGCACTGTCATAAATTTGAGTCTTTTTATTATCCATATGCAGGTCTCCATAAAAAAATGAATGAATTTTAAATTATTCATTCATATGTTACCATTCATATTTTCTGCTGTCAATATCATACGCGGCTAACAGGCAGTTTAATATTTACATGTGTACCCTTATACAAAACCGGTATTGCCGCTGCTATAAGGATCATACCCATAAAAGCTGGTGCGGCATGGCCAAGTGCTACATAGATTTGACCTCCAACAATAGGCCCGATTATTCTTGCCAAAGATTGAATAGATTGGCTGCCTCCTTGAATCCTTCCCTGTTCACCTGAACCGGCAGACTTTGAGACCATCCCATTGAAGGAAGGCCCGAAGATCGAATCACCAAAACCAAATATAAACATCCCGGCTATAAAAAGAGGATAGAATGCGAACAAAGCCGCTGCTGCAATAAGACCGTAGCCTATAATCTCCGAAATCATTCCAAGAATTGCTATCTGTGCGTCACTAAGTTTTATCAAAAGCTTTGGCATTATGAGACCTTGTGAAATGATATCCTGGACACCCATAATTGAAAACATAAGTCCGATTAGTGCAGGTTCCCAATTGAAAGTGTCTATTGTAAATTGTGAAAAAACCGCCTGTAAAGATCCGTTGGGTATCCAAAGCAAGAACGCTGATACAAGCAGCCTTTTTAAGTTTTTTATGGAAAGTACGTTTACAAGCTGTGTGAATGGATTCAGCCTTACAAAGGTAATATTTTTCAGTCTATTATTCCTGCCAAGGCTCTCAGGCATATATAAGGTTCCATAAACAACATTCAATAAAGTTATTATCGCTCCAAAATACATGGGCACAGCATAACCAAACCTGGCAAGCAATCCGCCCAGAGCAGGTCCGATGGCGGCGCCTACACCTGCAACCGCACTCACCCACCCGAAGTATTTGGTTCGCTGTTCCCTGGGAGTGATGTCGGCAAAATATGCGAAGATGGTACTTATGCTCCCGCCTGTTATACCCTCTATTATGCGCCCTGCAAATAGTATCCATAGAGCGCCCCCTATGCCAAAAACCAGGTACCCGGCTGCTGAGCCCAAAAGGCATACCAGAAGTATTGGACGACGGCCATACCTGTCGCTCAAAGCTCCTAGTCCGGGGGCAGCAAAAAATACGCAGACTGCATAAACAGAGGTCAGCAGCGTAACAACTATAGCTTGATCTCCCGGATTGCTTATATAAGGCTGCACTAAGAATGGGACGACGGGCGCTATGATACTGAAGCCTATTCCGCAAAGAAACACCGACATAAGACCGAATGCCAAAGCCTTTTTATCTATGGTTTGTACTGAGTTCTTTTCATTATGTGATCTAAGTTTAAACACTTAAGTTCTCCTCTCAAAAGTCAATTATTTTGTTTCCTAGTCAACATATTTATCATATTCCCGTTTTGTTTCCTTGTCAACAAAAATTACAATAATAAAAATGCAGCCGCTCTCAATAGAGTTGGCTGCCTGTGGTTCCATTTTCATTATTCCAATTTACTCCGGTTAATATCTATACCCAATTTCCTTATTTCTGCATCCAAATGCCTGCTATAGTTTTCCACAAAGCTGAGCATGCTGTCAAATTCTTTCTCGGTCACCTGCTCAAATACAGCTTTATCCCGCTCCTGGAACTCTTTATGCAGTTCCTCATGGACTTTATAAACTGCCTGCCCCTTTTCAGTAAGCCTGAAATAAATTTCTTTCTTATTATCCGGCTTCTGATAGCTTTCAATAATACCCTTTTTTATAAGCTTCTTGGCCATTTTGCTTATAGCGCCCCTGGTCATATAAAAAGACTCGGCAAGCTTTGTCACGTTGGAATCCACATTTTTTCCAATGTATTCGATGAAATGTACTTCTGAAGACTTATAGCCCTTGAGGCTGTCTTCCATCTTAATCTTATTAAGCCAAACCATCTTGTTAAATAAGTCCCATAAACCCATCATGACCTGTTCTTCTGTTTTCATGGCCTGTCCTCCCGCCGCCGGTGCATTAACAATATTATATTAAAGTTTTGTTTCTATTTCAACAATATCTCAAATTCTTATGGACTAAACGCATTCGTTCAAGTTATATTTGATTAATTCCAGGATGTTTAATTATCATTCCAGTTGATTTGCCTACTTTGGCTATTTTGTGTTAATTTTACATAATATATCTTGGCGAATATTGTAAAATTAGCTAAAATGATATATTATATTACTAACGTTAACGGGGGTTAATAATATGATAAATATTGCTGTTCTGGATGATGAACGCGAATTACTGGCAGAATATGAAAAACAAATTCCTTACCTGTTAAAAAAGAATAAGATAGATGGTGAATTGATAATTGCAACCGATTCACCTGATGAGTTTTTAGAAAAGGTTAAAAGCCGTAACATAAACATATGTATACTGGACATCAATTTACGGACCAATACAAACGGGATGCATATAGCCAAACAGATCCGTGAAAACGATTATCCCTGTGAAATCATCTTTATGACAGGATTTCTTGAATATACACTGAAAGCCTTTGATGTTCAAGCTTTTAATTACATACAGAAGCCCGGCTGGGAGGAACTGGAGAAAACACTTGTGAAATATAAAGAGCAAAATATCCTGAGACGCGCCAAAAAGACTGTCAGTATAAAATCCGGTCCTGATGTGTACTTCATTAACTGTGACGATATATTCTGCGTGGAACACGTCGGTACTAAAACAACCGTCTATACAAACTTTTCACAGTATCAAACCTACGAAGGACTGGAGGAACTGGTCAAAAGAATTGAAGATGACAGGTTCACACGCATCCACCGTTCTGCTTTTATCAACTCTGAATACATCGAAAAAATAGATTTCAAAAATAAGGAAGTAAGTCTTACAAATGGCTCCACCTATAAGATAGGCCCCAAGTTTTATGATGAAATCAAGTCTATTATTGACAGGAGATAATAACCTATGTTTGGACTGCTGATAGTAAACACCGTGTTTGTACTGGTAACGGCCTATATGATATATGTCTTTGTAAAGAAATATCATAATCCTGTAGTATCCTTCAGACAAAAAGTGCTGTTTTTTACTAGCTTTGGGGTGCTGAATAGTTTAATATCTTCACTTCTTATGTACTTGTTGCCAGATTACATGCAAATTTTTAGAACACTTATATTGTCAATTGTATGTATATCTGTTATTAAATATACATTAAAAATCAGCTGGTTAAAATCTATAGTCTCTTTTTCCGTTATTATGATTGGAACCAGCATTGCTTCTTTTTTAGTACCAATACTGTTAACTAGAACGGACCCTTCTGTGGTTATTGTAGAAGATCTTTCCTTATATATTGTATCTAATATACTTATCTATCTGATTACTTTTCTTTTTGTCAGATTCACACCATTTGCCAGGATTATCGGTCAGATTAAGAATATGAAGCCTGTAGCAATTCTGTTATTGGCCACAATAGCATTAATGACTTTTCATATATATATTTTATATCATTTTAACTATAATCCTCTTATATTTATATTTTCTGTAATATCTTACACAATTTATTTATTCATTTCCATTGTCTATACAGCGCAGTACCAGAGGTCTGAGCGGATAGCAGAGGAGCAAAAGCAGCAGGCTTTCTATAATCAGTCTTTAAGTATGGCATTGCAGGATTTCCAAAGGTTCAAGCATGACCAGGCAAACCATCTTTCCGTTGTCTATTCAATGCTGAAAAAAAGTAATGTAAAGGATGCTTTGGCCTATTTAAAGGAAACGCAGAGTACCACAAAATCCTTTTCCAATTCTGCATTGTTTAATATAACAAATGCCGGACTGTTCGGGATAATATCCTCAAAAATGGATAAGGCCAATCAGTCCGGAATAAATTTTGATATTAAGGTCATCGGGCATATAAGTTCCATACCGAATGTACAAATTTCAGAAATCTGTGAAGTAATCGGTATATACCTGGATAATGCTATTGAGGAGGTTAAGCGGAACGGGAAATTAAAAATAAATATGACTTTAACAAGTACAGAAGAAAATTTAGTAATAAAAATCAGTAATGAATGCGGTGAAACTCCCAAGCTGAATAAATCCTCAAAGGGCACCGGCCGGGGAAATGGCCTTTTGATAGCAAACAGAATACTGAATTCCTATAATAATATACTGCACTCAAATATTTTCGATAATTCTACTATGGAGTTTACACAGGCACTGACAATAAAAATAGGGGTTAAATAACCCCCACAATAATTTATTTAAGTAAAGTCCTGGGGCATTCCGGTTGATATAAACCAACAATCCAGCACGCGCCCGCCGATGCAGTAGCAGCAAATACACCTATTACTGACAGTACCGTCAATACCCACAATTTAATTTTAAATTTTTTCATTAATAACTCCACCCTTTCCATTTTTTATTATTCTGTACCAACAAAGGTGTAATATTAATTAAATTAACTGTTACAATAATCTCCTTCGTATTTTTTCGTTAGTTTATTAAGCATAGCCTGTACCATTTACTGCACATATATCCATTATATATTAAAAGTAAACTTTTATCTACTAAAATATACACTTTATGTATTTATTTATTTTATAAACTAATTGAAAGGTGTTAGTGCCGGAAATGCCGGGCTTACACTGGCGGGCGGCTCCGGCTTTGCCGGTATAAGAATAAGGTACAGACATGTCTGTACCTTATGACCTCTTTATTACCTGTTACAAATATCATCACGGCATTTATCACATATGGGTTTATCCTGAAAGTAAGTTAAATTTTTGATTTCTCCGCAAAAGGTACAGCCCCTTAAATACTTTGTCAATATGATCTTACCCTCGTCAACAAAAATTTCTATGGGTGTTCCTTCATCAATATCATACTCCCGGCACAGTTCCTTTGGAATAACAACCCTGTTTAAGCAATCCGTTTTTCTGACAATACCAGTACTTTTCATAATGATTCCCTCCTGTTTAATAACATCTAATCCTTCATGTAAGAGTATTAACCGGCTTCTTTATCTCTTTATATATCCCAAATGTATGTGAGCCGGGAAACAATTTTTTTACCAAACATATTCATTTCTTGTTTAAATTGTTATATCATGGTATATTATAACAAATTAAGTGCTCAAAATCCAGTAGTATTTTTCATTAAAACAGTATTTTTTTATATTAAAATTTACTTTTTATTATTTTTAATATGAAATTCACCTATTTCAATAGGTGCAGCATCAGGTACGACATCTTTGGCATTATACACTAATGTACAAAATAGCCTTTATACAATTGCTTAATACTAGAAACCCGGCCTTGACAGGATGGTCTGTTCAATTATTTGCATATTTCCTCCCTGGGCGGGATTCATATCCAGGGGATTGATTTCGAAACCGAACTCTTTTTCAGAACCTTTATATTCAAATTTCAGTATATATTCCAATTTATCGCACAGGTGATAGCTTGGGGCCAATATATGGGCCCTTGCAAATACCAGCACCTTTTTAGTATGATCTCCCATAATCAATCCCTTAATTGTATCCTCCAAAACTTTATGCACCCGATTGGCACCGACAGTACCTGCAACAAGGTTTTCAGGATGATTTATCTTGTTTTCGCTTATACCGCCTAATGTGAATGCAATCAGGTGCAGCCACTCCCAGAATCCATCCAGGTAGCCTGCATCCCTTGCCGCAGTTTTTGCAGAAATATATCCCATCGCCGCATTTTGGTCTGTTTTTTCTCCGTCAGCAGCACTTGCGCCGGGTTTGTATTTTTCCCTCTCACCGCTCCACCTTTTTAGCCGGGCAAGGTCAATTTCCTGCCAGCCGCTTTGCTTTATCGCTACCGTGCAAGGTACAGGCTTTAGGGAAAGTGGTATGGGCGAACCGATGACTGGCATCTTCAATCGCTCGGGAAAATTTGACGCCCATATTGCTACCCCGGAATAGACTCCTCCCGATTTACGGACATAGGGCCCGGAGAGATGTGCTTCACTTCCTCCGGGAGAATGCACTCGTTCCGGCGGTAACGATGAATATGCCAAAGGAGATCTGGGCTCAACCACTTCAAACGGAAGACCGGAGTATGCACTCTGGAGACTTGCTTTTATTCCTCCTGCCTGCGGAGGATATTGAGCTACAACATATCTGGAACTTCTATGTTGGTATCCAAGACCTCCATCTGTTTGTTTTCTCAGCCGTTCCTCTTTAATTGCATCCAGGCGGGCAATTACCTGGTCTATAAGTCCCTTTTTTTTATCAGGGGGAAAGTACACTATGGTGGGATCATTCGGATGATCTCTAATAAATTCCAATTCATATTCCTTTAAATCGGCTATTGGGATTTCTGTAGCTTTAATTCTTCCGGTTCTGCTGTTGAAACCAATACCATCACATTGTACGGTTGTTCCTTTTAAGGGGATACCGGCTTTTTTCCCACCTGTATGTTCATGATCCTGATATTTATTGATTGTTTCTATTCTCCCAGCCCTATCCCCCATATTATCTGCTTCAAGTTCCAGTCCCTCATCATTATTTATCTGTACACTTCCGAGCTGCATTGTAGGCTTCACCCTTCCCTGTGACTGCTGTACAACATGCCAGGCCTCATGAGGGATACGCTTGTCCTGCCCCGGCGCCACAAATATTTCAGGTCCCTGCGTATATGCTGCTGCTCCTATCTGCGCCGGCTTATCAGAATTGTAATTTACCCTTACATTTTCCATGGATAGGCCTGAAAGGATTTCTATACCCTTTTTCAGATCACCAGGGAGACCTGCTTCATTTTCCTCCTTCCTGTGAACAGTCTCTCCCTCAGAAAAATCCTTCCCGTGAACCATATCCTGCTCACCTTCTGAACCTCCTCCGCTGTGAACTTTCCTTTGCATCTGTTCAGTCCTGTCCTTTATCAATCCAACTTCTCTCATTAACCTATAGACTGCCTGATTTCCTATTGTTTTCTGAAGAACTTTTATATCGTCATGTGTCATTGTTTGTGGAAACCTTCTAACTCTTTGAACTATTGCGTTGTAATTTGAAACCGGCTTTTGCCTTGATTTTCTCGAATTTGATGCATTTGTTTCTTTCTCCTGAAGCTTTTTAGCCTTATCACTAAATATCATATTATCCTCCCCCTCAATACCATATTCTGTATAATATATAGAAATAAATCAGAGTAATACAACTAATCTATTGACATTTTTTATATTAAAAAAGCGAAAACACCTTCCAAGTAATAATTATCCAAATTTAACTATTTTTATTTTATCATAAAATTGTAACACATAAGTGTTTGATGAATAATATGGTATTAGTGTTTAAGTTCTAAATGCTGTACCAAATTTTTTATGAGGGAGGGTAAGAGTATGCCGGAAAATGAAGAATCCGTTCGTGGTGGATTTTTTGGTAACAAACACTCTGAATGTTCTAATGACAATCAATTGTGGTTAATAATAGCTCTTATTTTAGTTTTCTGCTTCTTCTGCGGAAACAGACACCATGATTGTTAAACTCCTTTCGAACATAAAATAAAACTCAGGATGGGAATGCCTGAGTTTTATTTTTTTACTTTTTTTATTACTTTCGGTATAATTTATTGTAGGCAGAGGTTATTGATAAACTATGCAATTACCTTAATCGCAGTATTACCGATGTCATTGAATATAATAAAATTTTTAAAAAATAAAATAATAAAATAATAAACGTAATTATTTAAAATAAGAATTGGAGTACACATGACCTATTCTATAAGTTTGGGCTTTGATGAAATAACAGGAGAAAAAATAAAACAAGATATATTCGAATTATGCAAAAAAGATATTAGTTCCTGTATATTGGATTATAATATACCGCCGCACATCACACTTTCCATATTTGAGTATGAACCGGGGATCATAGACGTCTTAAAAAAAGTTGTTGATTCATCCGGCATCTTTATAAAATCCGGCAAGATTCATTTCTCGTCAATAGGTGTCTTTCATCCGCCTGTACTATATTATGCGCCGGTAGTTACCAACAAATTAATAGGTATTAATGAGAGAGTATATAGTTTATTAAAGGGGATTAATGCTAAACTTAACCCGTACTACGTGCCAAATAACTGGGTTCCTCATGTTTCACTGGGGTACAATATGACAAATAAGGATTTGCTGGTTGCATTTGAATATATCAACGGTGTTTTTAATCCCTTTGACGGCCAATATACCAGGCTGATTTTAAGCAAATATGATCCTTACAGCGAGATATATGTGGCAGATTTAGAAAATAATTAACTATTGGGAACCAACTATACGACTAATGTCCGGCTTAGTATTCAGTTCGTATATTTTGAAAACCACTGGCAAAGCAAGGCAGCAAGCTGAAAATTGATACAAATATCGGCATGGAAAGTGCTGCAAGCATACCGCTTAAACTGATTAGTTCGAGCACTTTTCCCTGTGGCATTAATATTATTGTGTTGATAAACCCTATAACAATTTCGGTAAGTACGATTCCCGCAAAATAGCCGCACATACACACCAATAAATTTTCCATCCAGAGCTTTCGGGATAAATTCCCCTTTGTATAGCCGATAAAATGTAAAATTGTTAGTTCGTCGCGGCGATTAGCAAATAATATGACATTCAGATTTCCCAAAGCAATACAGAGAATAACAGCCATAACTGCTGTAATGATATAGGTCAGAGCCTTCATAGAGTTTAAGGTAATTGCATATTCCTGTTCATAGTAATCGTAAGTAAGAGAAACAACGTTGTCAGGCAGATTGCCAATTAATCTCTTTTGCCCGGTGGGGCCTAAATTATCCACCCGGTACAGGATGCCCTGACTTATAATATTTTCTTTTGTTTTGTTCTCAGGCTGGCACGATACGGCAAACATCACATCGCCCTCAGTAAGTCCGCAAATCAAGTATTTACCTTGAAGAGAATATTCGTCCGACACTGCTGACCCGATAAAATCACCTACAGATAAATTGTTCTGCAAAGCATATTCAAGGGGAACAATAATTTCAAAGTTGTTGTTTTTAGGAAGCGCACCGTCAATAAGCCTGATTCCGCTGCTGTTTAACAGTGCAGGCACATCATCCTCAAATAGATTCAATGTCAACATGGATGTCCCCCCCATTCCCCCTCTGTAGTATGCAAGGCTGGAGAGATTCATCTGTACCGCTATTGGATTGCTGTCCCCGGCACTTTTTATTTGCTCAAGTAAGGAATGAGGCAAAAATGTGTTGTCATCCGTGTAGACGATATTGTATTTTTCCATTACATCAAATGAAGCAACCCGGATCATCTTATCTGTTGTTGCACTAAAAAGCGCGAAGATATAGATAAAAAAAACACCGATTGTGAGTGATAAGAAAATCGGGAGTACAGACTTAAAGTTGTTTTTCAGATATAAAAAAGGATTTAGCGGTTTCATTTTTCTTTCTCCTTGCCGGGCGTATAAACTCCTGATATAGCACCGTCCCATATATGAATGATTTTATTGGCATTTTTGAGGATACTTTCGTCATGGGTCACTATGACTACCATTGTATTTTCCGTGTAGTCAGAGAGTAGTGCCATCACTTCACCTGCACTCTCGTGGTCAAGCGCCGCGGTAGGCTCGTCTCCGAATATAACTTTTGGGTCATTTATTAATGCCCGGACAATAGCGACCCTTTGCCTTTGTCCTCCCGAAAGCTGATACGGGTACTTGTTTGCATGCTGTGCAACATCCAATCTTTTAAGCAGCGTCATTGCCTTATCTCTAGTTTGCCTGTTATTCAGATTAACAGGTACAAGGGTGTTTTCAAGTACCGTCATGTAATTGATAAGAAAATGCTGCTGAAAAATGAACCCAAATTCCTTCCGGCGCAATGAAACCAACTCGGACGAATTGACATTACTGAAATTCAAATTACCATAAAGCACTTGCCCCGAAGTAGGGCATTTTAGTCCCGCCAGCATGTACAGAAGCGAGCTTTTCCCGCTGCCGGAAGGCCCAAGAATACCCACAAGCCCATTTTCATCGAGCGACAAATTTATATCCCGCAGCGCGGTTGTCCCGTCTTCCTTGTCAATGTCATAAACCAAATTTACATTTTTAAGTTGAAAACTCATATTGTTTACCTCCTTTCAATAATGGATATTGCATCAACCCGGCTAATAAGGCGATAAATTGGAAGCAGCGTGAACAAGGTTGTCAGGAGCGGAGCAAGCAATGACAGTACAATGGCTTTTCCGTATATGTACACTCCTTTTCCACCTATAGAATCAAAGGAATAAGCCATAATAAATTTACATAGCGGAATGGCAATTGCAAGGCCGGTCATAAACCCAATCAGATTTGTTATGACTATTTCCTTGACAGTACGGGTTATGATTTCTTTGCGGGTATATCCAAGCGCACTCAGAACGCCAATTTCTCTCTTGCGTGAAAAAAACTGTGCATACTTGGAGCAGACAAGACACACTACCATAACAATTATTGAAAGAATCACCATTGCGTCGAGTATCTGAAATGTCTGGTTATTCTTTTCGTAAAGCTTATTGTACAGGGATAATGTCCACACCTTTAAACCCTGACTCCTGAGGGATGCAACCTCGCTTTCTGCCTGTTCAAAATGGCCTTCTTTCGGGAAAACCAGGTAGCCCCGTTCGTCAGGGTGCAGGGTGCTGCTATTTGGTTCAGGCGAACCAACAAATGAAATATGGCTGTCGCTCTCAAGAATCCCGACAACCGTATACGGCCTATCCAAATTGTGGGATTGATCTATTTTTGTCCGGCTTCCGATCTGAAGGCCGTTGTTCTGGGCAACACTTTTATCTATGGCTATTTCATCTGTATCCATATCTGGCATTCTGCCGTTTTTAACTTTTATTTGGAATTTGTCCGTAATATAGGACCGGTCGGCGGATTTAACGGCAAAAACGGCTGTATGTGTCGTGGAACCGGGGACTGAGAAAGATATTTGCCTGACGCTGACAGGTACAATTGCCTCAATGTTCTCACTGCCTTCGAGAGAATCAAGCGTTGCCTTTGAGATTTCCGGGACAGCTTCAGTTGCTACCATTATTGAACAGTATTTAAAGCGGGTACTATCAAGCGGGTATATGGATTGAACAATAGAAGCGATAAAGCATTCCATTATATATACCAGACAAATCGCCGCAATAATTACGATGATATTTGTTATGAGCTTTCTTTTATTGTGCCGGAAGTACGTTCCTGTTGATAGTGGACGCATATGTTGACAACCTCCTTTCTTTGAAAGTCAATTACTATCGGCTGAAAGCCATAGTAATTGACTTTGGTAAAACAGAGCCGGTAACAGCAATGTTCGCATGTTATCGGCTCTGCATCTTAGCGTCTGGCTCTTTGATAACGGATATATTTAACTGTTTGACATTAATCAGGGTTTCTTGTCTGCACTTTGGGCAATATAGGGGAAAGTTGAGCAGAACAGTATCATCTCGCATCCGTAAACGTGTTTTGCTATGGCAAATGGGACAGATTATCCACATTTCTTCTTTAGTCCCATCCGTGCATGAATTCAGCTCTGACCTGATCATTTTTTTCATATTCGTTTTCTCCCTGGATTAAGCAAATCCAGCACATAAAAACAGACTGACAGTGTAGAGCAATTCCAAAAGTCGTGTTGATATATCCAAGTTTCCTTAACATCCATTTATCAAGGATAATGGGTTAGTGATTTAACTCATTAACCTAAATATAGCACTGGTTTATTGAGTTGTCAAGTCCTTTTAAATCATCTATTTTAATCTCAAACGGTTCCTTAGAGAACGCAAAGCTACCTTAGATAACAGCCATTATTTAAGTCAAAGATTGCACCAGTGTAATTACCAGCCAATTCTGACAATAAAAAAATAACTGTGTTTGCCACATCATCAGGTTTCAATGACTTTTTTATAAGCTCCTTTTCCCTATATTCATCGATTCTCCATTTGGGAACATTATTGATTAAGTCGGTATCGACTAATGTTGGCGCTACTGCATTTACTCTTATGAATGGAGAAAAATTCATTGCACAGCTTTTGGTCAATCCAATTAATGCAGATTTCGATAATCCATAAAGAGCATCAGAGCTACCTTCTAATCCAGACACGGATGTAATATTCACAATTACTCCGTTTTTCTTTTGTTCTAATTTCAGCTTTCCAAAAAATTTCGAGAAAAAAACTGCCCCTTTAATGTTTATATTAATAACACTATCTATCATCTCCGGTGTATAATCAACAATATTCCTACCTAAATAAATTCCTGCATTATTCACTAAACAGTTGATATCAGGCTGAACAGAATATAGTTCCTCAAATAAGCATTCAACCTGCGAGTAGTCAGACACATCAATTTTACATGTCCGCAGCTTGTCAGACTGTACACTATCTTTCAGAGATTCTAATAATTTGCCATTAATATCACAAGCAATAACTCCGGCCCCGTGCTCAATACACTTTAATGTTATTGACTTGCCAATCCCCGTTCCGGCACCAGTAACAATTGCAGTTTTGTTCGATAATTCCGACATATTGGCTTCCCTTCTTTAATCTTAATATATAATGTTATCTACTTAGTAGGATAGAACCATAAAAACAATATAATCTGTCATTCTACAACAGTAAATAAGTTTAGCACCTAAGTTGAAATAATTGGGTAAATTTTCATCAGTGCAATAAAGCTCATATTTTTTTAATGCCACAGGTTTTTGAGTCCCTTCAATAATGTTATTCAAAAAATCCTCAATATTTTTCCCTAACATGCAGAGTTCAGTTATACTTCCCATATTGTTATATCCATTTTTCTTCCGGAATACCATCCAAACCTCTTTAGCACTCTTATGACATCTGTGCTCAATAGTGAAACAGATATTACTTAATTCGAAATATTAAATAATCTAAACTCAAACTTATATTAATTATACATTAAACTGGAAGAGGGTTACAATAAATAATAGCCCTGCCATTTGTATGATAAAAAGGTTATTACTAGCGTAATAATGACTTCCTTATTTTCACAATCCTACCTTTATTAGAAATAAGTCTATTTAACAGACTTGCTGTCTTATGTATTTCTTGAAGGTCAATACCATATAAATTAACAAATCACTTGGTCATATTCATATCTACATAACCTAGCGTTTTTTGTAAATTAAAAGCATTACCGCTTCTTCTAAAATATAATAATACAAATGTATGCCTTAAGTCATATGATCTTATTTTAAATCCAAGTTCTTTACTACAATAAACTATTCGACTTGTTAAACAGGAAAGAAATGAAAAAGACTGATTTAATTAATATTACCGGCATATCAACGCCAACGCTTGCTAAATTATCAATTGAATTATTTTTACAGTTACACTTAAAAGGGCACCTGGAGGTTAATCCAAATGCCCTTTTACTTAAATTTGTTTATTCTTTATATTCCTTCACTTCAAAACTATAAATTTCTTTAAATTATAAGTATTCATTTCGACTCACGAATGGTTTAACATTACTTTTCTTAGTAATTGATATGTATGCTTTGTCAGTACCTTCGGATCTGTTGTCATACCATATAAGGAAGTTTTCTATTTCCTGTGCCGTTAAGTCGTATTCTTTAATTGTCCCATTAGTCAATGTAATTTCAAGTATAGCTTTGTTACCAATTTCTAGAGGCGGTTCTTCTGTTTTTTGCGGAGTTGCTGAAGCTTCATTTGAATTAGGACTCTCATTTCCATTAACTATAGCACTTACAATATAATAATATGTAGTTTCGTTTGTTAAACCTGGATCGGTATATGTAGTCCCTTGAATATTTTGCGCAACATTCTTGTATGGCCCACCTGAAGTTAACGAACGTTTTATATTGTAACTTGCCGCTCCCTCAACGGAAGTCCAAGAAAGATTTAAATATTTTGTTAAATTATACCTCTATATCCATATCAATATAAGACTGATAAATTATGTTCAATAAAGGTATAATTAGAATTTTAAATAATATTCAATTATGAGGGCTTATTTGGAATAACTATGGATGCATATAGTCATTTGGATGATGCCATGAATTTGAATACTGCAAATGTTCTGAATAATATTAAGTTCCAACCGATAACTATTAAAGACTAACTTCAGCCTATACTTAAGCTAAAAATATTTACTTTATTCTACTTTCATTTTATAATATTAGTGAATATGTGAAGTTTTATATTTTAAACTTCACATATTCACAATTGTTTTGTTAGGTGTATGTAATGGCTAAGTGTAAAGTATTATCACAAGAGTCTATCGAGTTAAATATTAGCCTAAATGAGTTTAAGTATAATAATACTATTGGTCAGTACACAGTCCTGGAGGCTGAAAGCTCTGACTATTATACTTATCATAGTGATAGCTCCGGTAATAAAAGTCCTATCTGTAACTTTTTAATTATACCGGTAGAAAGGATTTAATATCCGGGTGAAATGGATAAATAAAGTTAGTCCTTTCCTTGACCTGTTCCCAAAAGAACGAGAATCATATATCAAACTCAAACGTTATATAGAAACTTTCCTTATTGAGACCGGGTTCGTGTCATTATTGAACACCTGCACTTCTCCAGGCAGGAATTTATGTCAACCAGTTTTATGTACTAAATTAAATGGCTTCCGAAAAGCTTAATACAGGAGTTAATTGATATGAGTTATGATTTAAAGATCTATACGGTAAAAAAGCAGAACTATAAAGACCTTATCGGAAAGTTTGATATTATTGTCGATAATGAAGGATTTATCCTTTCATTAAAAAAATCACAGATAGTGGTTTCAAATGAATTTCAAATAGAAGATGAGGATATCCCAACACAGATCAGCCGGGAATTGCCAGGAATACAATACTTAATAGAGTGCAATCTTGAACCTTTTACTGACAATAAGAAGAGCATATCAGAATTACTGAAGCTTGCAAAGCAAATCGCACAAAATGGCTATGGAGTAATAGAAAATCCTCAAACCGATGAGATCATACTTCCATCAGGTATAAAACGTATACAAGAAATTGAGAAAACAGAGCGATTTTCAGTTGTTGAGTTGTCCTGGTGGTTTAATAATAACACTTTAATCGATCAAGAGAATATAAACCTCCTGTTACGAGAAATCGAAAGAACTATCCCAGAGGCACTGCCACGGAGATACGGCGTATATGAACCACCAAAAGAAAAGTTTTCAAGTATAGATGATCTTGCTGCATTCTTAAAAGATAACATACGTGAAAGCGTGGTGTGGTATCCTACTAAACCAGTGATTAATGTAAGTCTCTCGGTCCCACCTATGATTGGACCAATGAAGATGGGATATAGATTCGGTCATTTTTCTATTGAAATTGATTCCGCAGTATTATCAATGCCTGGCTGGAGTCTATCAATGAATCGTCTATTCAAAAATATTAGCCAAATACTAAACCCTTTCTACGGGGATATCCACATTGTCAATGGTTTAATCCGTTCAAGAAATGGATTCTGGATTGACGGCCAAACAGAACATCACCCTATTGTAGGATGGTGGTGGAACGGGATTCCACGAAAATCAGGCTTAGGGCTTGTGATCGGAACCCCACTTCTAGACTATGTGGAAATTAATAAAGATTACTTATTACTGGACAATGGCTGCAAGCTGATTTTGAAAAAAGAAGATGATATTTGTGAGGATCTGTACAGAGGTATAAAAATTCAAGATGGTATTCTTCAGCCTGAAGTAAAGCAAAATGGCAGCACTAAAGTTTATGGATTTACAGGTCGTTATCCAAAAATATGGCCATTTGAAGGACCAAAGGCTGATTAATTGGCGATTTATTGATTCTTTGATACATTTATTTGAAGGAGTTAAGAATGACAAAAAGTAAAATATGATACACTTTTTTTATCGTTATCTAGAAAGCGTAAAATAGGTTCTGTTTGTTCTGAGCGAGATAACTTTGAATGGCTCTGTGTCTGGATAACGTCACTTGACGGATTCCAAGCATTTAAAAAAATAATTGAAGAAATAGGCATTTTCTATGTAAAAGCAAAACTAAAGAATATACAAATATATTCTTTAGTTAATGTGGAGGAAATATAAATGTTTTTATTTTCATTAACTACTTATCCAAATGAACCTCAAAGAGTAAATAACTATTCCGAGTTTAAAGAAGCACAAGATTGGTTCTTCGGTGCTTTAATTAAAAACGGCCAGATTCTGATGAATAACTGCAATACAATTTCTCAGGAAGACAAGTTTATTACTTACTTATTGGCTCCTGAGCAGGACTCTCTGGACTTAAGGAATGCAAATAAATACGTAAATGAATTTTATACAAAACTACTTACCCTTTGTACCCAAGAGCCTACAATCCAACTATTAGGTAAATCTTCGGATTATGAAGACACTTGTAGCTGTGAAACACCTGGCTGGTATATGCTATACTCAGACTATACAACTAATGAGTCTCCAGTTGTTTGTGGTGATTGCGGCAAATCAGTCCCGTTGTACAGATTACCTAAAATTCTAGGCGAAGACGAGTATTATTCTGTTCTTGGATGGCAGAAAGCTTATAACGCATGCGACCGTTTATTTCTTGAAGGTATTGCAGAGCGAGCAGCATATCAGAGGTTATCAAAACTTACATCTGATTTATCTAAAGTAGGACGTAAAATATGTACTGCATTCGAAAACGCCACAGAAAAGCCTTTCTACTATTATCTATTCCGATATTATTCATCCCATAAGCCAGTTTGCCCATCATGTTCAGGTAATTGGAAGCTGGAAGAAGATAAAAAGTTATTTATAGACTATCAATGTGCCTCGTGCAGACTGGTAGCTGACGAGGTTAACTGCAAATAATCTTAGAATTAAGGAGAAATTATCTAATAAAGACAGATTTTTTCTTGTGGTGCCGAAGGCCGGACTCGAACCGGCATGTACTCGCATACGCTGGATTTTGAGTCCAGTGCGTCTGCCAATTTCCCTCAAACGTTTATTTTACTGTATTCTTCCGTTCATTAACATGTTCAGTAGCAATGGACTCACTTTGTTTTAACCATCATTTTTTGCTATAGTCCAGTGCGTATCACAATTTTATTTTAACACATTCCCTATGCTTCTGTTAATGCCATTTTTTGCATTTATCAACGTAATTACTTGCATTTCAGCTACTTGTATTAAATTACCATGAATAATTTACGGTTAAAGTGTGACAAAGTACTGTTTTAATCCGTATTACAATGTGTATGGAACGTTGGGAAAAGATAATAACAGTCCCCAAACGTATTGAATGGTCGCCTTCTTTACTTTACAGTTAATAACAGGAATAAAAAGTGTATGAGAGTATTTTAAATCCTGTTTCAATGTAATTCTGTTTTTAATTTTGGCGACAATTTTAAACGTAAATTTCAACGCAATGAGCCATTAATACTGCAGCCCCAAATTTAAAAGTATCATGTGCGGTCTGTTGGCTTATTGGACGTAGGGAACAGAGGCAGTCCCCCCGGGTACGCAAAACAAAAGCCCTGCGTTTAATGCAAGGCTGTATTTCACGGATTCTTTAAAATTTCGTCATGCTCTCCAACATTACGCAACAGAATACCGCTTTCAACATACTGCCATGTCATACGGACATTCATGTTGATGCTGGCTTCAAATATGTTTTCTGTTCCCTGTACCCTTTTGGTGCGTAAAGAGGGGTGCATTGGATTTTCGGACATCAATTTCAACTTGGCTTTGACCTTTTTCTTTATTTCATCATTCAGTTTTGCGTAATTATTCTTAAACCTGTCAGAGCGTGTAAAAATCATGTGTCCAAATCCTCAATCAAAGCGTCAATATTATCAAAGCTCTTTACCTGTCCGTTTTTTATCTGTTCATCAACAATTCTTTCTTCGGCTTGCCACTTTTCCGACCAAAACCATGCTTGGTCTTTTGGAACGGTTACAACAGGCTGTACGATTATTTTGCCGTCCTGTATCGTAAATTCCAGCTTGTCGCCTGCCTTTAAATTCAATGCCTTTAATATATCAGCGGGAATTGTCACCTGTGATTTTTGACGTAATTCAACAACCATGGTAAAACCTCCTTTGCGGAATTTCTTACTTTCTTACTTTTATTATACGCTTAAACTGTAAAATAATCAACCTTACTGTAAAACTTGAAACAAAGTAAAAAAATTATTTTCTGAAACCCTTACCATTGCTGTGTTAAAACGGACTTTTTACAAATTTTTCTGTATCACTTTTTCCCAACGTTCTTTACACAGTATAATACGGATTAGAAGGACATGTTGTCACACTTTTCATTGAATCTTTTTATGGTAATTTAAGCAAAATAACAGTTAAGCACATTTATTATTTGTGGCGTAAAATGTCTGTACCCCGTATTGTTTACCGCCACATCATTTAAAATTTCGTCTGTTCTATCTGCTGTAATATCTGCCACATACTTGTAAAAGTTTCTCAACATTGAATACCGCCCCCTTTGTTTAAACAATCGACCTCACACGCTCTTTTTTCTTACGTGTAACTAACCTGTTTAATGGACTGGCTGTCCTGTGCGTTTCCTGTAGGTCATTACCACTCAAATTGACATACCGTTTTGTCATGCTAATATCAGTGTGACCAAGTGTTTTCTGTAATCCAAACGCATGACCACCATTACGCAGATAAAGCAAGGCAAAAGCATGCCGCAATCATACGGGCGTATTTTAGTACCTAACTTTTCGCCGTATTCATCCACCTATGCCGCCACGTACTGTGTGATAGACCCATACCCTCGCTGCTGCAAAAAACAGGTAGACTGCTGCTCCACGATAAATGACGTACTTTTAAAAGCTTGTGGATTGCTTCAACTGTTGGGGGTAGAAGTGGAAGTGTCCTTGCCGTTCTTGTTTTTGAAACATCAGCGGGAACTGTAATAGCAAAACGTTTGAAATCAAAGTCTTCTTTTTTCAATTAAATTGCTTCCTTCGGTCTTATTCCCGTGTCAAGTGTGAACATAAGCAGGGCAAAATCTCTTAATCCTGCAAATGTAGCTTGATTAGGCAATACCATTAATTTTTGCAGATTTTCCTCTGCTAAATCAACAATGCGTGGCTGTGCCTTACGTTTCTTAAAATCTGTCAAAGGGTTCTCTTCAACATACTGTTCCCTTACAGCCCATTCAAAAAAAGCTTTCAAATAGATTAACCGTAAATTATCCGCTACCTTTCAATTTTGTTACTTTCTTTGCCATAAAAAATTCCCCTTTCGCGGTAAATCCTTACGAACGGAGAATCACATTTCGTTGAATCCAGTGCTAGTAAAATTTGCGTTTCAGTAGCGGTGGACTCACTGTTAAAATAAGCGTAATTTTACTGTTATCCATAAAAGGTAAAAAACGCTAGAACCCTTTGGATTCTAGCGTTTGAAGTATTATGGTGCCGAAGGTCGGACTCGAACCGACATGTACTCGCGTACGCTGGATTTTGAGTCCAGTGCGTCTGCCAATTTCACCACTTCGGCATATGTTTTCTGCTGCTTAAATATAGTAACATAGATACTTTAACAAATCAATACTAAAATATAAAAGAATACGATATTTTTTTCTCATTTTTACTATATTTAAGCACGCGAAATCAGTGCATTGACACGTCAGTATTTCAAGACACTCTGGAGCTGTTCAAACTGGTCGGCAGGCAGATTATACGAGGTCAGGCGGGCGGCACGTGCCGGGGCCACATATCCCAGCGATATTGAGACATACCCCCTCTCCCTCTTGAACATGCTCCCTTTTGAAGTGGCGCTCTCTATACTTCCGGTCTTTATGAATGCTATCCACCTGCTGAAACCACCGGCAGACAGTACAACATTTTTATTGCCCACACTTATTCCTGAATTTTTAAACCTTAGAAGAACATCTATTACTGCCAATATCAGAAGTACTGCGGCTGCGGCAGTGATCAGCGGCTGGCTGACGGCTATTGAAACCATTACCGATATTGCCAGCGCAATAAGGGCCAAAATAAAGCCCGGATTCACAAAAAAGTACCTCACTGCCCCTCTGTCCGGGTGGCACAGGGTGTATTCAACAGAATATTCCGGCAGCAGCCTACCAACTATTTTCTTTAATCTTTCCAGAGTTGCTATGGGAAAGATTATGGCCCTTTCGGTCTCACCCTCTTTATCGGCATCACCGTAGCCTATTACGATAACCTCGGCCGTATAAAAACCGCACAGCCTCATAAGCAAACTCTGTTTGAATATTATTCCGTTTATTTTGCTCTTCTGCAGGGAAAAGCTCTTTTTATTGAGCAGGCCGTATTTTATTTTCACAGTTTCATCAGTGGCCCAAACCTTAAAGTTATAGTAGGTTAAAACGCTTTTGCCAAGCGACAGGGCTACCGAAAGTATATAGCCCAATATAATTGCGGCTGCAATCAATCCGCCGATAAGCATGTCCTGAAATATATTCTCAAGCTTTGGAGCGATAATACCCATAAACGGACCTACAACAGCTATGATACTTAAAAAGTAAACCCACTTTGACTGCAGCAGGCCAAGTTTGACAAAATCCTGGGGCATTGCCCTGATCGCGTCGGTCTCAGCTTCCTGCTCCTTGAGCTCCTGAGTATTTTTACCTTTTGTCAATACCTCTTTGAATTGTAGTGCCTGGTCTATTTTTAAAGTCAGCACAATATTTGATTTGTTGGCCGTGTCGTTTGTCTGGCTGGCATTGTCCACTTTGATTTTATAAACCTTGAATAATTGGAATAATATATTTTGTGACAGGTCGACGGTAGTTATTGTGGAAAAAGGTATCTCCACCCGCTGCTTTGTAAAAACCCCCGACTCTACCAGCAAATGGTCCTCCTCCAGAGTATAAAAAGTGAACAGGTAGCTGATCAGCCTTGAAATAGGGCTGAATAATATAAACATCAGCGGCATTACAGCCTGAGCATCGAAATTCTTAACAAGGATAATACTCGCAAGAGCTCCTACAATAAGTATGGGCAATTCAATTACTTTTTCAAATATTATCAGATAGTTTCCTCTTCTGTGTCTGAAATCCACTTTTTACCTCCATCAAATCATATTGAAATTGTAAACGGAAATCTAATTCTCCTGAGCATCCAATCTTTTGTATAATTTGCCCCGCAGGTTCTCTGCAATCGAATCGGCCTCATGCTTGGAAATGCCTTCAATACTGAACTGACCGCTTGCTGTGTGAATATTGACTACCGAAATGCCAAGCTTCCTTAAAATTGGGCCCTGTGATACCGTTATATGCTGTATTCTGACAATGGGAACAACTGTATTGCCTATAAAAAATATTCCGTGACGGATTTCAACTCTGTCATCCGTTATTATATATCCCCACTGTCTGTATTCTATTGCCGGATAAATAAACAGACCAAGGAATTTATAAAGCAGTATCAAGCCCGCCCCCATGTATGCATAATGTTTAAACGGCTGGAAAAAATCCGCCTTCGACAGGAAAAACAAAGGTATCACTATAACAACAGCTATTATAATCAATCTTATTAATCTTGAAATTCTCCATGAGACTAAAATTCTTTTATCCAGCTTATTATACTCCATGATTTACCTGCCTTTCGTGTAATACTGTCAATTATTCCAACAATGCCGTTTTTCTTAATAATATAGTTTATTTGCAATTACACTCACAATATCATATTTTCATAGTATGGGCAAATACCTATAAAATCCATTTGCCGGCCTTCATAAATATATTTGACTTTTAACTGTGTTATTTGATAAAATCAATTGTTCGAATAAATGTTCTTTTCTTTACAGAATTAAAGGGGTTAAAATGCAGAAAGATAATTTAAAATCTGAAAAAATGGGTACTGTACCCGTTGGAAGGCTTCTTGCCGGGATGTCGCTTCCCGCAATGCTTTCAATGCTGGTTCAGTCCCTCTACAATGTTGTTGACAGCTATTTTGTTTCAAAATTGGGTGAAGAAGCGTTTACTGCCGTTTCAATAGCTTTTCCCATGCAAATGCTGACTCTGGCGTTTGCTGTCGGCGTAGGTATAGGAACAAACTCTCTCATAGCCAGAAAGCTGGGTGAGTGCAAAGTCGATGAAGCCACTGTTACTGCAAGGACAGGCCTCTTCCTTGCCATATTGAATGCTGCCGCTTTTGTAATAATTGGTCTGGTGGCCTCAGGGCCGTTTATTTCATTATTCTCAGATAACCCCAGAGTAATATCCATGGGTACAACCTATCTGACAATAGTAACTGCTGCGTCAGCCGGAATGTTTATTGAAATAATTCATTCAAAAACCCTCCAGGCAACCGGCAATATGCTCATTCCAATGATATCACAGCTCATCGGTGCAATAACCAATATTATTCTGAATCCGGTACTGATATTCGGGTTGTTCGGGTTCCCAGAACTGGGTATTGCCGGCTCGGCCGTTGCAACCGTTATCGGGCAGCTGACCGCAATGACCTATGTTATGACTATGTTCAGACTGAAAAGCCATGACATTCATTTGACGCTCAAAGGCCTTAAGCTGAAAAAGGAAAATGTGGTGAACATATATAAGGTCGGTGCGCCTTCCATAGTGATGAACGCTATAGGATCGGTTACCACCACCGGGCTGAACGCCATACTTATGTCCTTCTCTGAAACAGCTATTGCCGTTTTGGGAATTTACTTCAAACTGCAATCCTTCGTCTTTATGCCTGTTTTCGGATTAACACAGGGAGCAATGCCTATTATGGCGTATAATTTTGGCGCAAATAAAAAGAAGAGATTTTATAAAACTTTCTATATCTCTCTGACGGTTACCATTATTATAATGTCACTGGGGCTGTTGATGTTCCAATTAATACCCGGTCAGCTTCTGTCCATTTTCGGTCAAAAATCCGATATTGGGATTTATGCGCTCAAGACAATCAGCCTTTGTTTCCTGCCGGCCGCTTTTGGTATCATAATCACAACCATGTTCCAGGCAGTGGGCCACGGTATGAAATCACTTGTGATGTCACTGCTCCGCCAACTGGTATTTATTCTGCCAGGTGCATTTCTGTTCGGAAAAATCTTTGGTTTGAACGGAGTATGGTATTGTTACCCGTTTGCTGAACTGTTCTGTGTCCTGATCTTCACTCCTATCGGCTTTAAGGTCATTAGGGAAGAGTTTATCCGGAAAGGCTCTTTTGAGGAACCAGTCTTAAAGGCGGGCTGATACAGTCACACCGTTAAAAAACCACTTTGAGCACCGGCTCAAAGTGGTTTTTTTATAAACTGCATATGACTTTAACAATGTGAACATAATCATCATTTTTCTTGAAGGTATAAGTGCCTATATTGATTTTCTTTGTGGCACTATATGCGGCCAAGGTATCCACAAACTT
>JAFABO010000085.1 GCA_023426005.1 Bacillota bacterium | reverse complement strand
TGCTCAGGGAATTATTTGAAAATTACTGCTGGGGTTCTGTTGAATTTCTGAAAGGTGTGGTGCAGGAATATGCCGAAGCTTTCAGAAAGCGGGAACAAAAAAGAGATATTTTAGAGAAAGGTGATGCTCAGCATTGATTAATAATAAAACCGATGAACTCAATGAACCATATCTCAAAAATAATATTGATAAAACAAGGCTTAAGGCCAATCAGTATACCGTATCCCTCCTGAACGAAGCCTACCGTACCAAACTGCTGGACTATAACACAATCAGCCGCATTCAATTAAATCTGATGAATCTGCTCAAAGACCTGATATTAAGATACACAAACGGAAACAGCACTTCTGTGGCGATGGATACGGCAGAAAGCCTGTTCTGTTCACTGCTGTATGCCATAGATGCTTTTGCCCTCGGCTGCCGAAGTCCCGAAGAGGCTGTATTCAAGCTGAAAACCGGCGTAACGGAGGATATTTATAAACAGGGCGTGGAACAGACCGCAAAGTGGTTTGCCGAAACAAAAGCCTTATACCTTAAAGTTCGGAAAAACAAACTGGACATAATGCTTGATTCATATAATCTCACCCTTAACGAAGCAATCCCTGTATTCCTGGAAAGTTATAATATAATCTTCCGCGCGCATGACGGTGCGGGAAGTATAGATTATCCGCTGGTGTTTGATGATATGAGCATTCAGGGGGTATTGTACATTAAAAACTATTTAGAGAATTTTGAAATAGAAACAGATTTTTGCAGGAATTTCAAATCAGACGAAATAAATAAGCTACTGCAAAATTTTGGCACTGCTATGAAGTTAAATTATAAAATTGAATTGATAAACGTTTTTGAATTGGTATTCAACAATGCCGTGCTGTCGATAATGGCAGGCCAAAGGGCGGGTAACCTGAGCATCCGGGCAGATGAATTCCATACTCTTAACAAAAAATTGTCATGTTTAAGTGCGGAAGGTATCCGCAATGAGGCCGAACAGGCTGCGGAGCAAATGATAACCCGATTCCGGCTTACAGAACACAGGATGCTTGAATATATACACCGGTATAAGCCACTATTTGAAGAAAGGCTTGTTTTTTCGTCTAAAAATCATGCCTTAAACAGTATAATTATCACCAATAATGAAGAAAACCGGAGGAAAAGCTCGGTGTGGCTGGAAGTTGGCGAAAGGATCAAGGATGACGAGTTTAACGCTTTGGTAAACAAATTGACAGTGACTGATAATATGGAGGACAAAATAAGTCATATAAAAACAGGTATCAAATCTTTGTATGATTTCCTTGATATTATGAATTCCGATTGCTTTTTCGGAAATGAATATCAAGAGCTTTTTGCCGGGTTGGAGGAGTCTGAATTGGCGGTATTGGCCAGTTTACTATTTCATGGGGAGCTCCGGGACGGCAGTTTGAATTTGAATTGCATTGTTTCTCAGAATAAGACTGCGGAATATGAATGGCAAGAGTATTTTTTTGAATTTTTAAAAGCTCTTGACGCAGATAAACTGAATAAGATACAGAAGCAGGCTGAGGAGTACGATGGGTTTGAGTAATTACAGCCAAATGCTTATAATATAGATTTCCATATTTTGCTTGTAAATATCCAGTTTTATAATTAATATTAAAGTAGAGCTAAAAAAGCAGACCGTTGAAGGTAATGGAGGTTGGTATGAAAAGAACCATCCTGATAATTTTGCTGGCAAGCCTGGTTTATACATGTGCAGGCTGCGGCGATAATAAGGAAAGCAAAGGGCAGGGTGTCCCGGCAGAGAGCTTGAGCACTGAGGCTGCCGGCAAACTTGCGGCAAAATGGCCCACAAAGGATTGGAGCACATCGGCTCCTGAAAAGCAGGGACTTGATGAGCGGCAGCTTGCCAGGACCCATACAAGAATAGAAGAGAATTATCCCAACGTATACAGCCTGCTGGTTATGAGAAATGGCTTTCTGGTATTTGAGGAGTATTATAACGGTGCGGGAAAGAACAGCTACAATCCGGTTTATTCGGTAACCAAAAGTGTGATGTCGGCCTTGACCGGCATAGCAATACGTGAAAAACTGGTTGCCGGTACCGGCCAAAAGGCTGCGGAACTCATTCCGGAGTATTTTGATCTGGTCGATAATACAAAGAAGAGGAATATTACTATCGAAAACGTACTGACTATGACGGGAGGACTTGAGTCCATTGACAATAACTATAACGGTTATTTTTCAAGCTCAGACTGGCTTGGGTATGCACTTGACAAGCCGCTTACCGACCAGCTGGGGAGTAAATTTGTTTATAACACCGGACTGACCCAGATTCTGTCGGCCGTTATATCTGAAAAATCCGGCATGAAAACAAAAGACTTTGCAGATAAGTACTTATTCAAGCCATTAAACATTGAAGTCAAAAGATGGGACATGGATCCGGCGGGCTGCTACGGAGGGGGTACAGGGCTGTATCTTACAGCCCGGGATATGGCTAAATTCGGATATTTATATCTGAACGGGGGCAATTGGGACGGCAGCCGGCTCATACCTGAAGAGTGGGTGGCAGCCTCAATTACAAAGAAAGTTGAAGCCGGGAAGGGTGTGGATTATGGCTATTTGTTCTGGATTTCGGATATGGAGAACAAAACCACAGGAAAGACCTATCATACCTACCGGGCTGACGGGGCAGGGGGACAAAAGATAGTTATCATTCCTGAAACCAATATGATTGTAGTAGTTACGGCAAATATCAATGCCAAATCCGGAGATGGAGCAGACACTCAAAGATTGATCGAGGATTACGTGATTCAGGCAATAAAATAAATCAAAGGGCAGTCCAAATTATCCCATTTTAAGACAGCCCCGTTTTAAATGCTACATTTTACCCTATGAACCTTGCCAGTTCACTGTTGAATTTATCCTGCTCCTCGTAAAATAAACCGTGTCCGCTGTTTTCAAAAGGTATCAGCACTGAATTACTGATACTCTGATGCATGACTTCGGCTAAAGGAAACAAACAGACCTGGTCATGAATTCCGTGCAGGATGAGTGTGGGTACCCGGATTTTATCCAGATTGTTGAAAAGGGCTTCGTCCCTGAAGGTCATTGCACATGCTGCGGTAGCTATGCCCGAGGCTTCAAAGCCCAGCAGGAAAAACCAGTCGGATTGAGGCTGGGTTATAGGTTTGGAGAAAAACATGGGAGCGGTATCTCTCAGCATCTGGAGCCTGTCTTTAAGGGAACTCTCTATTATTTGGGTTATATCCTCTTTGGGATGACCATATGGAAAACCCGGCCTCATTGTAAGACTTGGGGCAGCGGCGCCGAAAAGGGCCAGCTTTGAAACTCCGTATCCATTGTATCTGGACATATACCTGATGGCAGCAGCGCCGCCCATGGAATGTCCTGCCAATACAAAATTCTTTAAATCCAGCGCATGGACCACTCCCCTTATGTCATCGGCAATGCGGTTATAACTGTACCCCATATGGGGCTTGCTGGATTTTCCAAAACCCCTTGTATCCATTCCGATACATCTGAAGCCCATGGCGGGAAGCTTGTTGAACTGGTATTCATAAGCCCGGTGGTTTAAGGGCCAGCCATGGAGAAAGAGTATTGTTCTTTTGCCGCCGGGATTGATATCGTGGGCAAAAATCTTAACATCGGCCTCGGTTCTAATGTAATATTCCAAAAAAAACACCTTCTCTGTACTTAATAGTTATATTTATAATATTCAATTTAGAAAATATTTGTGTGGAAGAACGTTTATATTTTATAAAGACGGTTTGCATAATTGAATGAGGGTATATAATTCATGGAAAAGATCAAATAATAGATTATCATGACTATTTGAAAAACAAGTATGGCGGAGCAGGCAAGTTGATTAAACTGTTGGGAGGGGAAAAAATATGAGTTTATTTTTAGGGAAGATTCATTTCTGGTTATATAATAAAATCCTTTGGACCGAAAAAATCGAGGAGGATATAATGGAATGGGCTAAAAACAAAGGTCTGCCAGCCGAAAAATGGGCAGGCCAAAATAGCGAAAAATACGGTGCCTCCATGGGGAAGGAGCCTCTGGAAAATATTATTGACATCTCCAATATCCACGGTTGGCTGCAGGAGAGGATAGAAAGTGCCGAGCTGCGCCAGGCATCACTTGTGACTGCAATTTTGTCAGAGGATGTGGCATATAAAAATGAACTGCTGGAGTTGTTCAGAAGACAGGGGGAAAGTGCGGCTGCCGCTTATCAGGATAAGCCCGTCACTCCGGAGGAGATATTTAATGCCCTGAACGATTTTATACTTGAGGGCATGCCCTGTGACAGGGTCAATGAGGTGGTAAGCTCAAATGAAAAGGAATTTGTCTGGAGGACGACGACCTGCCTGCACACACCTTACTGGGAGAGGGTCAATGGGGATATCAAACATTTTTATGATTTGAGAAGAGAATGGGTCACTGCTTTTGTGAACGCAGTAAACCATGACTATCAATACAGTACGGCGTCCGATGGAGTGCATAGGATAGAGAGGGGATAGATACGATGGATTTGATCGAAGTAATGGTGGAAGAGCACAGATATATCAAAAGAATGCTGATCGTGATGAGGAAGTGCTGTTACAGGGTAATGAAAGGTGAACAGATCCAGTATGGAGACTTTTTCAAAATGATTGATTTTGTAAGAAATTATGCCGACAGGCATCATCACGGAAAAGAAGAGAAACTGCTCTTTGACAGAATGATGAATGAATTGGGGCGCCCTGCCGAAATGCTTGTACGCCATGGCATGCTGGTGGAGCATGACCTTGGAAGGCTTCACATGCAGGAGCTGGAAGCCGCTCTCAAAAAGGTGATGGAGGGAGACGATGAAGCCCGGCTGGATGTCATTGCAAATGCCATATCCTACACCCACTTGCTCCACAGGCATATTGACAAGGAGGATGGGGTAGTATACAAGTATGCCCAAAACAATCTGGCCAAAGAGACAATGGACGAGCTGAATGCGGAAGGCGGGCGGCTGGAGCAGGAAGCTGAAAGGGAGCATATTCAGGAAAAATACATTAGGCTTCTTGCGGAACTGGAGGCAAAGCTCTGATGTGCTTTCAGCCAAGGTGCAACAAAACATAAGCAAATGAGACATTTGGCAATGCTAAAAAAGAAAATTTTTGTCAAATCTTAAATCTATTCAATTGCAGTAAATTATGGTAGACTGTTGTCTAGAATTTGTTGGAATTAAACGTTTAGGGGAAGTATATTATGGAGACACGCAGGAACTGGTTTACTTATATATACTTGACTTTCTTTGGTATATTCGTATGCTATAGTCTGTTCGGCGGGATTTTAAACATAGGAATTTCAGCTAAATATCCATTTTTATGGTATGGGGGAATTCTTTTAGCTATGGGCAGTCTGTGGCTCATATCAAATTCCGCGGCAATTATACTATCTCATTTTGATATATACAGATTCAGGCTCCGGAGCAGAATATCCGGCATCATAGCTGAAACTGTGATTATTGCTGCTGTGATCCTTGCTGCCGGAGCCGTCAGAGTATGGATTATAGGTTATTTGCCTGTCCAGCCCCAATCTGACTTTCAAACCTACTACAATGTAGCGGATTTACTGGCAAAAGGAACTCTTAAAAGAGACGGAGCCGGATACTGCGATTATATATCACAGTTTCCCCATGTCATTGGCTACCCGTATATTCTATCGCTGATATTCAAGCTGTTTGGAGCCTCTGTCACAAAGGGCTTGTATTTTAATTTGGCTGTTAGCCTCTTGAGTGTATTTTTTGTGAACAGGATTGCGAGACTCATCTGCGGCAGGGCGGCGGGTGTTCTGGCAATGCTGCTGGCTGCTTTCTGGCCTTCACAGGTACTCTTTATAAACCAGATGGCCTCCGAGCCGCTTTTCACCTGCTTGTCCCTGCTTTGCATATGGATTACGGCATATTTGTTCAGCCACTCCTCTTACGCTAAAGATATAAGGATATTTGTACTGAACATCCTTTTAGGTATTCTGCTGGCGGCTGCAGGCGGAGTACGTCCGGTGTCGGTGGTGCTGCTTATAGCCATAATAATATGTACAATAACCTATAAGTCCGGACATGCTGAAGCCTCAAATGCAAAGGCAGGATTAATAAAGAGCTGCATGGCAAGAGGATGGATCAGGGCAATTTTTTTATTAGCCGGTTTTTTAGTATGTTCCCAGCTGATCAGCGGGGCCACCGCCCGGGCAATAGAAAGAAAGCTTCCGGGAAGCACCGTATCCTTCGGATATAATTTGATGGTGGGTTTGAATGTGGAATCAAAAGGCGCCTGGAATGAGCAGGATGCTAAATTCCTCAACGACAGGTTTATAGAAACAGGTTCTGCCGCAGAAGCCCACAAGGCCTCACTGGAGCAGGCCGTCCAGCGGATAAAGGAAGACCCTGAGGGCATAGGTAATCTGCTGTTTCAAAAATATGCCCTTCTCTGGGCAAATGACGATTATGGCTCCTCCTGGAATTTACTGTTTCTGGAACAGCAGCACAATTTGACTTCTGAGAGAAAAGAATTTATAAATAGTGTGGCAATCTGGAACAATATATATTATATCATATGTGTTTATATGTCCCTTATAGCCGGAATATTCCTATGGTTCAGGAAGAAGGCGGGCACCGCACATATATTGATATTGTACTTTGTCGGTATTGCTTTTCTTCATATGGTACTCGAAAGCCAGAGCAGATATCACTATAATATATTGCCTGTATTTGCCATACTGGCGGCAGTGGGTGCGGCAGAAATATTTAAGTTTTACCGGCACAGGGAAGAGCAAGGCTCCGGGAATGAAAACCAGGCAGCAGGGCCGGAACATGAAAACAGGTCAATTGGAGAAGAATTAACAAAAAAACAGGAATCCGGTATAGAGGAAAGCCAAGCTCCGGTGATCCAGGACGGAGCTCAAAAAACTGCTGCCGACCACCGTTTCGATATCCTGGATGCCATACAAAAAGGCCATGTCACTGTTACCGTAACAGAGGCATATTTGAAAAAGAACGGAGAAAAGCTCAAGGAGAACAAGGAGTAAATTTTATTACCAAAGTCAATTACGGTTCAAAGCTATAGGGCACATGGAGGGTGCAATGGATCTTTTAAAGAAATTTGAAAGGATAGTCAAAATTGCTTTAACTGTCATGCTTGTTGTCTCAGTGGGTCTGATATCGGCATGGCTGCTTTCTGAAAACCAAAAAGCTGAGTCTGCTGTTCACGGCAAAGAGGGGGGACAAAATGAAGTTTCATCAAATACCCGGCTGGCGGACAAGCTGGATCTGCTTCCGGATAAATGCACACTTAATATGGATTTGTCAAATCTCTCCTTTACGGGGGAGGACGGCCGAAAAACTGCTTTATCCGGCCTGAAGGGCAAAACGGTGATTTTAAACTTCTGGGCCAGCTGGTGCCCATACTGCAGCAGGGAGCTGGAACAGTGGCGTGATATAAGGGATAAGCTTTACCAATACCCAGACGTTGAGTTGCTATTGGTAAATAAACTTGATAATAAAAAAGAAACCAAAGCCCAGGCTCTGGATTATTTGAAAAAAAATCAAATACCCTTTGAAAATGTATATGATGAGGGTTTAAAGGTATATGACCAGCTGGGACTCAAGGTCATACCCACAACCCTTGTTATTGATGAGCAAGGGCTTTTAAGAGCGTGGCATGCAGGGAAGGATATGAATCCGGAGCTTTTGAAATCAATGGTTGATTACGCGGTACACGGCGGTGGCTATGAAACTTTTAATTTTCTGGAAAAGGAGATGATAAACAGGGACGGTGGTGTCAGAACCAATTATCTTCAGGAAAAAGCGTCGGATTTGAAGTATACCGATGTATTAAGCGAATCCCAGGGCTTATTGATGGAATACGCCGTAAATACTGCAAATAAAGGTCTCTTCGAAAGAAGTTTCAATTATGTAAATAAAAATATGCACAATAATCCTCTGGCTGCGTGGGTGGTCACAGACAAGGGGCCTGCAAAGGTTAATTCAACCCTGGATGACCTCAGAATATTCAGGGCCCTGTATGGCGCTGAGGAATTATGGGGGGGCTATGCCGGCACTATAAGGAATTATGAAAGTGCACTTTACCATTACAATACGTTTAAGCAAAACCTCATAAACCAATATGATTTTAAATACCGGAAAAAGTCGGACAGCTTAAAACTGTGTTTTGCCGATTTTGAAGCCATGCAATATCTGGCGGAATTAAATCCCCGCTGGAAGGAGATATACACAAATTCTCTGGCAATAGTAAAGGACGGTTATATTGGTGACGGCTTTCCCGTGTATTATACTGAATATGCTATTGACAGGAAAACCTATAATAAAGAGGATATCAATATGGCTGAAGGAATGGTCACACTTCTTCACCTTGCAAAAATCGGACAACTGAAGCCCCAAACTCTGGAGTGGTTAAAAAAAGCTGTTGAAGGCGAGGGAATATACGCCAGATATAGAGTTGACGGAACAGTGGTTGACGGCTATAATTACCAGTCAACCGCAATATACGGACTGGCCGGTATGATAGCCGCAGCGGCCGGAGACAAGGAGCTGGCAAACAGGGCACAAGCCAGAATGGAGACAATGCGTGTATTTGATTCGGATAACAAAGTAAACGGTGCGTTTGGAAATCCTGACGGAACAGGAATATATTCTTTTGACCAATGCATTGCACTGCTTTCTTACAGCGTTGCCGGAAAAAACACCAGGTAGGCCTATGAATATGAAAAAAAATAAGGATGAATGGAAAACAACAAGATTTATTTTTTCCGGCTTGGGCAAGCTTGCCGCCTTCTCAAAAAAAACCGTTGCAGGACTAAACAAAAACAGAGAGGGAAAGTACTCAATAGCCGTTATCGGGTTAGGAGCGGGAGTGCTGGCACTGCTGCTGCTTGTAATCATGCTGTTTGTACCGCCTTTTCTGGGCATGTCGGATGACGGCTCCTTCGCCCGCAGGATTAATCCGGCGGGGATATACCACAGAGAGGACACCGGTGAAAACCTGTATTTTAACTACTATGTAAGGGAATATCTGTCCCTGGCCCCGGAAAATGGTTTTTTTGCCGGATTGACTGTTCAGCGTGCTCTGATATTTGCTGCAAAATGGCTTAATGGGTTGTTCACCCGTGACAGTATTTTTGATTTGAGATTTCTGGCTTTAATATACGGATTATTATATATCCCTGCAATATTTCTATTGGTAAAGCAGGCCGTGTACAGGGTAAAAACCTTTACCGAGAGTGTGGTAATAGGTCTGGCAGGTGTGGTTATATTTGCAGATGTATCCTACATAACCTACTTCAGCTCTTTTTATACCGAGCCGCTGGTGCTGATCTCCATAATTTTTTGTGCCGGTGCTGCTCTGGCATTGCAGCAGGAAAGGCGCAATATGCTTTACCTCATCATATATACGGTTTTTGGAATAGCATTGACAACTATTGAAAGTAAATACGCCGTAACAGGTTTATTTTTAGGAATACTGGGTGTAAAGTTTGTGTTTATTGATAAAAATTTATCATGGAGAACCGGATGTATTGCGGCGGTGCTCCTGCTTTTTTTGAGTGTAATGTTTTCTGCCGCTTACGCGCCTTCTTCATTTACACTTTCGGGCAAATACAATGCAATGACCAGGGGAGTGCTGCTGCAGTCAACCGATCCTGAAAAGACTCTGAGGGAATTCGGCATTGACGGCTCCTATTCAATACTTGCAGACACAAGCAGCAATGAACAATATCCCCTGCTGGACCCGGAGAACAAAGACTTGAAGCAAGGATTTTATGACAGGTATAATTCAGCTGAAATAGCTTATTACTATTTTAAGCATCCCAGATCGCTGGTTGCCATGCTGGACATTTCAGCGAAAGCAGCTTTTAATATCAGAAGGGATTTCAGCGGAAATTATGAGAAAAATGCGGGAATGCCCAGGATGGCCAAAAGCCTGTTTTGGTCCCTGTGGAGCAGTTTTAAAACCAATTCCATACCAAAAACCATAGGATTCCTGATAGTTTTGCTGGTGGCAATTGTTCTGCTCTTTCGGCAGAAGCCGGTTAAAATCATAGGAGGTTACCGGCAAAGAAGTTCAATACCATTGGAGGTTATGCTTGCAATATTCTTCATAGGTATTTCAAATGCTATTATTACAATAGTTAACAGCGGAGATGCTGAAATGATTCAGAACCTTTTTCTTTTTAGCGTTTCCCTTGACCTTATAATTTATTTCAGTTTGGCGGAAGTGCTGCACAGACTTAGAATATTGTAGGCTGGAGCATGCGTGCAGGTACATGGAGGAGAAATGGCTGGTAAACGTTTTGAGATTTTAGTTCAGGATTTGGGGTTGTTGACATTTTTAATATCTATGTTTTTAAGCCTGGCGGTTTTATTTGCCGGGGGTCCGGAAGCCCGGGTTGAAAATGCGGTAATGCTGTTTATTACAGTTGCTGCCATCATACTCGTGACGTTTTCGGCAGATCTGGCCTCCTTTATAATTGTCGGGTCCCAAATCATCTGTTTTACGGCTTATAAGCTTTTTATGCTGTATCAAAGAGGTTCGGTTATAAGTATTTATTCATTTGCCTGGCTTGTACTGCCAATATTGGTGGTGGGTTCTATGAGGCTGTTTATATTCGGACGCAACAGGCTTGAACTGGAAAACGGCATATTGAGACAGCAGATTGAGGAGCTTGTAATGATTGATCCCCTGACAGGCCTGTATAATCTCAGAAGCTTTTATTACGATATTGATAAGCAGATAAGGTATACAAGACGCAATAAGCTTCCATTGACACTAATGCTGATAAAACTGCGCTATGCCCAGGAATTAAAGAGAATACTTTCAAAAAAGAATTTTGATAAACTTAAACAGCGTCTTGCTGAAATCATTGGTGATGCCATCAGGGTGGAGGACAACCAATACAGTATAGATAATGATGGAAGTCTTGCAATTATTCTGACCTGTGACGACGCCGGAGGAGAATTGGTCCGCAACCGGATCAGGTCAATGGTAGGTGAAAAAGATGCATTTGACGGGATTACCGATACCTCGATCAAAGTTGAGGCGCAAATTGCTTTTGTCCAATACAGGGATGAGATCGGAAATGACGGCGTCCTTTTTAAGCAGAGCGTTGAGAAGGAACTGCAATATGACGTTTAAAAGAACCTTGATATTTATTTTAAGCATCTGCATATTCATGATACCCCGGAATGCGGCTTATGCTCTGGATGCCAATGTTTTAAAAGCAAGGGACATACTTTTTGTCTATGACGACGATTTAACTCAAAGGGCATATGAAAATGTTGCAGCCATGGCCGATATACTGACATATATGGGATATGGGACCACTTACAGTACCGTTGAAGGAAGCAGGGGAATGCTTGATAAATTTGACAGTATTTTATTTTACCATGAAAACGATAGTATAAGCTCTGCATTTTTACGGGAGCTTCAAGGTTTGAACAATAAAATAATGGTGGTGGGCGGGGGAAGTGTGACTGATATGCTCAAGGCTTTGGGGCTGAATTATGCTTCTTTTCAGGTGCGCGATGCGGTGGTGCGGTTTTCCTATGCTTTCAGTGCCGGGAAGGAGAGCTCGGGTATGCTCAAGGCCGAAAAGGCGAGTATAATCCAGGGTGCATTTCCATATAGCGCAGGTTATATTGAAGCCGACGGAAAAGCTTCGGAATTATCTGTCAGTGCGGGTAGATTCAGTTGTATGGGAGTTTTTGATTTGGAAAGTGATATTTTGAAGGCGGTATTTTCAGACCAGATTTCAAAGTGGAAATGGCCCTTTGAAAATCTGCCCAACAGTTACCCCCAGTATATAATTTTTGATAATGTGTACCCGTTCTTTAACGGTGAGAGGATGCTGAAGGTTGTAGATATGCTGGCGGAAGAGGGCACTCCGTATTCCATAACCGTAATGCCTGTGTACCGGAACAGTGAATATCCTGCAATGAAGCACTTCTGTGAGATACTCAGATATGCCCAGTCAAAGGGGGCGGGAATAATATTGAAAGCCCCGCTGATAAACACTGCCGAGCCTTCACTTGAGGAGATCAACAGAAAAATGACCTCTGCAGTGGAGGCATATAACAAATACGGTGTATTTCCCATAGCAATTGAAGCCCCAAATAACTGGATTCATGAAAAATTGGGACTGGACGTACTAAGAAGATTCAGTACGGTTATTTTGTATACCGGCCAGGGCAGGAACAGCTGGTCGGATACTGACGGCTACAATACGGTCTATTCCGACGGACACCATATTATAGCTCCTGCGCTGCTCAATGGGACTATGGGCAATAACATGGTCAATACCTATAGTACGGCTCTGTATCTGGATATGAATGCCGATACCGGCACCATCGAAGACCAGATAAAGCTCATCCGGGATTCTGCGGTGCCGCTGAAGAGCTTAAGGTCCATATCCCATACGGTGTATACCGATGACAGAGTGACGGCCTTAAAAGGGAATATACTGACTCTGAATGGTAAAGTACAGTCGCTGCAATACACTCCTTTTACTTATGAGGAAAATTTTGAATATAACAGGGGAGTGATTGGAAGGCTTGCCGAAAGCATTGCCAGGGAAAACAGAAGGCTCCTGATACTTGTTACAGGGATTTCCATCCTGTTTACTATCTTCATAGCAGTTGCACGTTACCAAAACAGAAGGCGGTTCCTGTACAAAAGCAATTCAGGTCAGAATACCGATAAGGGGGGCGCAGATTGACACTGATAGATATATTGTCGTTGTATGCTATTTTTGCCATTTGGGGGCTCATGCTGATAAATGTGGTTTTGTCCATAGGGGGCTTTATCTATTACATCCAGGTCAACCATACCGACGGCCGCATAAAACTTAAGGAGTATCCCATGGTTTCGATAATGGTTCCGGCTCACAATGAGAGCATTGTAATAAGAAAGACTGTACAAGCGCTTTTGGCTCTTGATTATCCGAAGGACAAATATGAAATCATAGTAATAAACGACAATTCCTCCGATGACTCTGCCGGGGTTTTAAAAAAAATACAGGAAAAAAATCCTGACAGAAAGCTGATAGTAATAAATACCGATAATGTTTCGGGAGGCAAGGGCAAGTCCAATGCTCTTAATATCGGCTTTTCGGTGAGCAGCGGAAGTGTAATAGCAATATATGACGCCGATAATACCCCCGAACCCGATGCACTCACCTTATTGGTGGAAAATCTCATGTCGGATGATAAGCTGGGCGCCGTAATAGGAAAGTTCAGAACCAGGAACAGGAATGCTTCCCTGATGACCCGCTTTGTAAATATAGAAACCCTGGCTTATCAATGCATGAACCAGGCCGGCAGATGGTTTTTCTTCAAATTGTGCACAATACCCGGCACCAACTTTGTCATGCGCAGGAGTATTATCGAGAGTATCGGAGGCTGGGACACAAAAGCCCTGTCTGAGGACACCGAAATAAGCTTCAGAATATACAGAATGGGCTACAAAATAAAATTGATGCCCCTTGCCGTAACCTGGGAACAGGAGCCCCAGCTGCTCCGCATATGGCTAAAGCAAAGGACAAGATGGGCAAAGGGGAACATATACGTACTTAAGGAAAACTTCAAATATGTATTTGACAGGAAAGCCGGACCTATGCGGCTGGATGTCCTGTACTACGGATTGGTTTACATCCTGATGCTGTCTTCTCTTGTCTGTTCCGATATGATATTCATCCTGTCGGTTTTGGGTTTTGCACATGTCACACTGGGGGGCTTTTCCAGTGCACTCTGGCTTATGGCCATACTTGTATTTGTTTTAAATGTGCTGATAACCCTGGCGGTTGAAAAAAATGAGTTCAATATGGAATCGGCACTGCTCATCCTATTGATGCTTTTTACCTATTCCAAGCTATGGGTGGTTGTAGTATTGAATGCATTAGTACAAAGTGCAAACGATGCCATATTTAAAAGAGAGATAAAGTGGTATAAAACTGAACGATCTATAGAAAATAATAGAGAACCGGGGGAGAATGCCAATGCTTATATTAAAGTTAAAAGGAAGAAGGAATAGCTTCTTCAGAGTATTTGTTTTTGTATTGCTGACGGCAGTTTTGACGGTAAGCGCAACTCAAGACGCCTATATGGCCCCTGCCGCGAAAACGTCCGCAGCAGGGGCAGCTGCCGCTGATACTGCCGGCCCGGACAGGGATAAAATAATATCCTCGGAGGATGCTCTGCTGTCCAGTGTCGGCAGCCTGCTTGAAAATGCGGGTGAGCCCGCGGCGGTAAAACCCAAGCTTCCCAAAGCTGATCTGACTGCGGATTTTACATGGGATGCACCACAGATATTGAAGGGCATATACTCTTCGGCAGACCTGTATTTCAGCCTGCCTAAATACTGGAGTACGAAGTATGTTTGTGTAAAACTGGAGTACAGAGTCAGCCAGCTGATAAAAAATATACCCTGTACACTGACTTTTTCAATAAACAAACAACCCTTTTATTCCTGCCAATTGACCTATAAAAATAATGAAAAGAATTTTATATATGTTTTAATACCGGCAAAACTGGTTAAAAACGACAGGGAGAGCAGCACAAATACTCTTACCATATCCGGATATGCCAGGCTTTACAATGATCAGGGCTGCATAGACGATGAAAGCAATGCCAACTGGATCACCTTCTCAGAAGCCTCCGGTGTGGAAGTGGGCTATGATCTGCTGGCTCACCAAAACCGTATAGACTATTATCCTTATCCCTTCATGTCTTCAGATGACCAGAGCGGATCGGATACGGCGGTCACAGTTGCAGATACGGCGCAGAATGAAGAGGTAGCTGCTGCTATGATGATTATGACCGGACTGGGCAAGAATACAAAGAGCAATAATAACCTTGAAATAAGTTCCTGGCAGGAAGCCCAGAGCAGCGGAAAAAGCAGGCGCATACTGGTCGGACTGACAAAGGATATGCCTGCAGGGCTCAATAAATATATTCAGCCTTACCGCGATCAGTTAAAGGGACAGGTTATGCTTTTGTTTGTCAATGATGACCGGGGCGGCCCTTTGCTCCTCATTACCTCTGAGGATGCCGGTTGTCTGGCCGAAGCGGGTTATTTCCTGGGAGACAGTGAGCGTGTTAGTCAGGAAAGCGATAACATAACCTTTATAAAGAAGGGGACTGCGGAAATAAGGAAGAATGCCAGAGCGCAAAGTGATATGAAAGCCGACAGATATAACCTCCAGGAGATGACAGGCGGGGGCTTTGAGTTCATAGGGCCCTTCCGCCAGGAAAAAACCCTGTTTTTACCCTTGCCTGCCGATTATATCTTATCCTCAGCAAGTAAGGTGACGGTAAATTTCAGGTACAGCAAAAACCTGGATTTCAATAGATCAATGCTCACGGTCTACTGGGGAGACATACCTGTGGGAAGCAAAAAACTGGCACCGGAGAACGCCGACAATGATGAATTAACCTTTTTCATGCCTGCTGATGTTGTGGGAACAAAAGCAGGCAGCATGAAGTTTGCCTTTGACCTGGAGATACCGGATCTTTTTTGTACTACAAGGCGGGAGGAGATGCCGTGGGCATATATCACAAAGAATACATCCATCTACCTGCCCCCTGACAGCAGTACCAGGCTCAGCTTTGACAGCAGACCGGCCCCTTTTCAGAAAGAGGGCAGTTTGAACGACATTCTGCTGGTATTGTCAGATAAGCCGTCTGCATCGGAACTGACGCTGCTGGGCAGGACACTTTCGCTGTACTCGGCTGCGGCGGATGCCTATGGCAGCCTAACGGTTAAAAAGGCGGCTGAATTTAACGAGCAGGAGGCGAATTATAATATCATCACGTCGGGTACGCCCGCCGGCAACAGCCTTATAGCAAAAATTAACGATAAGCTGTATTTTAAGTATAACAGCAGCGGATCGGAATTTATGACAAATGACAAATTAATTCTTACCTCTGATTATGCAAGATCAATAGGGACGCTGCAGCTGCTGAAATCTCCCTATGCCGACGGCAGGGCACTTCTGGTCCTGACAGGTCCCGATGCCAATGCTCTGAGCAGGGTTACAAAGCTGGTCAGCAATGAAAAGATGAGCTGGAATCTGAAAAATGATTTTGTTCTGATTGACAGCAAAGGCAGCATTAAATCCTATCAGTTCCAGAATGAGGAGCTTACCGAAACCAAGCCCACTCTGGCAAAGAGCGTATTGGAAAACAGAAGCTCTCTGCTGTTCGCACTTGCGGGAACCTCGGTCATGGTGGTGCTGTTTTTAGCAATGCTGTTGATTATACTGAGAATGCGGCATAAAAAGCCGAAGCCATAATGGTAAAATTAGAATCCGAAAATAATATAACAGCCCGGCAAGTGTGATCCAGAGTATACATACTTGCCGGGCTGCCTTATAAAAGATTATTTAAATTTAAAATATGTGCCGCAATAGGGTTTACTTTAAAAATCCTACTTTAAAAACTTTACTCTGAAATCCAGCGGCTGAAACTGCTTTTCATCGGGGGCAGCAGCAGGCTTTCCAAAGGGCATCTGGGCCAGCAGCTTCCAATTGGAAGGGATATTCCATTCGCTGCCGACAACAGAATCTATAAGGGGATTATAATGCTGCAGCGAGGCACCAAAACCCTCCAGCTCAAGTGCGGTCCATACGATATACTGCAGCATTCCGCCGGACTGTAAAGACCAGACCGGGAAATTGTCCTTGTACAACTCAAACTGGCGCTGCAGCGATTCTACCACTGATTGATCCTCAAAAAACAACACCGTACCATAACCACTTTTAAATGAATCAATTTTGTTTTCAGTTGAACTGAAGTTCTCAGGAGGTACGAGCTTTCTTAGTTCTTCCTTTGTCAGATCCCACAATTTATCGTGATGTCCGCCAAGTAAAACCATCACCCTGCCGCTCTGGCTGTTAAACGCCGTAGGAGCGTATTTGACAGCATCATTTACAATTTCCTGGATTCTTGTATCTGAAACAGTTGACTCTTTGCTGATCCCATAAAAAGAACGTCTATCTTTAACCGCATTATAAAAATCTTTTGACATATTGGTAATCCTCCTTAATGTTTCTACATAAATAAGATTTACCACTTAAATTCGATCTTAAACATATATTACCGGTCTTTTCTGTAGGATTTATTAGCTGCGGCTTTAAAACCCGGATGGCCGGACTTCCTTTTTGATCCCTGTCCGCTGCCATGACCGGTAAAGGTGCTGTAGGCGCCGCCGCTTCTGCCGGAACCGGAACTGCTTCTTCCGCCTTTTTTACGGGGAGTTGATTTCTCAACATTGATCCTTTTGCCCTTGATGGTGTAGTTCTTCATGGATCGCAGGACTTCGGCAGCAAATTCCTTTGGTACTTCAACAAAAGAATACCTGTCGAAAATATCTATGGAACCCACCATTTTGCCGGGAAGGCCGGAAGAATCCACAAGGCTTTCAATAATATGCTTGGGCTGGATCTTGTTCTCGCTGCCGATATTTATAAACAGCCTTACCATATCATTGCCGGAATCGGTATCGAAATCCGACGCTTCATCTATTTCACTAACCGTACTTGGAAAGCTTCCGCTTTGCTCGGTGTACATCTTTAACAATGCGGCAGCTACATCAAGAGACGTTGCGAAACTTTCATCCTGATCTTCAGTATCGGAATTAATTGTATTTACAAAGCTTTCAATATGACTTACATACTTGGATATTCCTTCATGCTGCAGGTTTTCTTTAAGCGTTTTGAGCACATTTGACATCTTTTTTTCTTCAACGTCGTTTATTGTGGGAGGTTTTATCAAGCTTACAGTAGATTTTGTATAGCGCTGGATATCTCTAAGCTTATAAATTTCCCTTCCGGAAATAAAGGTAAAGGCCTTGCCTGTTCTGCCCGCTCTGCCTGTTCTGCCGATTCTGTGGACATAGTATTCTTCATCGCTTGGAATGTCATAATTGAATACGGCTTCCACGTCATCAACATCAATACCCCTTGCCGCCACGTCTGTGGCGATCAGAATGTCAAAATTTCCTTTTCTGAACTGGGACATGACCTTGTCTCTGTGCTCCTGACGCATGTCGCCATGGAGTGCTTCGGCTGAGAACCCCCTGGACTGAAGACTTGAGGTCAGATCATCGACTCTCTTTTTAGTATTGCAGAATACCAGGGACAGCTTGATATCATTTGTATCAATCAGGCGGGAAAGAACCTCCAGCTTTGCCGATTCCTTGACCTCCAGATAGTACTGCTCAATACTGGGAACAGTCAGCTGCTTGTGTGCTACCTTTATGTGAATCGGATCTTTTTGATATTTCCTGGTTATATCAAGAATTTCCTTTGGCATCGTAGCCGAAAAGAGTATTGTCTGCCTGTCTTCAGGAACCTTTTCCAGTATGGTATCAATGTCTTCGCGGAAACCCATATTCAGCATTTCATCAGCTTCATCCAGAACTATCATTTTGAGATTCTCCAGCTTTATGGTCCTGCGTCTCATGTGATCCATAATACGTCCGGGAGTTCCGATTATAATCTGAGGACGCTTTTTAAGCGCCAATATCTGTCTGTCTATGGGCTGGCCGCCATAGACAGGTAAAATTCTTATTCCGTCTTTATATTTCAATACATTTCTCAGCTCTTCCGAGGACTGTATTGCTAACTCCCTTGTGGGGCAAAGCACCAAGACCTGGATGGCATCAATTTGGGGCTGAATCATTTCAATGGCCGGTATGCCGAATGCACAGGTCTTTCCTGTTCCTGTCTGAGCCTGGCCTATTAAATCATTGCCTTCAAGAATTGGGGGAATAGATTGGGATTGAATAGGGGTAGCCTCCTCAAATCCCATGTCGGCTATTGCATTCTGTACTTCATTTGAAAGGTTGAGATCCTTAAAACTTAAATTTTCCATTTTTGTTCCTTTACCAAAGTCAATTACGTTTGAATGCCTTCGCCTTCCAGGCAAATATTGCTTTTAAGCGGCTTTCAACGCAGTTTGGGCTTGTATGATTTTTTATACTTCAGGAGGCCTCGGCCTCAAACCCAAACTATCGGCTTTCAGCCCATAGTAATTGACTTTTATAATCTTAAAATTTATCATACCTATACAATAATAATTATTATTTGCTGTTTTTGCAATGTTTATTTATTTGATTACAATATATGGTAATGTGTTGTACGCTTTAACAGGTATATTTTTAAGACTGCGTTAACAAAATAATCATGGATTGTAACAGTATTTGCCAGCACCTGGCTGCTATGCTATTATAGATTGGTAATATAAAGGAGATATATTATAGATTAGTGATAAAACCAACATATATTAAGGAGACATATGGTATTTAAGGATTTAAATTTAAACGAGCCTATTTTAAAGGCTATAGAGCATGAAAAATATGAGGTGCCGACAATTATCCAGCAGCAAGCTATTCCCCCAATCCTATTAAAAAAGGATCTGCTTGGCTGTGCACAAACAGGGACAGGTAAGACGGCGGCTTTTGCAATGCCCATAATTCAATTGCTTTCAGAAGAGATTGCAGGAAAAAAAATAAGGCCCATAAGGGCTCTTGTACTCACACCTACAAGAGAATTGGCAATGCAGATTATGGAGAGCTTCGAAGCGTACGGGAGATTTACCAGCTTAAAATACTGTGTTGTTTTTGGAGGAGTGGCGCAGAAAGCACAAACAGATAAATTACAGGCAGGCGTTGACATTTTAATAGCTACTCCGGGAAGACTGCTTGACCTGATCAATCAAAAATATATTGATTTATCGCATATTGGTTATTTTGTACTTGACGAAGCTGATAGAATGTTGGATATGGGGTTTGGACCCGATGTGAGGAAAGTAATAAAAATTTTACCTTCCAAAAGACAAACTCTGCTTTTTTCAGCTACCATGCCGGAGGAAATTGCAAAACTCGCCGATTCATTGCTGACAGATCCCGTCAAAGTATCGGTTACGCCTGTCTCATCAACCGTCGATACTATTGCGCAAAGCGTTTATTTGGTAGAAAAGAAAGATAAAAGAGCCTTGCTGATACATCTGTTAAAGGATAAAGCTATTGAATCGGTTCTGGTATTTACCCGTACAAAGCATGGTGCGGATAGAGTGGCAAAAACACTTGTTAAAGCGGGAATTAAAGCACAGGCCATACATGGAGACAAATCACAGGGCGCCAGACAGCTGGCATTAAACTCTTTCAAGGGTAAGAAAATCAGGGTATTGGTGGCCACTGATATTGCCGCGCGCGGAATTGATGTGGAAAAACTGTCACATGTTATTAATTTTGACCTGCCGGCTTCTCCCGAAACCTATGTTCATAGAATAGGCCGGACAGGAAGAGCCGGGCAGGAAGGTGTATCAATATCCTTTTGTGATGAAGAGGAAAAGAAGTATCTAAAAGATATTGAAAAATTAATATCAAAGCATATACCTGTGGTTGAGGAACATAAATATTCAATTGCAAATCGTACCCCAGCTGTAATAAGGAATTCTGAGCCAAGAGTAAATCATATAAAGTCTCAGCAAAATGCTATTTCGAAAAGGTCTGAAAGGAAAAGACCGTCCCAATTAGTTTTATCAACGGAAAGCACTTGCATAAGAAAAAACAGCTCAACAAAGGATAGACAAAAAGGGAGATAAAGGATATAGCATCAAATACAAGTAAGCAATAAATATTCATACTATTGGGAGATGAACGTCATGAAAAAATTTGCATTTGTATCTGATTTTGATGGAACGCTTACAGACAGGGACTTTTACCATATAGTCATGGATAAGTATTTAAAAGACTGGGCCTGGGATTATTATGAGGAATGGAAAAAGACAAAAAAGATAAACGTGGACTTTCTGAACAGGATTTTCGGTTCAATGGACAGGAGTGAGGAGGAAATCCTGGAGGATATATTGGGGCTTCCGCTTGATCCCTATGCAATGGGCTTTATGAAAAAAGTTGAGGCTTCCGGAGGGGATTTTTATATTTTGAGTGCCGGAACTTCATATTATATCAAAAAGCTGTTGGGTCACTTCAATATTCAGAATGTTACGGTAATTTCCATGGAGGGCAGGTACGAAAACAGAGGAATTGTCATAATGCCCGATCCCAATAATGAATTTTATTCCAGCATTTGGGGCATTGATAAGGCGAAGGTGGTATTATCCCTGAAGGCAAAATATGAAAAAGTGTATTTTGCCGGGGACAGCGAGCCTGATATGGGGCCGGCAAAAGCTGCCCATTGCGCTTTTGCAAGAAATGGTCTGCAACAGCTTTTATCAGAACAAAATGTACCATTTGTTCCTTTTGACAAATATAATGAGGTTGAAGAGTATATGGTCGGGCGGGGGATACTGGGATGACAACGGCAAAGAGCCGCATGACGGCCACGTGAGTAAAGCGTTGGGAGGCATTATGAAAACAGCCATGCACAGAATAGATATTCCTGCAATTATGGAGGTGAACAGCAATATTCTGGAAAACGTCGGCTCATATATTGAAAGAGCCGGCATTTCAAGGGTTATTGCGCTGTTTGGAGAGGGCATAAGGGAGCTTTTTGGTGAAAAAATTATTTCTTCCATAGAGAATAAAACAGCACTTTCACTTTTAGACACCTGTGATTTTGATGATATAACCATTGAAAAGCTCATACCCCATGCGTTTTCCATTCCTTCAAAAGCCGATGCGGTCATTGGAGTGGGAGGGGGGAAGGTGCTGGATACCGCCAAGTATATTGCTTTTTTGAATAATCTTCCCTTTATAAGCATACCCACTTCGACCTCAAATGACGGCTTTTCAAGCTCAGGCTGTTCACTGGTCATAAACGGAAAAAGAACCTCGGTGCATGCTGCAATGCCTTTCGGCATCATTGTGGATCTTGCGGTTATAAAAAACGCTCCTGTCAAATTCATATATTCCGGGTTGGGAGATATAGTTTCAAAGATTTCGGCGGTATTTGACTGGTATTTTGAAGAACGCAACAATGCGGCAAAGGTTGATGATTTTGCCGCCATGCTGGCTAAGAAGTCGGTCAACAGTATTGTAAGGATGCCCTATACTAATATAACCGAACAATTTTTTCTTAAAGAGATGGTCGACTCGCTGACTATGAGCGGTATTGCCATGGAAATTGCGGGCAGCAGCTCGCCGGCCAGCGGCAGTGAGCATCTTATATCCCACGCTCTGGATAAAATACTTGACAGGCCTCAGCTCCACGGAATACAGGTGGGAATTGCAACATACCTTATGAGTCTGGTTCAGCAGCACAGATTTGAGCGTGTGGAAAAGTTCCTCGGTGACACCGGTTTCTTTGATCATGCTGCAACACTCGGCTTGAAGGCTGAGGCTTTTGAGAAGGCAATTGATATTGCTCCCTCCATAAAACCCAACAGGTATACCTGCATTCATGTTGAGGAGAACAGGAACAGGGCAAAGGAACTTTTAAGGAGCAATGAGATACTGAAGAAAATACTGACTTAAAGATTTTGCCGGTCAGAATTAAATTATTGCCAACTAACCGGTACGCGAGGACAACTTCATAAAAAGATGCACGGTTAAAAACAATTGCGATAAAATTGCCGACGAAGGTAAAGTGGTTTTGCCGGCAAAGCAACAGGACGTTGCTTTGAGCTTCAAATCGAGACAGGATGTCGAGTTTGAGCGACGGCAAAACCGCTTTAAATGAGGCGGTACAATTTTCGCAATTGTTTTGGGTGCATTCTTTTTTTATGAAGTTAGTACGGGAGTTACC
>JAFABO010000025.1 GCA_023426005.1 Bacillota bacterium | reverse complement strand
CGTAACAAGGCTGCTTGAGAGAAATTTGGTAAAGGAAGCCGGAAAACTTGAAGCACCCGGAAGACCCAGGTTGTATGAAACCACCGATGAGTTTTTGAAATGCTTCGGCTTCAAATCCATAAGGGATCTGCCAATGCTTGATATACAGGATTTAAGTGAATTAAACCTGGAGGAGCTTATGGAGGAAGATATAAAATAGTTATTAAAATACGGAAAATGATTTAAATAAAAAATATATGTCAAAAATAACCAGGAGGTGATATATCTCTTGGTTATTTTTTTAGTGTTAGGAATTATATTATTACTTATATTAATAATATGGCGGTGTAAATTAACGGTAGGTTTTATTTTCAAGATGGATAACCTGGCGTGTTATGTCTATGTTATCATTTACCTGTTTGGAAAAATCCCCACCAAAAAAATAACTATTTATCCGGCTGATAAAAACAAAAAGAAAAGGGATAAGCCGAAAAAAGTCCGGAAAAAGACAGATATCAACCAGCTCCGAAAGGGCGCCTGGCTATTGTTGAAGCTCTTTTACAGAAGCGTCATCCTCAAAAAATTCAAGCTCAAGGTAAGGGAAGGGACCGGTGATGCATGTCAAACGGCGCTTTTATACGGGTTATTATGGAATTTGACAGCCTTAATACCCGGCCGGCTGTTTAATAATTTTTCTGTTGAAGACAAGGAGATCAAAATTGAAGCCGATTTTGAGGAAAAAGTCTGGAAGGTAGATTTTGATTGCATATTTAGCCTAAAAATTGTAAATATTATATCCATAGTGAGAGAAATAATTAAAATTTATTTAAAAAATAGAAAAGGTGGTGATGCTGGTGTCAGATCATCCAATAGAAGGTCTAATGACTACAGCCATGCAAAGTATTAAGGAAATGGTGGATGTGAACACCATTGTAGGAGATGCTGTCCAGGCTCCGGACGGTACGGTAATAATACCAATATCCAAAGTAAGCTTCGGTTTTGCTGCAGGTGGAGGGGATTATTCCACAGACAGCGGTTCTCCGGCAGGTGATGGCGGGAAAAAGCTTCCGTTTGCAGGCGGCAGTGGTGCGGGAGTTTCAATCAATCCTGTGGCATTTATGGTTTGCGGACAAAATCACATTAAGCTGCTTCCGGTTAATGTAAACTCATCTGTAGAAAAAATCCTGGATATGGTTCCGGATTTGGTTGAAAGAGCAAATGAACTTCTGAAAGAAAAAATGTCCAAGAAAGGTGAGTGCGGTAAGAAGAAAGACCACCAAAGCCAGGGACAGAGTCCAACAAATGAAGTGTAATTTTAAAAGCGGGAGTTTCTCCCGCTTTTTTGCTTGACGTTATTATACTTGAATAATAAAATAACTCATATGGGAAAAAATCCAGATTTTGAGGAATATCATGACACAGATGAGATTGCAGAAATTTTTAGCTCACGCCGGAGTTGCTTCAAGAAGAGCTTCGGAGGAGTTGATCAGACAGGGAAGAATAGCTGTCAACGGTAAGACGGTTACGGATATGGGGGTAAGTGTCGGTGAAAATGATGCTGTGGCTTTAGACGGCAAGCTTATTGCAAATAAAGAAACCGGCCATAAAATTTATATTATTTTAAACAAGCCTGTGGGATATGTATCAACTGCAAAGGACCAATTCGGGAGACCTGCGGTTACAGATCTGGTAAAAGATATAAAAACCCGCCTTTATCCGGTGGGAAGGCTGGATTATGATACCTCAGGCCTGATCATACTCACAAACGACGGAGAACTTACATACAGGCTTACTCACCCAAAGCATGGGATTAATAAGGTTTATGAGGCTATGGTTTCCGGAGTGCCGGTCAGTTCCGAAGTGGAACGATTTGAAGCAGGGCTGGAAATAGAGGATTATGTGACGTCACCGGCCCGGCTTGAAGTACTTGAAGTAAAGGGAGGAAATGCAGTTGTTAGAGTTACCGTACACGAGGGTAAAAACAGGCAGGTGCGTAAAATGTGCAAAGCTATAGGCCATAAGGTCTTAACCCTTAAGCGGGTTTCCATCGGGCCCATAGCTCTGATGGATCTGCCCGAAGGCAAGTGGAGAGAGCTTACTCTTGAAGAGGTAAAAAGTCTTTATTAATAACCGAAGGAATAAACGCTCAATATTATAAATATCAGTAAAAAAGCAATATACATTACCATAATTACGATAGATATAATAGCCAAAATACCATTTATTTTGAAAAACTTGTTTAAATGGGTGAAAAAATCATTAAGTGTGAACTGATTATTGAAATTCTTATATTCCCTCAAACTTTTTGAGGCATTTACCAGGCCTAAACCTGCCAAAATCATCGGTACCCCTATTGCTGCCGTAATAATTCCGATACAGGTCAGTGCACCTGTGACTATTATAAAAATACCTAAAAATTTCATCCAGCCTGAGAGACTGTCCAAATTAACAGGCTGCTGCAGGAAACTGTTTTGATTATAGCTATAGTAACTGCCGGTATTGTTATTATGGGCTGAACTGTAAAAAGTATTGTTCTGATTCAAATTATCGGGGGGAGTATTTTGTACCGGATTGCTGATATCTGTCTGATTATCCATTTTATCTCTCCTTATTAGAAAAAAATAATTAAGTGCTTTGATTATATCATAGCTGTCCTGTAAGCCGCAATAAATTGACAATTGTTAAGTATTTAAATTAATTGATGTACAGGGTGAAAGAAATCATAAAAATAAGTAAAGGAGGTACCGTGCCCATGCAATTTCTCCTATAATGTTTTGTGCAAAATGCTGGGCATGGGTGCGTAATAAAAAACTCGTTGACCCAGTCACACCGGATTATAGAAAGTATTGTTGAGAGGGGAGACCTTGCAGTGGATGCCACCGCCGGAAACGGGAACGATACTGTTTTTCTGGCCGGGCTTGTAGGTGAACAGGGGAGAGTATTTTCCTTTGACATTCAGGAAAAAGCTCTGAACTCCACAGAAAAAAAACTCATAGACAGGCAGCTGAGAGGTAGAGTAGAGCTTATTAACGACGGTCATCAAAATATGAAAAATTATATAAGAGAACCTGTAAAGGCAATTATGTTCAATCTGGGATATCTTCCCGGAGGAGACCATACTGTCGGAACAAAAGGGAATACCACCATTGAAGCAATTAAGAATTCCATGGAACTTATAACCCTCCACGGTATTATAAGTATAGTTGTCTATTACGGAGGAGACAGCAGTTTTGACGAAAAAAACCAGGTAATGGAGTTTATCCGTACAATTGACTGTAAACAGTTTACTGTAATGAGAACAGACTTTGTAAATCAGATCAATTGTCCTCCCATATTGAATGCATTGAGAAGAACAAATAGGAGGACAATTAAGACAGAACAGTTACACTACGCAATAAAAGTGGCATAGCCACTTTTATTGCACACGGAGAATTTATCTAAAGGAATACGCAGAGTTAAAGCATATTCCGGCCGTAATCCATAAATATAATCTTGATTATTGACAGGCTCAATTCAGCTTTGCCGTGATTGCCATTGTCAGCTGCAGTACCATAATTACAGACAATATAATTACAAAGATTTTTTTATTGCTGATTTTCATAAAAATCCCCTTTCATGGTTGCCCTTGGTTAAATTATATTAAATAATCTACCTGCAGATGCAAAAATGCAGGAATTTTAAGGTAAGTGTAATTAACTTGTAAATTTCGTAATATACCCGTAAAAATATGTAACAGTTCTGTAAAACTATTTTAAATTTTTGTTGCTTGTTTTATTTGAATTATCCTTTGGAACAGATTTGACCTTTTTGGGGCTGTCTGATTTAACAACATTGCCGTTTTCCTGCTTGTCAGACTTACCGGGGTTTTTCCGGGAATGGCCCTGACTGCCGTGTTGATCAGGCTTTGTCTTGTTGATTGCAGCCTTATCTTTATCTTTATCCTTATTTTTACTGTTTTTATCTTTATCTTTGTTCTTCTCAGGCCCGGTTTCATGCTTATACGATTTTTCTGCTTTCTTTTTCCCGTTCCGGCTATGGTTTTTACTGTCCCCGGTATCTCCTATATTTGTTTTATTATTAGTTTTATTGAATTCCTTTTTGTTATTATTTGTATTGTTTTCATTTTTAGCTTTATTCTTTTTCCCAATCTTTTTATGTACTGCTTTATCGAGCATTTTAGAGATATGTTCGGTTTTTGCCTTTTCGATAGTTATATCCTTGTCGGTTTTATTTATTTCCTTATATAATTCATATCTGCCCATGGAAATGTTGTTTTCAGCTGCTTCTTTCCTCACCTGGGGAGCAACCTTCAGTACTTTTGGATGCAGATTTTCCGAGCCTACTTTAATTGAAAGGCTTTCTATATCTGTTAATATGACCGACAAGGTCTTTTCCTTATTGGCGGCGGAAGTATTTTTTGCTGACTCCAGGGCTGCGGAAATCAATACTTCATTTGTTTTATCAGGACTTATATAGCCAGAGGAGGTTGAAGAGTCAAGCACTTTTGCAATTGCCGCCTTAACAGGCATATTCTTCAATTCAAGTTCTTTCAGTAAAAGCATGGCATCTGAATTTAAAGCCTTGACACTTAATACTCTGGAAGTGTTATCTACGGCAAATTCCATACTCGGGTTTATATCCACGTCAATATAGGCAAAAGCATTACCGGGGCTGAAAAGCTGCAAGTACAAAATAGAGAAGAGGGAGAGCACCAGAATACTTGCGGCAAAAGCCATATTGCGCATGTAACCCCTTGTTTTCATTGAAGGCTTTGCTTCAGAGAACGTCAGCTGCTGACCCAAAAACATGCCAGGCGTTCTTTTTACAGTTATGAAGTCGCATTTATTTGTCATTACAAGGACCTTCCTATTATTAAGCTCCAAAATGGAACCCTTGAATTCCACCATATCAGTTACCCCCCCTCTCAATATTCTCAATATAACCCTGCAGGTTTTCAAGCCTGCTGCAAAGAATAATATAAACCGAAATTATAAATTTTCTGTTCCGCTCTACGGTTTTATGATTTACATCCAGTAATTTCATAAGCTCCACCATTGGAATTGTTTTCTTTCTTTCAAGTTTAGCTGAAAGCTCCTTGCTTCCAGCAAGTATTCTTGCTATTTTAATTGCCAGCCGTTTGGAATCCATGTGCTTGGGAGCCGCCTTGACAAGCTCCTTAAGTTCAATCTTAAAGGAGACAAGCCTTTTGGAAAATTCCGCAAGTTCTTCTTTTGTCTCAATATTATTAAACTGGGAGGAAGCATCAACAGTAAAAAACTTATTTTCATAGAATACGTTTTCTTCCTCGTCATATCTCTCAAAATATGAAAGGGGAAAAGTTTTGCCATACTTTGAGTTTTTTCTTTGATAATCTATAAGACGCCTCTTAATGACTGTTTTGGCAAATCCTAAGAAACCGGCATTTTTACTCTCATCAAAGCAATCTATGGCCTCATTGAAAGCAAGAAGTCCGACGCTGTATTCTTCACTATTCTCCAGGTCTACATACTTGCCGAGGGTCTTGGAAACTACCTTTATAATAAAAGGGTTATAATCATTAATAAATTTGTTCCTTAAATCCGGATCGCCATTCTTAATATTCTTAATAATTTCTCCAAGGGGTTCGGGTTTTCGGCGTGATTTATTAAATATATGTAAAATAGTCAACAACACTTCACTCCTTGCAATAATATTCGTAAGCCTGCAGCAATTTAAGCGGGTAAAAAAGGATTCCGGTAAAAAGGAAATGCAAATTCGGTATACATAAAGTATAGACTGTTTAATTATATTAATAAAGTTATTTTCAATTGGTAAAAAACGGGTAATAACAAGCAATTCTATTGACACACTTTTTTTGGTAATATATAATTATTACTAGGTATTAATAACTAATGATATTTTAAGGTAATAAATCGACCGTCCGGTTGATAAAATAATTTTGTTTTATTCTTATGATGGACATCATAAAGGAGGTTTATATGTCACAGAAAGAAAAGATTGAAAGCTTGAAAAGTATGAAAACCTCTATCGCTTTGGGCGGTGGGCAGGATAAGATCGAAAAAAGGCATACCGAAGGCAAATATTCTGCCAGAGAAAGGATTGACCTGTTATTCGATGAAGGCAGCTTTGTTGAAATAGATGCTTTTATTGAATCAAGGTGCTTTGATTTCGGAATGCAAAAGAAAAAGCTTGCCGGTGACGGAGTTGTTACAGGTTATGGTACTGTAAATGGAAGAAAGGTATTTGTAGCATCCCAGGATTTTACCGTAATCGGGGGTTCACTGGGTGAAATGCATGCAAGGAAAATTACAAAAGTGATGGATATGGCCGTAAAAATGGGAGCCCCATTCATCGCAATAAATGACTCGGGCGGAGCCAGGATTGAAGAAGGCCTGGATGCTCTTTCGGGCTATGGGGATATTTTCTATAGAAATACTCTTGCATCAGGTGTAATCCCGCAGATTTCGGTTATAATGGGACCCTGTGCAGGCGGCGCCGTATATTCGCCTGCAATTACAGACTTCATATTCATGGTTGAAAACACAAGCCAGATGTTTATCACGGGACCGCAGGTAATCAAATCCGTTACCGGTGAAGACGTATCTGTGGAAAAGCTGGGCGGTGCCGACGTTCACACTGCTGTGAGCGGTGTGGCTCACTTCAAGTCTGCAAATGAGGAAGAATGCATTGAAGATATCAAGAGGCTGCTGAGCTTTATTCCCGACAATAATGTTTCGGACACTCTGTACTACGGTACTGCCGACAGTGCCGGCAGAATAATTGAAAGTCTGAATGAAATAATTCCGGAAGAATCCAACAAGCCCTATGATATGTATGGAATTATTGAAGAAATAGTTGATGACGGCGATTTCATGGAAATTCACGGTGCTTTTGCACAGAATATAATAATAGGTTTCGGAAGATTAAACGGAAAATCGGTTGGTATTATAGCAAACCAGCCCAAGATCATGGCAGGTTCACTGGACATGAATGCAGCCGATAAGGCGGCCAGATTTGTCCGCTTCTGTGATGCCTTCAATATTCCGCTGGTGACTTTGACCGACGTACCGGCCTTCCTGCCGGGTGTGGCTCAGGAGCACAACGGTATCATAAGGCATGGTGCAAAACTGCTTTACGCTTTCTCGGAGGCAACTGTTCCAAAGGTGAATGTAATATTGAGAAAAGCATACGGCGGTGCGTATATAGCAATGAACAGCAAGACAATCGGCGCTGACATGGTATTTGCATGGCCTTCTGCCGAAATAGCAGTTATGGGCCCTGACGGTGCTGCAAATATCATATTCAAAAAAGATATAACCGCATCTGAAAACCCTGCCGAAACCAGAAAGGAAAAAATTGCGGAGTACAGGGATAAATTCTCAAATCCATATGTTGCTGCTGCAAGGGGTTATATTGATGATGTTATAGAGCCGGCTGAAACCAGAGCAAAGATCATTATGGCCCTTGAGATGTTGAATACAAAGAGGGAAAACAGACCTGCCAAGAAGCACGGAAATATTCCTCTTTAAAATAAGCTTTTAACTGCAACGGCAGTTTGGAAATAAATATGTGTAAATTATGAAATCTGTATGGAGGGATTTACTACTATGAGTAAATATATAATCAAGGTAAACGGAAACCCATATGAAGTGGAAGTACAGGAAATAGGAGGTCCAAGCGCTTCAGTGGCTCCGGCGGCAGCCGTAAAGCCCAGGGCCAAAGGAACGGCAGGACGACAGGCTGTAAAGACAGCACAACCTGCTGCTGCAAGCGCGGGAGATGTGGCTGCTCCAATGCCGGGAACTGTGCTTAAAGTAAAAGTTGCTGCCGGAGATACTGTTAAAAAAGGTCAGGTATTATTGATACTGGAAGCAATGAAAATGGAAAATGAAATAGTTTCCCCTGCCGACGGCAAGGTTGCTGCGCTGAATGTTGAAGCAGGCAGGGCTGTCACTGCCGGTGAAGTAATGGTAACCATAGCTTGACCGGGTCAACTTGAATAATGGAAGAGGAGATAGGTATGGGAGTAAGAATTACTGAAACAGTATTAAGAGATGCACATCAGTCACTTATAGCTACCAGGATGAGAACCGAAGATATGCTTCCCATTGTCGAAAAACTTGATGATATCG
>JAFABO010000223.1 GCA_023426005.1 Bacillota bacterium | reverse complement strand
CAGCGTATCCATGAAATTCTAGCCATAATCGAAAAGGACGGAGATACAAGGAAGGACTATCAACCGGAAAGGGATTTTATCGTCAGAAACATCGTCAAGGAAATCAGGCACAACAAGGAACTGATTTCAGAGATTGATGCTGAGCTGCGGAAGCTGCTGCCCTTGACAGGCTACAAGCTGCACACCATGCCAGGCATTGACCTTGTAACCGAAGCACAATTAATCTCTGAAATTGGAGACATCAACCGTTTCCCTGACTCCGACAAGCTGGCCCGGTTCATGGGTCTGGCTCCTGTGCAGTTCAGCTCTGCCGGAAAGGGTAAAGACCAAAGATGCAGGAACGGCAACAGGGCATTGAATGCCATATTCCATTTCATGGCGGTACAAATGGTAGCCATATCGCCATCAGGAAAACCAAGGCATCCGGTATTCAGGGAGTATTTTGAACAGAAGGTTAAAGAAGGTAAAAACAAACCACAGGCCCTTGTGTGCGTGGCAAGGCGGCTTGTGAGGATTATCTACGGTATGATGAAGACCAAAACGGAATACAGGCCATATCAAAAAGATTAGTAGATTGTTAATTCAAAAAACAGACATTTAAGGCACTGGAAGTTACTTGCATTTTTTGGTTGAGGAATTGGGACAGGAATTATATAATGAGGATAGTTCTTGTAGTGAGGGAGCGGGTAAGACTGATTTTTATGTTGGACCAGATGGAAAAGTAGCAAAAAATCTAACTGAGTATGATTGGTATACCAAAGGAAGTAATGTTGGAAATCCTGCTAAAGTTGCAGGAAATGGACAAACAGGTCGAGTGCTACCGAATACTTTAAATGAGCAGATGGCAATGGAGCAAGTAAAATCAAATCCATTATTAAATGCAGAAGAATTACCATTTAAAATGGGAGACACAAGATGGCCTTCCTCAGATGGATGGGTAAAAATGCAATCAGTAGTTACAGATTCTAGTGGTAATAAGGTGAATATACACTATGTATATAACAAAACAACAGGGGCATTTGATGATTTTAAATTCAAGTAAAGGAAGGAAACGACATGAATAATATTATATTTGAAAAAGTATGGCAAGATGATGATTTAATAGAATTAAAAATATTAGCTGTATCGGAGTTTGTTACAGCTTACCAAAAGTGCTATATTCAGCAAATTGATTTAGAAGAAGCAAGTAAAAAAATTGTTAAATATTCTAAAGAGTTTACTGAAAATCAATATTTAGCACTAGGTAATATGGAAGGAAATTATACCCCAGCCTTTGCAATGAATTTACTAAAAGCGGATTTGTCTGGGCATTTAAAGATTGAAGTTGATATTGAGGTTGCAGACATAGATAACCGTTCGCATAGGTGTCGTTACTTTGTTGAAAGTGAATTAGGGGCAATTGAAAGGTTGGGTATTGATTTAATGAAATTGGCGTCAGCCGATGTTGGATTTAAAGTTTCATTATATGAGACTAACTAAATATATACAAAACAGAAATACAGGTAACACAGTTTCGGCAGATTCCCAAATAAACGGTACTATACAGGCGGTTATCTCAATAGAGGTAGCCGTTTTCTTTGTGTTGTAATCGTCTCTCAACAGTATGTTGTTACCCAATAGCACACATGACATTTACCATGTTTTTGTCTTTATACTATGCAGCACACAAAAACAGCTTATACCAAAGCGTTGCGTTTAGCAACTAGTGAGCAGGAAAAAAGGCATATTGCTGCAAAATGCAATAGATAGCTGCAAGCATCTTTAAGAGGTTTTAACAGCCACCTTAAAGACCACCTTTGAAACGCCAGAAAATAGGCATTTGCAACCTATCTTGACCACCTTTTCCGACACACTATCGCTTATTCCAACCACCTATGCCCAAATGCCTGTCAGCCCGCATTGCGGGGCTGATGTGAGCCGGGAGGGGGCGCACCGCGGCCACCTCTCTTTAACCCGCATCATTTTCGACCCTTAGGTTCAGCACAATTTGTTCGGAAAACTATCGGAACAAACAGTCGCCAAATTGCCTTCAAATTCCTTCTCAACATGCAGGGGTATCGACACTCCATAGTCGCTTGAAAATCGGGAACAGGGGTAACACGTTGCCACACAGGGGGATTAAGGTCAAGGGACACATCTTTTCAAGAAATGTCCCTAACCAAATCTAACGCTCATAAAGTGCGGTTGCCGGCAGGTTTTATGGAGACAAAGCAAATTTCAGCTCTGCCGGAAAGGGCAAAGACCAGCGCAGCAGACAGGGCAACAGGGTTTTGAACGCAATATTCCACTTTCTTGCAATCCAGTTGGTGCAGGTAAATCCCAACGGTAAGGCAAGGCATCCGGTATTCAGAGAATATTTTGAAAGCAAGCTCAAGGAAGGAAAAACAAAGCCGCAAGCCCTTGTATGCATAACCAGAAGGGCTGTAAGGATTATTTACGGCATGATGCGGACAAAGACCGAATACAAGCCGTTTGAAAAGTTGGCAGATTGATGTTGTTTAAACTGTCATTATGGTAAAATAGAATTGTAAAAAATGTAAATAAGCTTCTTTAAAGAGGCTTCATATAGAGCGAGTTTTTTAAGGGGGTAAGGAAAGCCGCAGGATAACAGCATAGTATAGAGCTTCTATAATGCGGGAGCGTCTGAGGTCAGAAGTGCAAGTACAGCAGTTAGAGAAGTAAAACCGTATGAACCAGAGCCAAAAGGTGAATATAGCGAAAGTTATCATATTGCTTTATATGCTAGTGAAACGTACCTTATAATTAATGATATTATAAAGGCACAGGTTTGGGCAGATATAATTTTTCAATGCGGTCTAAACAGGATAGATTCGGGCGAAAGAGAATTTTTGTCTGGAAAAGTTGCTTTTGAATCAGGAGATTTTGAAAAAGCAAAAGAGCTTTTTGCAGTTGCAAATAAGAAATCAGAAGGTAGATGTTTTAACAGTGAGGATGCAAAATATTTTAAGTTCTTTAAGAAGAAATAAGAGGAATACCAACACAATATAAATCAAAGATAATATAATTATTGGATTATTATATAATGAGTTAAATTACCCGGAAAGTTAGGTGAACAGGCAAAGATGGTAAAAAAACAGCCAAAGAGACCGGAGACAGGATTAATAATAGGGTTCAGCTATTCCTGAGTGAGTAAATTGGAGGTATTGTATATGGATAAATTAACGAAAGAACAGAAACAAGATATATTGAATTCCTTTGGAAAGTTAGTAATTGAACCAGACGGCAAAGAATTAGATTTTTTGAAGAAGTTGAATTGGTTTGAAAAACAGCCATGGGGAGACGATGGAAGGTATAGCTGTTTTTTCAGAGAAAAGGGAACTTTCCCACTCGATATATAATAGTGCCTACTTCCCAATGGATCTGAATCTTGAAGAATATTTTAAAGCAATGATTGACAGTTGTGCAGTACGCGGATGGCAATATTTCTATATTGATATTCCGCGCAATTTTCCAAGTTTGGTCAGGATCAACAGAAATATTGTCTTAAAGGATGCAGAACTGGCTGTAGAGCTTTTGCCTAAGCTGTTTCCAGATAAAGATTTTTCTTACCATATTGGGAAATTGGATTATATAAGAGAGAGATTGAAGTAATGTAAGGTATAACACGAATAGCAAATTGTTTTTAAGGTTCTAACAGATAAAAAACATCTGTTAAGGCCTTTTTTTATTTCCGGTTGTTAAATCCCATCTATAATTTCCATATTATGTGAGGAAGCACAAAAAGCCTCAACAAAATAAAGAGTAAAAAAGGAGAGCCCCGTATGGAACAGCTTAGAAGCGTTATCGAAATGCTGAAAAAAATCAACTCCAAAAACAGTTCGGTCCTGGACTCGTGTAAGGAAGAAAAATTACAAAAGGATATCGAATATGAGAATCTTTTTCAGTCCTATTGGTCGTCAAATCTCAGAGTGAGCAATGTTGTAGTGCTGTTGGAAGCTATTGAAAAGGAACTGTCTGCCATAAACATGTAAAAATTTAAAAAATCAGTTGTAAAACGCTTTTTATTTTTACCATATATAGTGTGAGAGAAAAACCACAATATATTGATCAATATTTGTATATTAATCAATATGTATTGTATTCTCTGAAAATCACACTGGTATGACTTAAAAAATTAAAAGGATAGGAACCAAATGAACATTAAAGAATACGATTTGAGCAAGACACCCTGGAAAACTGTCATACCATTTTATTCAAGCCTGGAATATATAGAAGAAGAACTGAAGCGGCTGGATCTGAGACTTATATTATACCTCCGGAGCTGTCTGGACGCCGGTGCTATAAATTCCAATACGCTGGCACTTTCATCCGCAGATGAAATATTTGATTTGCTGGAGGGCTTCAGCACCTTCGGCAGTGATAAGGAACAAATTGAAAGCCGGCTAAGGCAGCTGGACATGCAGATTGTCCAAAGGCTGGAAGCCGGAAAGGAGCAGGGCAGCCATATCTCTATTCAACACCTTTCACAGCTGTACGGGCTGGGGCCATTTGAGCAATATTGCATAATTGCCTGCCTGGCGCCCGAAGTTGATCAGAAATATCAAAAGGTATACGGTTTCCTGCAAAATGATATGACAGAAAAAAAGCCCACCATTGACATGCTGGCCAAAATATTCCAGCTTGAGGAACAGGAAAGAAATCTTATCCGGGGTGTATTTGATATTCAGGCTCCGCTTGCCGGATACCTTATGGAACTTCACAATGAGCTGTCGGACAGCTGGGTACCCTTGATCACCAGGCATTTAAAACTGGATGACTGGGCTGTAAACTATCTGCTTGATATTAATATACCGGATACTCAGCTGGTTCAAGTGACGGAATTTATTATGCCGGCCGGTAAATGGAAGGACAACACACCTTCTGAAAAAGAAAATGGTTTTCCGTCGGATCTGGGAGATAAAATAATCAGGTTTGTTGACTATTACAGGGATACAGGCAGAGAAGGAGTCAATAAGGTTTTTTATTTCTATGGCCCCCGTGGGGTGGGAAAAACAGAACAGGTTATTGCCATCTGTGACCGCCTGGGTTTGCCGCTGATCATGGTGGATGTGGAAAGAATGCTGCCGGCCGATGGCTTTGAGGAATTATTGAGACGTCTGGAGCGTCAGGCAAGGGTGAGCAATGCAGCCGTGTGCCTTAAGAATATTGATCTACTGCTGAAAGAAGCAAATCACCAGAGCAAACAGAACAGACTGCTTCAAATGCTTCAAAGCATTATAACGTTAACCTTCATTATTGGACATGCTCAATGGAATCCAACAGATACAAGCAATACTTCTACCTTTGTAGAAGTTGAGTTTCCGTATCCCAACGGGGCGGAAAGAAGAAGCTGCTGGGAACAGCAGCGCCGGGAATATAACTTGGATGATGATATTGATCTGGGTAAATTTTCGGAAAACTTCCGCTTCACACAGGGCCAGATCAAAACGGCGCTCAGGCTTGGCGAAAGCAGCTCGGTATGGAACCGGGCTGAAAATGGAAGGATTGGGAGAGAAGAGCTGTACAACTCCTGTTATGCCCAATCCAATAAAAAACTGAGTACCCTGGCTGCAAAAATAAAAGCGCTTTACACCATGGAAATGCTGGTACTGCCCGAGGAACAAATGGAACAGATGCAGGAGATATGCAACCAGGTAAAATACCGTTCGCTGGTATATGAAAAATGGGAGTTTGAGAAAAGGTTATCTCTTGGAAAAGGTTTGAATATTCTATTTTCCGGGCCTCCGGGCAGCGGTAAAACAATGGCGGCAGAAGTGATAGCAAATGAAATCGGGCTTGAAATCTATAAAATCGATGTATCACAGGTAGTCAGCAAATACATAGGTGAAACCGAAAAAAATCTGGAAGAGATATTTAAAGAAGCTGAAACTTCAAATGCCATACTGTTTTTTGATGAAGCCGACGCACTTTTTGGAAAACGTTCAGAGGTAAAGGATGCCCATGACAGATATGCAAATGTGGAGATCGGTTACCTGCTGCAGAGGATGGAAGAGTATGACGGAATCGTAATTCTGGCCACCAATTTGAATCAAAATATTGATGAAGCATTCCTGCGGAGACTGCATTTCAATGTGAACTTTCCCTTCCCTGACAGGGAACAGAGGAAACTTATCTGGCAGGGTATATTTCCGGCGGCGGCTCCGGTAGACAGGGATCTGGACTATGACTTCCTGGCGGAAAAATTTGTTCTGGCAGGGGGAAATATAAAAAATATCGCATTGAACGCCGCTTTTTACGCGGCGCATGCATCAAGCAGCATAGGCATAAAGGATATAATGCTGGCTGCCAAACGGGAATACAAAAAACTGGGCAAGACATTTTTAATGTCGGATTACGCCCCATATTATCAACTGATTGAGGTGAAGAAATAATGCCTTTGGAATCACGCACAGTAATAAGAGATGTCAGTGCAAGCTTAAAAGCTTTGATCAAAGCAAGCGTACCCGAACTGAATGATGACAGCTATATCAGCTTTGGCTCGCCAAGTGATGTAGATTCATCAAATATCTGTCTCTCGATGTGTTTATATTATCTCACAGAAAGTCCAAGTATGAGAAACAGTGAAAAAGAATCGCTGGCAGACACAATTTTGTTTTATAATCCACCCGCGTATCTGGACCTTTTTTACTTAATGACACCTTATGCAAAAGACAGGGATACCGAGCTTCTCATACTTGGAAAACTGTTTCAATTATTTCACGAGCATGCGGTACTGAGCGGAGATGACTTAAAAGGAAATCTGGCGGCTTGCGGAAATGAGAAAATCAGAATTTCCTACAATAATCTGTCATTACAGGATATTAAGCAGCTGTGGGAGGTCTTTCCCGGAAAGCCGGCAAAGCTCAGTTTATCCTATCTGGTTTCTCCGGTCAAGCTGCCGTCTGAAAAGATAATAACAATACCAAGAGTTCTTGAAAAAGATCTCAATGTTCACAAAATTTAAGTTTCATAAATTTAATAAGTTTTATAGGCTCTGACAAAAGCGGAGCCATAAAAATCAGTTATAACAAGGAGGACTTGAAATGCCAAATTATTTATCACCAGGGGTTTATGTAGAGGAAGTTTCCAGCGGAGTAAAACCGATAGCCGGTGTTGGAACAGCGGTAGGTGCTTT
>JAFABO010000022.1 GCA_023426005.1 Bacillota bacterium | reverse complement strand
GCTTTTCCATGTTTGCTGCAGGAATGCACTCATAATTCATCATCAGCTGGAGGTTTGGAATGATTGTACACAAATTCGCATTTCCGCATCTTTCTCCAAAGCCGTTGATGGTTCCCTGTATCTGTACAGCGCCTGCCTCAACAGCTGCAATCGATCCGGCCACTGCCATCCCGTTGTCATTGTGGCAATGTATCCCTATGCCACAATCCACCTCATCGCGTACCAGGCCGGTTATTCTGGCTATGTGGGAAGGAAGGCCGGCCCCTTTTGTATCACACAGGCAAATGGTATCTGCTCCTGCTCTGTTGGCAGCTTTTAAGGTTTCCATGGCATATTCGGGATTTGCATTGTACCCGTCAAAAAAGTGTTCGGCGTCATAAACTACAGTCTTTCCGTGATTTTTAAAATATTTGATGGTATCGTATATCATTCTCAAATTTTCTTCCAGCGTAGTCTTTATAATATCAGTGACCTGAAAATCCCATGACTTGCCGAACACAGCTATCGCTTCGGTGCCGGCCTTCAGCAGGGACTGTATGTTTGCATCCTCTTCGACACTGATGTTGGCTCTCCTGGTAGCACCAAAGGCTATAATTTTGGAACTGGCCAATTCAAGCTTCAGCACTTTGTCAAAAAACTCAAGATCCTTTGGATTCGACCCCGGATTACCGGCCTCAATATAGTCAACTCCCAGGTTATCCAATTTATTTACTATCTTGAGTTTATCCTCCACGGTGAAGGAAATCCCCAATGCCTGAGCTCCGTCTCTCAGGGTTGAATCATATATTATCAGTTTGTTAGTCATATTTTTTCTCCTTTCTTTATAGTCCCGTAAAGACCAATATATATGCTGCTACTGAAAACACAACGCTTACAAGGGTTCCAATCAAATAATATTCCGCAAACGCCCTGTCCTTTGCTATGGCATCATATCTGGCAATGGATTTTGCCGTTAATATGAAACCAAGTGCGGAAAATTGATTTATGCTGATGAAAAATACAATCAGCATACGCTCAAGAATACCTATTATTGCCCCTGTACGCTGCTGTTTTACATTCCTTGCCGCCTCCTCTTCCGGCTTAAAAGCAGAGAAGAACAGATTGAAGGTTATATTTGCAGGCTTTATTATCAGCAAGCCCACCAGCAGCCATTTAATCGCATAAACCGGATTAATGTTAACCAGCCCCAGCAAATCCGACCAAATTTCATACAGGTTCAGCAAAGGATCCTGAATGCTCACTTTTACATATAGCAATGCTATCAATAACAATAAAAATATATGTAACAATTGGTCTGCCATGAATACAACTGCAGGCTTCTTAAGATATTTTTTATAAAAATGGGTTTTACCGGTCCAATACTTCAGAGAGTCAACCATAAAATGGGCCAGTACCGAAAGCAGCAGGCACAACAGCAATAAAGCACTGAATCTGATAAACATCAGGGCAAGTATAAACGGTATGCCATATTGTATGGAATGTACAACAACTCCCCTGTAACTGGATTTCTTATTCCGTGCTATTTTCTCTGTTTGCAAATAAAAGTCACCTAAAACATGTAAGATTACCAACACCCATATCAGTAAAAAGCCCATACCTGTATCCATACTCAACCCTCCCGAAAATTTATCCGGTATTCTTTATAAGTTTTAACCCCATTCTCTGACAAGTACCTCTTCCAAAACTCTTTTTGTATGCAGATAGCTGTAATACCCTGAACTCTTTAACCCCCTCTGGACAGTGGACTGAACTATTCCAAGCCTGCGGGCAACCTCCCTCTGGTTGTTTTCGCAAATAACAGTTTCAAGAATAAGTCTCACCTGCTTCTGAGTCCATTTTCCCTGAATCAGGGACCAGAGGCTGAAAGTGCTGTTTGCCAGCGCAACTATACTTGCATTGTCATCGGCGGCAAGTTTAACCGCAGTCTGGTCACTCATCCTGCTTTTATGACTTTTTTTAATTTCATTTATCATGCGCCTAGCGTGATGATAAGCGGTACCGTCAGCCCCTATAGCCATTTCCCGGTTTATTTTAGTCGATATGTCCCCAAATCCGATCCCGAACCGGATTTTTACAGGGTGCATTTTAAGCATTATTCTTTCAATGATCCTGATTATGGGCTGTGTTGAATTCAGGAGTCCTTGAAACTCATCTCCCAGGGTCACAATGAATTTAGCGGCTATATAATTGTCAAATTCCGAATTTATTTCTTCCAATACCTGTTTAAGTTGTTCCTGCACCTGAAAGCGATCCTTTATTTTACGGGAATTTTTTATATCCCCGATAACAGCAAAATACATATTCTACCTCCCGGACTTATTTCGAGTTATATATTCAGCTATACAGTATCACATTCAAACAGTAAATTCAATAATTTGATGCATTATATAATGCATCAAATCCGTTATTGCATGTATGGATGCATCACTACACATTTTGCATTAATTTATGCATTATAAATCAAAAGCGGCAATAATCAAATTATATTTAAAAAAGCAGCCCTTTTAGGGGCTGCTTCAGCTTCAAGCACCCCTAAAGGCTAATTATTGCCTCTTTACTTGTCTTACCAATCTCACTTATAGATCTGTTTATTGCACTGAGATACGCTTTAACGCTTGCTTCAATTATATCAGTGCTGACACCTTTACCCATATATACTGAGTTGTTTGAGGATACCTTTACAGTCACTTCTCCCAGGGCATCCTTACCTTCGGTTACAGCCTTGATGCTGTAGTGCACCAGTTCGACCTTAACTCCCGTCGCACGTTCTATGGCATTAAAAGCGGCATCCACAGGACCGTCCCCGGTGGCGGCTTCGGTTATTACTTCATTTTCCCTCCTGATGCTGACAGTCGAGGTGGATATCATCTTATTTCCGCTGTTGATCTGGAAGCTGTCTATTACAAATATTTCAGGCACAGCAATATTTTCATCCACCAGTGCCTCAATATCCTTATCGGTGACTATCTTCTTTCTGTCGGCAAGATCCTTGAATTTCTCAAAGGCAGTCTTAACTTCTCCGGCAGACAGTACATAGCCCATTTCCTTTAATCTGTCTTCAAAGGCGTGATGACCCGAGAGCTTTCCCAGAACCATTCTGTTCTTACCGACACCAACCGACTCGGGAGTCATTATCTCATAAGTGGTTTTTTCCGAAAGAACTCCATGCTGGTGTATGCCTGATTCATGGGCAAAAGCATTTGCCCCCACTATGGCTTTGTTGGGCTGTACACCCACACCTGTCAGGCTTGAAACAAGCCTGCTGGTTCTGTAAATTTGTGTGGTATCTATCTTATGTGTTATTTCATAGTAATCTTTTCTTGTGTCTATACCCATTATTATTTCTTCAACAGCGGCATTTCCGGCTCTTTCGCCAAGACCGTTTACAGTGCATTCCACCTGTACGGCACCATTTTCTATGGCAGCCAGTGAATTTGCAACAGCCAGGCCAAGGTCGTTATGGCAGTGAACACTGATATCGGCCTTATCTATGTTTGAAACATTGTTCCGCAGGTTTCTGATCAATCTGCCGAACTCCACAGGTGTGGTATACCCCACAGTATCGGGAATATTTACTACTGTTGCACCGGCAGCAATGACAGCCTCAACTATCCTTATGAGAAAGTCCTCACGGGTTCTGCTGGCATCCTCCGCTGAAAATTCCACATCGGGGCAATAGCTTTTTGCACGCTTCACCATGGCTACGGCTCGTTCAAAAACCTCTTCCTCCGTCATCTTCAGCTTATACCTCATATGTATGTCCGAAGTTGCTATAAAGGTGTGGATTCTTGGACTTTCGGCGTACTGTACGGCTTCCCATGCCCTGTCTATATCTTTTTCTGTTGCCCGGCACAGGCTGGCTATTGAAACTCCCTTTATATTCTTTGAGAGTGTCATAATGGATTCAAAATCTCCTTGTGAAGCTATGGCAAAGCCACCCTCGATAACATCCACTCCCAGTCTGGCCAATTGCTTGGCAATTTCCATTTTTTCCTGGAGATTCAGATTAACACCCGGAGTCTGTTCTCCGTCTCTCAACGTGGTATCAAATATCTTAATCCTTCTTGCCATAGAAATACCCTCCTTCCGGGGAACACTCAGTTCCCTTCATTCTAACATTCATAAACGTCTAAAATTAAGTAAATTTTTATTAGCTTGTTGTTGTAACATTAAAACCTTTATACAGCAAGTACTTCTGTACAGACATATATAAATGGATTGCTTACAAAATAGGTGCTTGTATTAGTAAAGGCTTATAATCTATTTTTAATTAAGCTTCCCATCTATATATGCCGCACTGGTATACTTGCCGCATCATTTGATTTTCTTTTCAACAGTACAAGACTCATAAAACTTTAATGGAATTTTCCCATCTATATATATATCTATTTCTTCAGCCAGCTCATCATCTTTCTGAGCTCTGCGCCTACTTTTTCAACCTGGTGCTCCGCTTCATTCCTTCTCATGGCAAGAAAGTTTGCCCTTCCGCCCGCATTGTTTTCAGTGACCCAGTTTGTAGCAAACTTTCCGTCCTGGATTTCCTTGAGCACTTTTTTCATTTCTTTTCTGGTTTCCTCAGTGATTATTCTCTTTCCTGTGACATAATCACCATACTCGGCTGTGTCACTGATAGAATATCTCATTTCAGCAAAACCGCCCTGATTTATAAGATCGACTATGAGCTTCATTTCATGCACACATTCGAAGTAAGCGATTTCAGGCTGATAACCGGCATTTACAAGTGTTTCGAAACCCGCCTTCATGAGCTCGGTAACTCCCCCGCAAAGTACGGCCTGTTCACCGAACAAATCTGTTTCTGTCTCTTCTCTGAAGGTAGTCTCAAGTATTCCTGCCCTTCCTGCTCCTATACCTGCGGCATAAGCAAGGGCGTAATCCTTTGCCTTGCCTGACGCATCCTGGGCTATTGCAATCAATGCAGGAACACCTTTTCCTTCCCTGTACTGACTTCTTACAGTATGTCCCGGACCCTTTGGAGCAGCCATTATAACATCCACATACGCCGGTGGTATGATCTGGTTGAAATTGATGTTGAAGCCGTGGGCAAACATAAGTATATTTCCTTCTTCAAGGTTTGGAGCAATACTTTCATAGTACATTGCCTTCTGCTTTTCATCAGGTATTAAAATCATTATGATATCGGCTATTTTAGCTGCAGCAGCAGTATCATAAACCTTTAACCCGTCGGCCTCTGCCTGCTTTCTTCTCGCCGAATCCGGAGTCAGGCCCACTATGACATTAACTCCGCTATCCTTAAGGTTCTGCGCATGCGCGTGTCCCTGACTTCCATATCCTATTACTGCTACGGTTTTACCCTCCAGTAACTTCAAATTACAGTCGCTATCGTAGTACATTCTTGCCATTTTAACTTACCTCCTAGTTTTTATATTACAATCTAAAACTGCAACATTTATATTTTTAAACCCATATACCGGTGAAGTATTCAAACTCTTATAGAATTCTGTCCGGCATGTAAGGATTTTGACTATTCTTCGGTGTTTCCGGCCTTTATATATTTATTTCCTCTTTCTATGGCAATTGTTCCGGTACGGACTATTTCCTTTACTCCGAATTGCTTGAGCATATCCTCCAAAGCTTCCACCTTGTCGGTAGAACCCGAAATCTCCACAGTCAACGTGTTTTTTGATACATCAACAATCTTTGCACGGAATATCTCAACTATCTGTATAATTTCCGACCTTGTTGCCGCTGTCGCATTAACTTTTATCAAAGCAAGTTCTCGGCTGACCGAATCAGTGTTCTCCAGCTCTCTGATTTTTATGACATCAATCAGTTTGTTCAATTGCTTGCTTACCTGTTCAACAGTATATTCATCACCGTTTACAACTATTGTCATTCTTGAAACCTCCGGGTTTTCGGTCACTCCAACCGCAAGGCTGTCAATATTGAAGCCCCTCCTGCTGAACAGGCCTGCTACTCTGGACAAAACTCCCGAGCGGTTTTCAACCAATACCGATAGTGTGTGCTTTGCCATCTTCATTCCTCCCTTATTAAGAAATTCGCTTCGCAAATCCGCTTCGCGCTCACTTAGGAACCCTGCCTATGCTACGCAAATTATCTTGTTCGCTATGGGGGACTACTCCCCCCTTCGACGGAGCTTACGCTCCTGAGCACCCCCTCCAAACCGGGAAGGGGATTCCCCTTTCCAAACCCCGAGTATAGAAATTTACCATTCGGAATTTTCTGGTGTACACATCCAAACCCAGTATTGTAAGTGCCTCATCACTGTTCCAGAACTTATAAATTCCTATACTCCAAGAAAATTCTATACGCTAAATAGTCGGCTCTTCAGGATCAATAATACACTCCAGCAAATAAGTACTGTCATCTGCCAGAAATCTGTCCAATGCCGTGTTTATCTGCGAATCAGCCGTGATCCTTTCAGCCCGGAAGCCATAAGCTTCGGCCAGCTTTACAAAATCAGGATTGTCATTCATAAATACCTGGGAGTATCTCCTGTTGTATTTATTTTTCTGTATCTCGCGCACCATCCCAAGTCTTGAATTATTCAAAATAAGTATTTTGATGCCTATTTTACTTTGCTTTATGGTCCCCAGTTCAGGCATTGACATCTGGAAACTGCCGTCACCGCCGACTATAACCACCGTACTGTCCGGGCTGCCCAGCTTTGCACCTATTGCGGCCGGCAAGCCGTACCCCATTGTTCCCAGGCCGCCGGAGGTTATAAATGCTCCTGGCTTTTTAGCGTTAAAATTATTTGCAGCCCATATCTGGTGCTGCCCCACCTCTGTCGCCAGAATGGCCGTAGCCTTGAGTCTTTCTGAGAGCAAGCTTATTACAAGCTTGGGATTGACGGTATTTTTGTCGTTGGCTTTGGGCTTCTCAAGCTTTTCGGCCTTGACCCTCCCCACTTCCTTCACCCAATCGGAGGTATCTCCGGGTTGTATCACACTGCTGAGAGCTTCCAGGATGAGTTTTGCATCTCCTACTACAGGAATAGCAGTGCTTACATTTTTTCCAATCTCGGCAGGATCAATGTCTATATGAATTATTTTAGCCCTCTCGGCAATTTTTTCAGCCGTTCCCAGAGCGCGGTCCCCTACTCTGGCACCTATCAGTATGAGGAGATCCGTTCTGTTTACTGCATAATTTGCGGCAAACACGCCATGAGAACCCAGCATTCCCAGGTTCAACGGATGATCCCCCCGTATGGACCCTATTCCCATAAGTGTTGTTACCACCGGTATGCCGCACTTTTCAGCAAAAGAGGTCATTATTTCGGTGGCTTCTGCAGTCACAACGCCGCCGCCAGCACAAATAACCGGTGTTTTGGCCTTTGAAATTGCTTCGGCAATTCTTTTTATCTGCTGGGGATGTCCCTTGAGCTTTGGTTTATAGCCTTTTATATCAACTGTTTCCGGATAGCTGAAATCCAGCTTTTGTGACTGTATGTCCACCGGAACATCTATTACCACCGGCCCGGGCCTTCCTGTTGAAGCTATATGAAAGGCTTCTTTAATAATCCTCGGCAGCTCCCGCACATCCTTTACGAGATAGTTATGCTTGCAGAAGGGTGCTGTTGCCCCCGTTGTATCAACCTCCTGGAAAACGTCCCTTCCGATCAGTTCCAGGGAGACCTGCCCTGTAATAGCAACCATGGGTATGGAGTCGGAATATGCGGTAGCTATTCCCGTTATCAGATTTGTGGCCCCGGGCCCTGAGGTTGCCACGCAGACACCTGGCTTGCCCGTAACCCTTGCAAACCCGCTGGCAGAATGAGCGGCACCCTGTTCGTTCCTGGTCAGTACATGTGTTATTTCTGAATCCAGCAGAGCGTCATAAAATGGACAGATTGCCGCACCCGGATAACCAAATATTATATTTATTCCTTCAATTTCCAATGCCTTTACCATAGCCTGTGCACCTGTCAGCTTCATTCCCGGTCCTCCTTCTATTCATACTTCTTTCATTATTACCCAAAGTTATTCCCGGCACACCGTCCGGTGTCAATATTTGATTTCCAATAAACCCCGGAATGATGTTATATGGCAATTTTAAAATAAGATTTAGATATAAAAAACCCCTCGGCTCTGCAATATGCAGGGACGAGGGATAATTCCTCCGTGGTACCACCCTGATTTAATGCAATCTAACAAAGACTGCACTCTCAGCGGGCATATCCGGCGTGCGCCTATGCCCGGGCTATATCGTAGCCGCCGCTGCTGCCTACCGTGTAAAATGTCATTTTGGCACCAGTTCTCCGGAATGAGTTATACATGTACCTGTCGTATCAGCTCGCACCATCCGCCGACTCTCTGAACCGAATTAATACATCTTACTTCCTTCATCGATTAATTATTTAATTGCCCTTTTCGGTCTATCAAAAACTTGAAAAAGCTGTAAATTCGATATTTGAAATAATTATAGCATCAATTTTTTTTACCGTCAACAACACACCATTAATGTTTTCTGACCAGTTTCAAGCACCTTTTTCATGTTTTATATTATATTGTTATAAATTATTTGGGAGTTTTTCTTTTCTTACATTCTCTTGCATTATAATACATATTTCATTTGCAATTTTACCCCTAATATATTAGCCGTATTTTGCCGATATAACTAAGGAAAATGTTACTATTCCGACTTTTTTCATCTACAAAAGAGTAATTTCTGAAAAGGAGACTAATACGTAATGAAACGAATTCTTTCTATTTTTATGATTATTTTTCTTGTTCTGGCAAGTATATCACTTGACGTTGGCAATGTATTTGCTCAGTCTTCAGCCCCTTCGAAAGGAAGTATAATCATAACCAATAACCTCACAGGAAAACCCGATATTATTTATATATTTGGACTTAAGCCTGGTTCGTTAGTCAAAGTTTACACCTCTTTAACCGGAGACAAGGTGTTGACCTACGGGACGGTTTCAAAAAGTAAAACTGATATTAAATTCAGCATTCCACAGCTTGGTACTGCTGCCGGAAGTGTATATGTATCAGTTATAGAAAAAGAAGACAATACCGAAAGCAGCAGAACGAAAGCGGATTATGATGAAGAACCACGTACACCTGCTATAGATGATAAAGCTGTAACAGTAGTAAATAACGCTCAAAAATCAGACATTATTTATGTCTCAGGACTTAACCCAAGAGATGTTGTTAAAGTTTATAGTGCGGAGTCCGGCGGAATTCTGTTAGGGAGTAAAACAGTTTCCTCTTCCGGCTCTGATGTTACCATAACTGTAAAACAGGTTGGCAGCGGAGAGGACTTTGTATATGTAACAGTTACCAGCAAAGGTTCCTGGGAAAGCGAAAGAACCAAAGTCAAGTATGCTGCAGAGCCGATGTCAGAACCATTAAGCTCTGACATCTCTGACAACATAGTAATAAACAACAATGTCAAAAGCGCCGACACCATTTATATTCCGGGCCTCAGCGGCGGGGATGTCGTAAAAGTATACAGCGACAGCGGCAAGGTCCTGGCAACCAAAACTGTGGGTTCAACCGCCTACGATGCAACAATATCAGTGCCTCAGCTTGGAGTTGCCGCAGGAAAAGTCTACATTACCGTCACAAGCAAGGAGCTTGCTGAAAGTGAGGCAGTACCGGTCGATTTTGAAGGTGAGCTGGCTTCTGAAAAGCCGAATTCAGGATTTATCACCGTTACCAACAACTCGGGAAAAGCGGACACGGTATATGTTACAGGCCTGTCCCCAAGTGATGTTGTAAAGGTATACAATAAAGACATCAAAGGTAGTTTGCTTGGCCAGGCAACAGTATCTTCCTCAGGAAATGAAGCCACGGTATCAATACCTCAGCTGGGTTCCAAGCAAGGTACCATATATGTATCCATAACCAACGCCGGAAGAAATGAAAGCAGCAGGGTTGCAGTGAATTATTCTGAAGAAGGCTCTTCTGCCGGCATAGCACTCTCAAACATAACTGTAACCAACAATGTGGGCAAAGCCGATACGGTGTATGTATCAGGTCTTGCAAGCGGGGATGTGGTAAAGGTGTATGATGCAGAATTCACAGGAAATCTGCTGGGAAGCGCAACAGTTGCCAAATCGGCCACCGACGTCACCATATCAATTTCACAGCTTGGGATTGATAGCGGTTCAGTTTATGTATCGGTCACAACCTCGGGAAAATTTGAGAGTTCCAGAGAAAAAGCAGATTTCCCTGCAGAGTCGAAATCCAATTCGCTGGATCCGAACTCGGTAACTGTAACCAATAACTCGGGAGCGGCAGACACAATATATGTAACCGGTTTAACAGAAGGTACCTTAATTAAGGTTTACAATGCACCTGCCTCGGGATCTCTTCTGGGTTCTGCGACGGTAGCAACCTCAAAAACCGACGCAACAGTGACTATTTCACAGCTTGGTATTGCCGGAGGTTCAGTATATCTGACAATCACCCAGCCCGGTGCCCAGGAAAGCGGCAGGACAAAAATTGACTACAGCGCCGAAGGCAGTTCGACTGAGCCAAATATCAACAATATTTCAATATCAAACAATGTTGGAAAAGCAGATACTATTTATGTAAGCAACCTCACCTCCGGAGATATTGTAAGGATTTATAACGCACCTACACAGGGCAATATCATCGGTACCGCCACCGTAGCAAGCTCGGCGACCGATGTTACGGTAAGCGTGCCACAGCTTGGCACCGCAGCCGGCAGTGTATATGTAACCGTAACCAGCACCGGAAAATCTGAGAGTAAGAGAACAAAAACTGACTTTAAGGCAGAAAGTATTTATACTGATGTGGATTCCTCCAACATCACCGTAACAAATAATGCAGGCAAAGCCGACACCGTTTACTTTACAAGATTGTCCGCAGGAGATGTGGTAAAAGTATATGATTCCCTGCAGGGAGGTACACTTCTGGGATCAGCTACCGTAGCAGCGGGATCAACCGATACTACTGTCAGCATCCCACAGCTGGGCAAGAGTGCCGGCAGCGTGTTTGTAACCGTATCCAGCACCGATCAATCGGAAAGTGCCAGAAAAGAAGTAACTTACACCGGAGAAACTTCATCTGCTGACTTGAGTGAATCTCAAATAGTTGTTACAAATAATATATCGGGTACTCCTGATACCATCTACGTCTCAGGCTTAAATCCTGAAGACGTGATCAAGGCCTACAGTGCCCAGAATCAGGGAATTCTACTGGGAAGTGCGACAGTTCCTGCGGCAGGTACGGATGCCACCATATCTGTCGTACAGCTTGGAACCGCTAAAGGCTCTGTTTATATAACCGTAACAAACTCAGGCAAGCTCGAAAGCAACAGGACCAAAGCAGATTATTCCGACGAGGGTAAATCTACCGGACCTGATGCCAATAGCATTATAATAAATAATAATTCGGGTACTGCGGATACTGTCAGAGTTACCGGTCTGACAGCAGGAGACGTGGTCAGGGTTTATTCAGCTGAAACAGGCGGAAAGCTGCTGGGTTCGGCAACCGTGACAACCTATGGCTCCGAAGCCACAGTGACAATAGATCAGCTGGGCACTGCAGACGGCAAAGTATTTGTTACCGTTACAGGTACAAATAAGGCTGAGAGTAAGAGAATTCCCGCCGACTACGATGCCGAGCCTGTTTCAGGCAAACTGGACAGTTCCCGCATTACAGTTACCAATAATGCAGGTTCGTCCGATACCGTAAGGGTTACGGGTCTGACACCGGGAGACGTTGTCAAAGTGTACTCCCTGGAAACGGGAGGTAACCTGTTAGGTTCAGCCGCAGTATCGGCTTCAAGTACTGAAGCAACTGTGGAGATAGCACAGCTGGGCACTGCCGAAGGTAAAGTATATGTGACGGTAACAAGTGTAAACAAGGCTGAAGGAGAGAGAACAGGCGCAGCATACAAGGGCGAGGAAGCCTCTGCTCCCCCCGATCCTGCAAAAGTGTCGGTTGCCAACAATTACGGTATAGCCAGTACAATAACAGTAGGCGGCTTAAAGGATAATGATGCTGTGAGCATATACAGCGCCGAATCAGGCGGGACCTTGCTGGGCAAGGGAACTGTGGCCACCTACAATTCGGAGGTTACCATATCGGTTTCTCAACTGAGCGATGCCGGAGGAGATGTTTATATCACGGTAACCACTCCCGGAAAGCTGGAGAGTAATAGAACCAAGATCACCTATGAGGAAAAGACGGCATCAACTCCTCCTGATGCATCCAATGTGGAAATATATAATAATGTTGGATTTGCCGATACCATAACCGTATTCGGTATGGAGCCCAATGCAATAATCAAAGTGTACACCCAGGCCACAGGCGGTAACCCTGTCGGCACTGCCACAGTTCCGGCCGGCAGTACCGAGGCTACTATTTCAATAACCCAGCTGGGCGTAAATGACGGAGTTGTTTATATTTCAGTAACCACCAAAGGAAAAACCGAGAGCAGCAGAGCCGCCATCTCCTATACGAAGGAAAGTGCCTCTGAGCCTCTTGCCGCCGGCAATGTCAAAATAACAAATAACTCCGGCATGTCGGATACCATAGTAGTTACCGGGCTTTTGGCATATGATACCATTAAGATTTACAATTCCGAAACCGACGGTACGAGACTTGCAACAGCAGTTGCAGATGAGAATACTCTGACGGCTACTGCCAATATCTCACAGCTGGGCACCGGTGCCGGTAAGATTTATATTACCGTTACCAACTACGGCAGGAGCGAAAGTGCCAGAATCGGCGTGGAATATGAGGCCGAATCGACAGCACCTCTGGCCTCCAACATATTCATTGTGAATAATGCAGGCATAGCCGATACAATAACTGTGAAGGGGTTAAATGATAACGATGTCGTCAAGGTATATGATGCCGCTTCCAACGGAAACCTCATAGGCGCCGCCACGGTTCCTCCGGGAAGCAGTATGGCAACCATATCGGTGACACAGCTTACTTCAACAGCAGGGAAGGTTTACGTTTCGGTAACAAATTACGGAAGAGCTGAAAGCAGTCTGACAAAGGCTGAATATATATCCGAAACAAGCACTATGGCACCATATATCGGAGATATTTACATAGTTAATAATGTGGACATTAATGATACTGTTACCGTGTATAATCTGTTATCCGGTGACGTTGTAAAGGTTTATGACAGTGCTGTAGGCGGAAATCTGCTGGGTAATGCGTCGGTTGCCAATAATAAGACCGAAGCAACGGTATCTGTTGAGGATCTTGGCTCATCTGCCGGAACTGTATATGTCTCCGTTATTACAAAGGGTAAGACTGAAAGTGTCAGAACAGAGGCCAGCTTTGTTGCTGAGAGCAGATCAACCGCACCGTATTCGGGCAATATATATATAACAAATAATGTAACTTTGTCGGATATAATCCAGGTATCAGGTCTGACAGCCGGTGACAAGGTCAAGGTTTATGATTCGGAATCCGGCGGAGAGCTTCTGGGGTCGGCAACAGCCTCCTCCGGAAGTGATCAGGTAAAAATTACGGTCAATCAGTTGGGCGAGTCGGCAGGCAGTGTATTCGTTTCGGTAACTTCAAAGGGTAAGACAGAAAGTAAGAGAACCGAAGCCGAATATGTTTCCGAGCAGACCACCAATGAACCCTTCGCAGGTTACATAAGCGTGAGCAATAATCCAACCGGTACTTCGGATACGGTAACTGTGACAAACCTTAATGGCGGAGATATTATCAATATATACTCTGCCGCAGCCGGCGGAAGTCTTCTCGGTTCAGCCACAGTTGCCTCCGGCAGCACAACGGGAACCATAGTAATCTCGCAGTTGGGAACAGCCTCAGGCAGTGTATATGTCAGTGTTACCAGCGCAGGAAAGGCTGAAAGCAACAGAACCAAAGCTGATTATCTGGCAGAGTAAAACCCGAGTTCATTTTAACTAATATGCATAAAGACACAAAAAGCGTTTCAAACCGCCAAAGGTTTGAAACGCTTTTGTTTTGTATCTTATCTACATACTCAGTATTTCAAAAAACTGTCCTTCACTGATATAGTTTGATTCCCTGTAAAGAACTCCCTCTTTGTAGAATCTGACATATGGGATGGTATCATTCCCCATCCGGTTTTCTTTGAAATTTCTGAACTCATCAAAAAAGTCCGTCTTATTGTATTCCAGTTCATAAATATCAATGTCTTCCCCGGTGTCATGCCCGTAAAGCCAGCCTCTCATATCGTGCCACTGGGGGCACCAGTCCTGGGTAAGAATAACAACAACCCTGGGCTTTGAAGTAAGTATATCACTTCCGAATTCACCGCTTTCAACTGCTTTCACAGCCTGTTCCCTTTGAATAAGCTTCCTGTTTATCATAAGTATACCATCCCGTCATGTGGTTTTAATTTTATATTTTTTATTGGTAATGTATTTATACCCTCTTTATTCATGCAATATACTTTATCTTTACTTTTGTCTCAATCCCTGGAAAAACTTTTTGAGTAATTCTGTACACTGCTCGTGAAGCAGCCCTATAACCACATCAACTCTGTGATTGAACCGGGGAATCCTGAAAAGGTCCACCACTGAACCCGCCGCCCCTGCCCTGTTGTCCATGGCGCCTATATACAGCGTTCTGATTCTGGACTGAATGACAGCTCCTGCACACATTGGGCAGGGCTCCAGTGTTACATACATATCACAGCCATCCAGCCTCCACGTGCCAAGCTTTTTTGCCGCTTTTTTTATGGCTTCTATTTCGGCATGTGAAGTCACATCAAGCCTGGCTTCCTTTTTATTGTGCCCTCTTGATATTATCACTCCATCCTTGACGATGACTGCTCCAACGGCAGCCTCCCCTTTTGAAAAAGCCAACTCGGCTTGTCTTAAAGCCTTAAGCATGAATTGTTCGTTTCTGGTATACATACTGGAACCTCACTATATTATTTATGATATACTATACCACACTTTCCAAAAAGCTCTCCAGCTCCTCCAGCCGGACCTTTTCCCTGAGTGTTTTATCCCTTGATACAACTTCGACCTCTCCCTGCTCCAGGTTTCTGCCGCTGACTATCAATCTCAGCGGTATGCCAAGAAGATCTGCATCTGCAAATTGAATGCCTGCCTGTACGTCCCTGTCATCCATGATAACTTCATACTGTCCGGAAAGTTTGTCATACAATTCAAAACCAGTTTTTCTGACGTCATCATTTTTCTTATTTATCATGCATATGTGTATCTGCCAGGGTGCCACACTCTTTGGCCAGATAGGGCCATAGTCGTCATGGTGTGCCTCAATTGCAAAATTATAGCAAGCCCTGACAGCTGTTAAGCTCCCTTCAGCTGCTTCCTTTTGCTCAGCACAAGCGCCACCGAGGTTATAGCTGCTGCAAAGCCCAGTTCTATCAGCATGTATGAGATTATAGGACCTATATTGTCAAGATTGAAGTTGGTTAAATTGCTTGCTGCTTTATTAGCCTTGATATACCAATACGTAGGTATAAATTTTGCTATGGAAAGTACACTTTTTCCCAGAAACTCCTGAGGCACAAACACTCCGGTCAAAAAGCACATTCCAAGGGATAAGATATTGGAAACGCCAGACTGGGCATTTTTACTCTTAATCAGAATGCCTACAAGAAAACTCATACTAAGTATCGTAAATGTCAGTACCAGTGAATTTATACCAAAAAACAGCGCATTCATTTTAAACATGTCCTGTCTATATAATATAAAGCTTATTATAACCAGTAATGCCCAGCACGAAACTGAGAAAACAATGTTGCCCAGAAGGATTTGCATATTCACCGAAGTATTGCTTAAAGGTGAACACAGATTTCTTCTCTTGAGCTTTACATCATTAAATACCATCATTATAGAGCTTACACCCAGTATTATAATATTGATCAACACATAGGGCATAAAGTTGTAAAAGGATCTTGTAGCGCTGGAATCTGCCGCCTTGCCTTCAAACACCTTCATCTCTACATCTGTCTCAACAGCCAGATCCTTGCCGACCTGTTTAACCAGTTCCTCCTGTGTAATGCCCCTATAATTATTAATATATAGTCTGGCCGTATTCATGTATTTATTTACCAAAATGTCGGTATAAATACCGCTGATGGAGCCTGAAACAGTTGTTTTATCAATTCCCGCAGCCTTCCCCGACATAAAATCCTTTGTGAAATCAGCAGGTATTCTGGCTATATACTCAACTTCCCTAAAGAACAAAGCATCCTGTAATTCAACTGTATTGTCACCAAGTTCTACGAAGATTGAATGCTCCCCCAAATAATCCTTTAAACCCTGCAGCAGAACCGTATCCTGGCCCTGGTTAATAAATGCCACCCTGGCTTTGGACTGTGTGAAGGTTTCAGCGCTTGTGTCATTGCCGATAAATGAGAACAATATTGCCAGAGCTAAAAATATTACAATATATATGGATAATTGAGTGCTCTGCTTTTTTATAATTCTAAAATAGGTTTTAAATACTGTCATACTTCTGCCTCCTTATTCTCAGGTAGGTCGCCAGACAGAACAGTACGGTAAAGCCGCTCAGCAAACCTATATTAACAAAAAATCTTGTATGGGTATCATAATAATACAAAGAATAGAAGGCGTCTGTTATAAGTGCTATAGGGTTAATATATGACAGTACCGGCACATTCTGCTGGACAATGTATTTCATTTTATCAAACATCATACCTGCCAGAAATGAAGCTGACATGGTAGAGACAATGAGAATTGCAACTTTTACGCCCTCTCCTTTTTTGTTGGCCGAACCTATTAAAGCTCCAAAGCTTATACCGGCTGCGCAGCCTGCAAGACTTGTCAAAAGAATAAACCCCGTCTGATTTCCAAAGTCTATTTTCAACCCGAATATCAGATAACACAACAGAAGTATAAGCTCGGCAAATGAAACCATTATATCGGCAAGCAACCCGGCTGACAGTGCCTTTAATTTATGAATGGGAGCAACGTTTAATCTTGCAGCCCTTTTTGTCAGATTAGCCTGTATGTCGGTTACTTCCTTTAATCCAAAGAAGGCACCGTAGAAGCAGGACATTGCAATCAATGTATAAAAGTAGTTTACGGTGGTATCAGGCTTGCCTTTTGTACCGATCTGTACTTCTCTTGTAAACTCCTGGCTTTTGCCGATGTCCTCTGCCAAACCGTTCTGAAGGGCGGAAGGATTCTGTTTGACAATGCTTACTACCGAGCTTACAGTTTGACTGTATTGATCAAAAATCTCCTTGACTATGGTCTGGTCAAAGCCTGAGTCCTTTACAGTCAGCCTGAGCGGCTCCCCATAGGTCACATATCCCACGATATCATTGTTATCCAGCATTTTGTCGGCTTCCTTCTGAGATACCACCTCTACATTGAAAAGCTTTACGTCATTATCACCGGCCGGGTCGTCTTTGGAATGCTGCTCTATAAAATTCTTAAAATCATTATCCCTTTGATACTGTTCATTATCAATTACAGCTATATTCACCGCATTGAAAACTTCTGCTTTTGAAATGCCCGAAAAGGCAAGGTTGAAAAAGGTTGCCAGTACCAGTGGGAATATCAGCGTCCAGAATACCAGCTCTTTATCTCTGACAGTGCATTTCAATCTGTTAAAAAATATATTCAAAAACATATTTTTGCCCCTTTCCTCAGTCTCTGAGTTCCTTTCCCGTAATTTCCAGGAAGACATCGTTCAATGTGGGCAGTTCGGAATATACCCGCCCAAAGGAAATATCATTTTCTCTGAAAAAGTCCAGCAAGGTCGTCAGATTGTGCTTTCCCCTGTTATATTTCAAGGAAAGGGTTTTATCTTTGTATTCAACACTGCTTATGTTGGGCAGCTTTTTTAATTTGCTGAGACTGCTGCTGCCAAGTCCGAATACCTCAACTGTGATTTTTTCTCCCAGCTTGATCATCCCTTTGAGTTCTTCCTTGCTTCCCTTTGCAATAACCCTGCCCTTATCCATTATCATGATCCGGCTGCAAAGCTGTTCAACCTCTTCCATATAGTGTGAGGTATATATAACTGTTGCACCGTCTTCATTAAGCTTTTTTATTCCGTCCAGAATGTTGTTTCTGCTTTGAGGGTCAACTGCAACCGTGGGTTCATCCAATATTATCAGCCTGGGCTTATGTGCTATGCCACAGGCAATATTCAGGCGGCGCAGCAAGCCTCCGCTCAGTTTCTTTGGGTGAAACTTCCTATAGTCATTCAAGCCTACAAAATCTATGGCCTCTTCAACAAGTTTCCTGCGCTTTTCCCTATCCCTTACATACAGGCTGCAAAAATAATCGATATTTTCATAGACCGTAAGTTCTTCAAAAACTGCAACATCCTGCATTATAATCCCTATATCGCGTTTTATATCATATGCGTCGGGGGCCATGGGCTTGTCAAACAGATTTATCTCTCCCTTGTCATAATACAGCAGAGAAAGGATGCAGTTTATAGCCGTTGTCTTGCCTGAGCCGTTAGGTCCCAAAAG
>JAFABO010000178.1 GCA_023426005.1 Bacillota bacterium | reverse complement strand
AAATGGCTTGGGAGGCTAATATGTTTGTTAAAAACAAAATGACTTCAAATCCTTTTACAATTTCACCGGCACAGACAATTCCGGATGCCCAGGAAATAATCAAAAATAACGGCATAAAGCGTCTGCCCGTTGTTGATAACGGTAAGCTGGTAGGTGTGGTATCAAGAGGGGATATTGTCAAGGTTTCCCCCTCAAAGGCAACAGCCTTGAGCATGGGTGAAATAACCTACCTGCTTGCAAAGACCAAAATAAGAAGTATAATGTCAAAGAATCCGGTAACCGTATCCCCCAATGCTCTTCTGGAAGAAGCGGCACTTCTGATGAGGGATAATGACATAGGATTTCTTCCTGTTGTAGAAAATGAAAAGCTGGTAGGTATTATTACCGAAGGTGACATATTTGATTCCTTTATAGAACTCCTGGGTTTCAGAGAGCCGGGCACCAGAATGACCATTGAGGTGGATGACGCCCCGGGAATGCTGTCCATGATCACAAGTACATTTGCAAAATTCAATGCGAATATAACTCATGTAGCGGTATACGGCAGTGCTTTCGGAAAGAGCAATGTGGTCATAGGAACCAACTCGCTCAACACTACCGAGATTGAGAAATATATCGCGGAACAGGGCGCCAGGATAATTTATAGAATTCAGAACAAATAAAATCTATATATTAAATTAAATGAAAAGGTATCTACCAGTCAGATACCTTTTCATTTCGCTTTCCAAACATTTTATTTATATGTTGACAAACCGATTGGTGTGGTATAAAATACTAGTAAACAGATATGAATACTATTACTGACTGGAAAACCGGAGGCAATGGAACATACCATTATGGTATTAAGACATTGTCTCTTTTTTATACCGTTTTTAACTATTTTTTTCCATGTATGTTCTGTTCCAGGATGCATAAAGCCGGCAAAAGCCTGATACAGTAAATAACCAAAAATCAATATATCTTCTAAAATTTAAAAACCTAACCCGCCACCTGCAGAGGTGGAGGACATCTATTATCGCCTCGTTATATTCAAAATCAGGAGGTATTTTAATGAGCACAATTATTGATCGCCCAAGGTATTTATGCTCGCTGGGCGGAGCAATATCAACCTTAAGTGCGCTGCCAGGAGCAATATCTATCATTCATGCCGCGGCGGGCTGCGGCAGCAATCTGGCCAATGCTCACAACGGTGCCGCAGGATACGCAGGGAGCGGTTACTGCAGTGGTTTGGCGCTGCCAAGCACTAATGTCTATGAAAATGAAATCATTTTTGGAGGAGAGGAGAGGCTTAAGGAGCAGATAGAAAAAACTCTTGAGGTTGTGGCTGGTGAGATTTATTTTGTGCTGACAGGGTGCATGGTTGAGATGATTGGTGATGATGTCCAGAGCGTCGCAAGTCATTTCAAGACCAGGGGTGATCCCGTATATGCAATAAATACCGGGGGTTTCAAGGGAAATTCCTTCAGCGGCTATGATCTGGTACTTCAAGCCTTGTTCAGGGATTATGTTAAAAAGCATGAGGAAAAGGATGAAAAGCTTGTAAACCTGTGGGGAGTGGTTCCGGTACAGGATGTATTCTGGAAGGGGAATCTAAAGGTACTGAAAGGCCTAATTTCGAAACTTGGTTTCCGTGTTAATACCTTTTTTGGAGAAGGTGAGACACTCTCCGACCTGAAGGACTCTTCCAGAGCGGTATTGAATATTGTTGTATCGGATACCTTCGGAATAGAAGCGGCAAAGGTTTTTGAAGAGGTGCACAACGTACCGTATATCAGTGTCCCGTTCCCGATCGGGGACTATGGTACCGGACTTTTTATGAATGAAGTCGGCAGGGCACTGGGTATTGATGAGGCCTTTACGGACATTGCCATAAAGGCGGAAAAAAAGCGGTATTACGGTTATATTGAAAGACTTGCGGATATTTACAGCGATATTGATCTTCAAAGATATGCAGTTGTGGTGGGTGATTCAAATTATGCCCAGGCACTTGCCAGATATCTTTCCGATGATATCGGCTGGCTGCCCGAGCTGGTAATAATCACTGACGACAATCTGAGTGATGCTGACAGAGCTTTAATTTTAACAAGATTTAAAGACTATGCATCAGGTCTTAAACCTAAAGTTATTTTTAACACACATACATCAGGTGTGCTTAAAGAGGTTAATAATCACTGTACTCCGGGTAACAGTGAAAGATATTACAACAGCTTCAGTCCCGCCTTCATCCTTGGCAGTTCCTTTGAAAGAGATGCGGCTGACAGGATAAGCGCAGGGCATTTAAGTGTGACATACCCGGTGTGCAACAGAGTTGTGCTTGACAGGGCTTATGCGGGCTATGACGGCGCTTTGAGACTGACGGAAGACATTTTCGGTGTTCTTGTGGCAAGTAGATAGTGTAGGCTGACTTGAGAAAAGCGTCTTTTTATTTAGTATTGTGGGCTGCTCGGCAGCGGAATGGAGTTTAGTATGAATTATATCAAAGAAAAAACACCACCTGTCAGGGAGGACAGATTAAAGGCCTGTAATGCTTTCGGAGGTTCCTGCTGTGAATTGTCGAGGACGGGAAAGAAAGGCTGTCTGAATAAAACCAAAAGAACTTTTGCCCAGACCCAGGGCTGTCAGCTGAATCTGAGTATGGCAATATTGAATACAATAAGGGATTCTGTTGTAATAGTTCACG
>JAFABO010000148.1 GCA_023426005.1 Bacillota bacterium | reverse complement strand
GCCATGGGGATTGCAAAAGCCGTATAAGGGATAATAAGTGACCAAACCGTATTTTTAATTGCCCCCACCGTCCTCATCATAAGAAAAATGGGCAGCAGTGCCGAGTGTATGGGAATCATCATTCCCAACAGCATGATTGACATGGAAACCTTCTGAAATTTCCACTTCATTCTGATCAAAGCATATGCCGACATGGTAGCTACTATTGTTGTAAATATTATGGTCATACCGGTAACAAAAGTGCTGTTTAATAAATATGTGCCCACCTTTCCGTTCATAAATGCCGTAGAATAATTTTTCCAGAGAAAGTGATTCGGAAGTCCAGCCACATTGCCTCCGAATATTTCGGAATTATCCTTTAAGGAAAAACAGACAAGCCAGTATATGGGGAAGAGCGAAGCTACTGTCCAAAGTCCCAGAATCAGGTAAATAACAGACTTTGCTATATAATCCAGCGGAGTTTTTTGGCTTTTTAGTAATTTCATCGTATACTCCTCCAATCAGTTTACTTGAACTTTGCCGAACAGTTTGTTAATCAACGCCGTAAAGAGCAGGCATTCCGCAATAATAAATACCGCCATGGCGCTTCCGTAACCATATTGGTTGCTCATAAATATGGTTTTGACCATCAATGTGCTGGGCACTTCGGTCGTTCCGGCAGGGCCTCCGTTTGTCAGCACATAAATAAGGTCAAAAACTTTCAGCGATCCGACGGCCGAAAAGGTTACACTTACTTTCAGCATAGGCGTGATCAGGGGTATGGTTACCCTGAAGGCTGTTGACAGCTCACCCGAGCCGTCGATTTTAGCCGCCTCATATATATCCGGGGACACCGACTTGATGGCCGCATACATAAGCAGCATGTGATACCCGACATATTGCCACAAAATTGGAACAAAAGAAGAGAAAAGTGCTGTTTTTGGATCCCCCAGCCACTTCTGGGTTAAACCGCCCAGACCGATATTATTCAGAACCACATTCAGAAGACCGTATTCCGGGTGGTATATTTTCATCCACAACTGTCCTATTACAACAGTGGATATGATGACAGGAACAAAATATGCTCCTCTGAAAAACCCTTCTCCCTTTACTCCCCTTGCAAGCAGTAAAGCAAAAAACAGCGAAATGGGAATCTGTATGAACACCGACACTGCCAAAAAAATAAAAGAATTGCGGACCGACAGTGGAAATCCGTCGACATTGTGCACAAACAGCTTCTTGAAGTTCCCGAGGCCTGTGAATACAGACTTGCCGATCCCGTCCCAATTCTGTGTGCTATAGTATGCAGACATTATTACAGGTGCTGCGATTATTGCAAGAAAAAAAAGTATTCCCGGCAGCATAAATATAAAAATCGCTTTTTTATCTGAGAAAACTCTATCCATAAACTTATCTCCGTTTCTGAAAAAGGAGCTGGAATAAGTTATCCCAACTCCTTTCAAATTATGATGTCCCGCAGTGCGTATGAATTACTTCTTTGTGTTCATTGTCTGCAAATCCTTGACAAACTGTTCAGGCGTTATTCTCTTCGCAAAAAGTTCCGCGGATTTGTTCATGTACAATTGTGAATCATCACCTTCAAGCAGGGTATTCCACCACAGGGTATAGGTCTTTGAATCCTGGGTCAGTTTGACAAGTTCTTTGGTCAAAGGATCGATTTTGGATTCGTCAACCGATACCTTCCAGGTTGGAAGTCCGGCGCCTGCAAGGTAGACTTCCTTTGCAAAATTCTCAGATATGTATTTTATAGCTTTAACAGACTCGTCCTTGAATTTTGTATTTGCGTTTACAACAAATATTTCGGATACACCGCCTGTAAAGTCGTTTATATCACTTTGGTCACTCAATTTAGGGAATTTGATGATCTGTATCTTGTCCTTTATCTTGCTGTCAGGCTTCATAATGTTGCCTATAGTCCAGCTTCCGTTAAAGTACATTGGGATTTTGCCCTCATAGAAAGGCACTTCCGATTCGTCTCTGGTAACCCCCTGCGCTCCATCGGTGAATGCGCCCATGTCAATAAGTTCCTGTAGTTTTCTCGCACCTTCAATAATGTCGGGATCCTCGAAGGAACCTGTCTTTGTCAAAGCCTTATAACAAGCATCGTATCCAGCCTGTCTGGTTTCCAGAATATCCAGGTACATATCGATGCACCATGTATCCTTGGCTCCTACCGCCATAGGAGTTATTCCTTTTGCGCGGAAGGCCTTTACGGCTGCGGTAAGGTCTTCATAGGTTTCAGGGATCTTAATATTGTTTTGTGCAAAAAGCTCTTTGTTGATAAAGAAAGTACCAACAGACATTGAATGTGCCAGCCCGTAAATCTTGTCGTCAAAGGTCATATTTGACAGAGTACCGGTAAGCTGCCTGCTTCTGGTTTCATCATCCAGATAATCGTTTAATGGAAGCAGCTTTCCCGCATCTACAAAGCTTTTCATGTATCCGCCGCTCCAGTAGAAGAATATGTCGGGAGCTTCATTGGCCGCTACGGCCGCTCTTATCTTTGTTTTATAAGTTTCATTTTCGGTAGCGTCAACCTTTAACTTAATATCAGAATTTGCTGCCTGTAAATCTGCCAGAACTTTTTCGAAAGGAGCCTTGCTTGACTCGGAATCCGCTGCCCAGATATGCCATAACGATAAAGTAACAGGTTCTTTTTTAACCGATGCTTCACTGCTGCCCGCTTTGGAGTCTGATACCGTGCTGTTGTCACTGCTTGCAGCCGAACCGCCGCAGGCTGTGATACTGAAGAGCATTGCCGCCGCCAGAATTAAGCCAGGTATTCTCTTTGCAATCTTACTCATCTTTAATTTCCTCCTTTTTGGCCATAGACCTCTTTTTAGCTTAATTATAATTCCCGGCCCGGCTTCTATGAACGTAGTTTTTTACTTAAAATCAGTAATATTTTTACTATGCCAGATAAAGTGGAATATAATAATTGTTATTTACTTTAAAGATATTGTTCCAGCACTCCCGTATGAGCATCAACTCATTACTATTAAAAATATTATTTATTTAACTTTTTATAGTCATTTACTGAATATCCGGTATATTTCTTGAAGCATTTCCCGAAGTAATTGGGATCGGGTATACCAACACTTTCAGCCACTTCATATGCCATTCTGTCGTATTTGCCAAAATACTCTATTGCCTTTTGAATCCTCAGGCGTGTAAGGTATTCCACAAAATTAAAACCGGTGTGCTGCTTAAAGGTCCGGCTCAGATAGCTGGGATTGATGTAGAAGTTGGCTGCCAGCGACGTAAGTGTTAAATCAGCATTCTGGATATTATCTTCAATATATGAAATCACCTTATCCATCAGGTTGTTTTTCCTGTTTTCCCTCAAAAGTTTTATTTTGCAGGTGATCCTTTCGGATATGGCAATAATATACTCCTTCATTTCAGGTATGTTACTCAATCCCAGAATATGGGAATATACCTCCGAGGCCGAAGTAAAAAAATCACCTGTATTGAGTTCAAATTCACTTATGGTACTCAGTATCGAAGTTATCAGGCTTATGGCAAACACCCTTACTTCATTGCTGTTTGTTATTCCTGAAATCTCCTCAAACTTCCTGTCGATGAGTTCATGTACCTTTTCATCCAGGCCGGCTCTTATAAAGAACAGGATCTCTTCAGTCTCCACCCTGGTTTCCACCGTCCTGGAGTTACCTTTTTGAATGCAGATATCGCTGTAGC
>JAFABO010000105.1 GCA_023426005.1 Bacillota bacterium | reverse complement strand
TCATTTCGCGCTGTGATATAATATTGAGAACAAATGTTTTACAAACAGTTGAGGAGGATATTATGAAACCTAATGAAAAAGCTGCGGTTGGTAATGAAGAGCAGCCAAAGAAGAAGAAAAAGAAACGTTCTTCTCCTTATGCTCAATTTACCTTTGCAGTTGTAAAAACAGTGTTGGTTATCCTCATATCTTTAGGGTGTGTTTTTGGTGGAATTTTGGGAGGAGCAGTTTTTGGATATGTCAAAAATGCTGCACCCATAACAGCTGATCAATTGGATATAACGAAGCTTACCTCTTTCATATATGATAAGGATGGAAATGAGATTGCCCAGATAAAGGGAAGTGAAAACCGAGTACTCGTTGAACATTCTGAAATACCCGACAGTATGAGAAATGCATTTATTTCTATTGAAGATTCAAGATTCAGATCCCACAACGGTATGGATATCAAACGGTTTGTGGGAGCTGCAATGGAGTATATTATAACTTTCGGCAATGCTTCATACGGCGGCAGTACAATAACACAGCAGCTCGTCAAGAATATTACCGGCAATGAAGAATCAACCATCAAGAGAAAGGTTCAGGAAGCCTGGCAGGCAATGGCTCTTGAAAAAGTTCTCACAAAGGATCAGATCCTTGACAACTATATGAACCGTATTACCACCGGTTCGGGTGTCTACGGCGTTCAGGCCGCCGCAAAAAAATTTTTTAACAAGGACGTAAAGGATCTGTCTCTGGCTGAATGTGCCTGTATTGCAGGTATAACCAAATCACCGGGACTTTTCGATCCGACCTTGAGCGAGAAGAACAAGGCCAGAAACAAGGAACGTCAGGAAACCATTTTAAATGAAATGCTCAAGCAGGGTTACATCAGCCAGAATGAGCATGACGAGGCCATCTCGGAACAGTTGAAATTCTATCAGCCCAAAGAGGAAGACAATAAGAACTCTACAAACGTACAGAGTTATTTTGTCGACTATGTACTCACACAGGTTAAAAAGGACTTGATGAAGAAATACAATCTTTCAAGCGATGCCGCAAGCATAAAAATATATAACAGCGGTCTGAATATATATACAACTCAGGATACCAATATCCAGAAAATAATGACCGAGGAATTTACAAATATTAAAAACTTTCCCGCAAATGAAAAAATCAGCAACCCCGATATGCAGGCACAGGGCGCCATGATTGTTCTGGATCCCGCTACCGGCCAGGTACGCGGAATGTACGGCCAGTATGGAAACAAGGAAGTGAGCTTTGCTCTCAACAGGGCAACCGATATGAAAAGGCAGGCGGGTTCCAGCTTCAAGCCCATAGCGGTTTATGCTCCGGCAATTGATATGGGCTTAATAACCCCCGGAACCGTAATTGATGACGTACCGGTTTATATGGACAATTCCAAGCCGAATGTCCCATATCCGACAAATGCAGATTCAGGAACCTACGAGGGACTTATTACTATAAGGAAGGCTATTACGAAATCCCAGAACGTTGTTGCCGCTCAGGTCTTCAGAGATTATCTGAAACCCGAGAACTCAATAAAATACCTCAAAAAGGTAAATATCGACAGGCCGGATGAAGGTTATATATCCATGGCCCTGGGTGGATTAAGAGACGGCGTTAATCCGCTGGATATGGCAGCAGCCTACGTCCCCTTTGTCAATCAGGGCATGTATGTTGAGCCCATTGCTTATACAAAAGTTACCGATGACAAGGGCAATGTTCTCCTTGACAAAAAACAGGATCAGAAAACCAATGTAGCTTACAAGGAAACCACTGCCTTCATGATGACCAGCATGATGAGGGATGTTGTCACAAGCGGTACGGCTTCCAAAAACGGTTATGGAACAGTTAAAAACAAAGCGGGCAAGGTTATACCTACCGCCGGTAAAACAGGTACTACTGAAGATAACAAAGATAAATGGTTTGTGGGCTATTCTCCATATTATGTAGGTGCAAGCTGGTACGGTTATAACACACCTAAATCCCTGAAAAGCGGCGAGTATTATCAAGCCTTGTCATTATGGAATAAAGTGATGAACAGGATTCACGCAAATCTTGAGGTAAAGGACTTTGCCCCTGCTCCCGACGGAATTGTCAAGAAAACCATTTGCATCGACTCGGGTAAACTGCCCGGACCTTACTGTAACAGTGATCCAAGAGGCAACCGGACCCGTACCGAATATTTTGCCAAGGGAACTGAACCCAAAGATGAATGTGATGTTCACATTCTGGCAAAAGTTGATATTTCAAGCAAGGATATTTATGGCAGGCCTTTGCTGGCAACCGAATATTGCCCTCCTAATCTTGTTCAGGAGAAGGTATTCATCAGAAGACCGGTGCCATATCTTCCAAAGGATCCGAGCAATAAATCCCTGGCATCTGCCATCAAGGACTGGATGTACGAGCTTTCACAGGGTGAGTACTGTACAATCCATAATGCTTCAACGGTACACTCTGCCTTACCGTCAACTACCGGAAACGGAACCCAGGCTCCTCCATCCGATAAAAACGATACGGCGGTACCTCCGCCGCTATGGGGGGAAACAATACCCTCTGAAGAACCCCAGGATGGCGGTATGGACGTAATACCGTAAAACAAATAAGCCAAAATTGGACAATGACACCACTAAAGCAACAGCGGTGTTTATAGAACAAAAAGACCAGCAAATGGATCCACTCAACCTTTTGCTGGTCTTTAAATTTCCTCTGTATAGCTTTTTGAGATTACTTCTTAATTTGGTTGTACTACTTTCCCACAAACACGGTACCTATCTCGTCACCGTTAATAATATCCATGATGGATTCAGGGTGGCTGCCATTGGTCAGCACCACATTAACCCCCGCTTTAGTTGCTATTTTGGCGGCTTTGAGCTTGGTGACCATTCCTCCTGTCCCGCGCTTGGTTCCGGCTCCATCCGCAAAGCACTCTATCTCGGGAGTTATCTCCTCTATTACCGACAGCATTTTTGAGTCGGGATTCTTTCTTGGATCGCAGTCATAGAAGCCGTCTATATCAGAAAGTATTATTAAAAGGTCGGCCCTTATAAGCTTTGAGACTATGGCCGACAGGGTGTCGTTTTCGCTGAAGGTATCCTTCTGTCCGGCCTTGAGCTCTACTATTGACACAGAGTCATTTTCATTGACTATGGGTACTATGCCCTTTGCCAGCAGTGTTTCAAAGGTATTGACAACATTTCTGCTGCAGGTTTCATCACCTACTACATCTCTTGTCAAAAGAATCTGTGCGACTATATGCCCGTACTCGGAAAAGAATTTACTGTACATATGCATGAGCTCGCACTGCCCCACAGCCGCAACGGCCTGCTTTTCACGTATGGTCTTTGGCCTTTCCGGCAGCTTGAGCTTGTCCACTCCTACTCCAATGGCCCCTGAGCTAACCAGAACCACTTCTTTTCCCTGGTTTGAGAGGTCGGATATGATCCGTGCAAGCTTGTCTATCCTTGTGAAA
>JAFABO010000090.1 GCA_023426005.1 Bacillota bacterium | reverse complement strand
GCTGTCCTAAAGCTGGTCCAACCGGTGGAGCCGGAGTTGCTTTCCCCGCAGGAATCTGAAGTTTTACGTAACCTGCAATTTTCTTTGCCATTAATTCCACCTCCCAATTTTCTGCGAACACATGTGTTCGCCGGTATTACTGCTTATAAGTTATTTATTAAAAGGACGGAAAAACACAATATGCTTTTCCATCTGCCTTATGGCCTAAATTTTCATAATCTGTGTCAGTTCAAGTTCTACAGGAGTTTCCCTTCCGAACATGGATACCGAAACACGAACTTTTTTCTTTTCAAGATTGATCTCTTCAACAATTCCGATAAAGTTTTCCAGAGGACCTGACGTAACTCTGACATTATCATTGACCTCATAGTCTATCTCAGGTGCAAATTCTTCCACACCCATTGCTTTTACTTCATCATCGGACAATGGTACCGGTTTGGATCCAGGTCCGACAAAACCAGTAACTCCTCTGGTGTTTCTAACTATATACCAGGACTCGTCCGACATAATCATTTTAACAAGCACATATCCGGGAAAAACCTTTTTAAGTGTTGCTTTCTTTTTGCCGTCCTTAATCTCAATCTGTTCTTCCATGGGAACAACGATATCAACGATATAGTCCTGCATGCCTCTGTTTTCCACTATTTTTTCAAGATTAGCCTTTACTTTGTTTTCATACCCGGAATAAGTATGCACTACATACCACTTAGTATCCTCAGACATATCAAAAACAGGCCCACCAATTCAGAGCCCCATGTCCTCCCTCTAATTCTTTTAGCCTTGGAAAAACATCCCGATCAAACCGGTTCACACCGGACGGAACTGTAATATTAACAAGACGTTCTCTGCTATTTTGTAAATACAACATCAGCCAATGCTGTCAAACCGAAATCCGCAGCCCATATTATTACGCCAACAACCAGGCAGAAAATAAGTACTGTAATGGTATTGTTTATCAGCTGAGTCCTATTAGGCCATATAACTTTTCTCAGTTCGGCCCTGATTTCCCTGAATAGCCTTGCCATACTCTGGCCGGTTCGCTTGATGCGAGACACTTTTTTAACCTCGTTTTCAGCCATTATAATCACATCCCAATAAAATATTTTTAATATCAATTGGCAGTTATTACAGTAATTGTTGACACAATTGCTATAATTATGGATCTTATGCAGAAGTATAACCAAACAGAAGGTCCATTAAACATTGCCACCAATTTCACAGAATTACTTGGTATCAAAGGAAACGATAAGCTCAGCTGCCGATATTCCACTAAACTTATTTAGTTTCCGAAGAGACTAATAAGTATTCAAGCTACTTTTACTTTGTCTCTTTGTGAACTGTGTGCTTGTGACAGAATTTACAGAATTTTTTCAATTCAAGTCTATCCGGATCATTCTTCTTATTCTTCATGTTGGAATAATTTCTTTGTTTGCAATCAGTACATGCGAGCGTAATCTTAACTCTCATCAGTAACACCTCCAGCAGCTTAATGTGTATTTGTGTATTTCACCATATAAGTCAATTTATCAGATTTATTTTAGACATAAAAAAAAAGACTTACACAACGAGCAATAACTAATTTAACATATCCGCGAGAAAAAGTCAAGCATATGTTTTAAAACCGGCACTCAGGAATCGCCAAGCTCAGTTGACAAACAAATATTGGCAGCCACAATACCGGGATATATCAATATATTACAAAACTGTCACTATTTTTTAAACATGCTGCTGTATAATCTTATTATACCTTATTATTAAGTTATAATTATATTAACCTGGAGTACTTTTTGAAAGGAGTTATTTAATGAAAATTAGGATTATCTCTTTTGCACTTATAGCAATCCTGTGCTTTACATATTCCGGAGTTTTTGCCGATGGCGGAGGAGTCGATCTGTATCCCGCCTCAATTGCAACCGTTTCAGGAGAAAAGTGGGGCTTTATCGATCAAACCGGAGCCTTTGCCATACAGCCCAATTATAGCTTTGCCCGGGAGTTCAATGACAGGGGTATCGCCGTCGTTGCCAACGGGAGTTATGAATACGACATTTGCAAGGTCTACTTTATCAATAAGTCCGGCAAGGTTGTATCCGGTCCGTTTTCCTCCTTTATCCCCGATTTCCAAAACGGCATTGCCGTCTTAAGTACCAGAGATGCCGGTTCTACAGTCGTGGACTCCTCCGGCAAGGTTCTGTTCACCTCAAAATACAAAATTTATAATTATCGGGATGGACTGCTGAGCTTCTCGGACGCAAATATGAAATACGGTTTCATGGACCTGACAGGTAAAGTTGTCATTCCTGCCAAATTTTTAAATGCCAAAGACTTCAAGGACGGCAGGGCAGTGGTTGAAACGAGTGAAGGCAAATTTTCACTTATTGATAAGTCAGGCAAGGTTCTGGAAGTACTGAAATATTATAAAGAATATGAAAGCTCGGAAGGATTTACCCCCTTCTACGATGAAAAAAGCAAGTTGTACGGATATAAGAACTACAGCGGCGATATCGCAATAAAACCTGCATTCTTATCAGCAGACAGATTTACCAACGGATATGCCGTTGTCGCCGTGGAATCCCGGGAGATATGTGACAAATATGGCCTGATAGATACAAAAGGAAAATACATACTCAAGCCCGAATACTCGGGAATCACATATCTGGGTTCGGACATGTTTGCCGTGAGCAAAAACCCCTCGGCCCCATATTCCAACTATTATTTCCCCAAGGCACTGTTCAATATCAAGGGTGAACAGCTCAGTGATTTCAAATTCTATAGAATAAATCAATTTGAGGGGGATCACGCTGTTGCCTGTGACAGTACCAGTACGTTCTTTATAGATAAAAAGGGAAATATGGTTGACACTCTTCCCAAGCTCCCGGGAATCGGTGATATCAAATATATCGGCGGCATACTCCAGGCAAAGCTGGACGGCGGTCTGACTTATCTGAAAGAAAACGGTGCGGTCATCTGGCAAAAGGATAGGATTATTCCGCTGAATAACCGGATTAAAGCCAATGTGGCATCTTTCAGGAGGGATTACCTCACATATATCGAATATCCCGAAATTACCGGTCTGGAAGATCCCGCCGTGCAGGAAAGCATTAATAAAAAGCTGAAATCGGAGTTTATCAGCGGGTATGAAAACGCTGACGCATCCAACCGTGATGAGTATCCCGAGGACATTACGTATTATTTTTCGGCCTCTCTTAACAAAAATTTACTTATAATTGAAAAAGACGGCTATTGGTATCCAATCGGTGCAGCTCATGGTCAACCTTCCAGGGAGTATTACCATATTGATATCAAGACCGGAACCTTCTATCAGCTAAAGGACTTGTTTAAAGCCGGCAGCAAGTATGCCGACAAGCTTACCTCCCTTGTGGACAATCAAATAGCTTTAAATAATAAAATAAATTTAACATTCCCCGGCAGCGGCATGACTTATTTTGAAGAAAAACCAAAAGTCACCGAAAAACATGATTTCGTACTGGGAAGTGATTCCTTGAAAATATATTATTTCCCTTATGCAATTGCCTCATATGCAGCCGGTTTCCCCGAGTTTGAAATCCCTTACGGCCAAATTAGCAGCATTATTGACACCAAAGGAGCTTTCTGGAATTCTTTTGACAAGACCATAATCGAAAATAAGCCAAAGTTATTCTGGGATATCGATAATTCAACCGTCAGTCAAATTGAAAGCCTTATGGGTTCTTACGAGCAAAACCTGATCAGTGCTGTTAACAACAATACCTTTTCGATTGTCGAGCCCTTCCTCCTGAAAGGGAGTAATCTATATAACTCACAGAAAAAACTGGTATCCAATCTATTCGGTAAAAATATAAAAGAAAAGCTCGGTAAATATGAAATATATGCTATTGAAAAGGTTGATGATTCCAATACATACAGGGTTTATGTCCTGGAGGAGATTGCGGTCAAATATTCAGGCAAGGACTTTGTAAACAACAAATATAGCTGGTGCTACATCGTCAAACCTGATAAGGATTCCAAATATAAGCTCAGTGATATTGTTAAATGGTAACCGGCATAAACAGATAAATCCTCCAAATGTATATAAATTGTAACTAAAGTAAATGGCCGGCTAATATCAAGCCGGCCATTTATTTTCAAGTCTTGCATATCAAATTCCTAACAGTCAACAACCTCATTTATTCCCGCACCCGGAGGCACAATGGGGAATACCTTGTCATCCTTGTCGATCTCAAAGTTTATCAGCACCGGTGTATCCGTTTCGGACAGTGCCGCTCTGATCGCCCCGTCCACCTGCTCCGGGCGCGTCACATTTATGCCCTTTGCCCCAAAGGCTTCAGCCAGCGCCTTGAAATTTGTTCCCCGGTCTATTGTGGTCTGGCTGAACCTGCTGTCATAAAACAGCTCCTGCCACTGCCTTACCATCCCCAGCGCCCTGTTATTGAAAAGGGCGATGATTATTGGCAGTTTATACTCCACGGCAGTGGCCAGCTCGTTCAGGTTCATTCTGAAGCTGCCGTCACCGGCGATGTTGATGACCTTTTTATCAGGCCTGCCCAGCTGTGCTCCGATACAGGCTCCAAGGCCATAGCCCATGGTGCCCAGACCGCCGGAGGAAACAAATTGCCTGAACCTGGTGTACTTATAGTACTGGGCGGCCCACATCTGATGCTGTCCGACTTCGGTGGTTATAACCGCATCACCGTCCGTGAGTTCATGCAGCCGCTCCACAATGTACTGGGGCCGGAGAATTTCGGGCGATTTGTTGTATTTCAGCGGGTATTCCTCTTTCCATGCGTTTATCCTTGATATCCACCCGGTATTCTTTTTTGGTTCCACACCTTTTATCAGAGTTTGCAGTATCTGCTTGATATTGCCTACAAGAGGATAATCCACGGTTATATTTTTACCAACCTCTGCCGAATCCACATCGATATGCATTACTTCGGCGCCCGGTGCAAAACTGCTGACCTTACTGACAATCCTGTCGCTGAAGCGGTTCCCTATAGCAATGAACAGGTCGCAGTTATGTACCGCATAGTTTGAGGTCTTGGTTCCGTGCATCCCGACCATTCCCATAAAGAGCCGGTGAGTCCCCGGAAAAGTCCCCATTCCCATCAGGGAAGTGCTGACAGGGATGCAGGCGAGCTCAGCAAGGCTTCTGACCTCTTCTTCGGCTCCGCCGATACCCACACCTGCTCCGGACAATATAACCGGTCTGGAAGCACTGTTAATGGCCTTGATTGCCGCTTCAAATTCCTCTCCGCTTATTTCACTGTATTTATTCGAGACATAATCATTTTGGCCGGGAAGTCTCGGAGTATATTCCGTCTCGGTGGCGGTGACATCCTTGCAGATGTCCACCAGAACAGGACCGGGCCTGCCCTCCCTTGCTATTGCAAATGCCTTTCTGATAGTACCGGCCAGCTTTGTTACATCCTTTACTATAAAATTATGCTTTGTTATAGGCATGGTGATGCCTGTAATATCCACCTCCTGAAAGGAGTCCTTGCCCAGCAGGCCGGTGGGCACCTGACCTGTTATGGCAACCATTGGCACAGAGTCCATATAGGCAGTGGCAATACCGGTAACCAGATTTGTGGCACCCGGACCCGAGGTTGCTATGCACACACCCACCCTGCCGGTGGCACGGGCATAGCCGTCGGCGGCATGGGAAGCCCCCTGCTCATGCGAGGTGAGTATATGCCTTATCTCGTTTCTCGCTCTATACAGGGCATCATATATAACTATGGCCTGGCCTCCCGGATAGCCGAAAACCGTATCAACCCCCTGCTCCTTTAAACATTCTATAATAACATCGGCACCTAATAATTTCATTCAATCACTCCTTCATTCCTGCATATCACCTTACTATTTCAGAACTGCTCCTGTGCTGGCCGAGGTCACAAGTCTGGCATACCTGCCCAGATATCCTGCTGTTATTTTGGGTGCAGGTGCGCTCCAAAGAGCTTTCCTTCTGTCCAGCTCCTCCCGGCTGCACTCTATGTTGAGACGCCCTTCAGGGATATTGATGTCAACAATATCCCCCTCCTGAATGAGAGCTATAGGGCCGCCCTCCATTGCTTCGGGAGATACGTGGCCTATGGAAGCTCCTCTTGAGGCACCGGAAAATCTTCCGTCGGTGATAAGCGCCACGCAGCTGTCCAGTTCCATGCCCGCTATGGCAGAGGTTGGTCCCAGCATTTCCCGCATACCCGGCCCTCCTTTGGGGCCTTCATACCGGATGATCACCACATCGCCCTTTACAATTTTACCTTCATATATTGCTTTGATTGCGTCGTCTTCACTGTCAAATACTCTTGCAGGCCCTTTATGGACCAGCATTGAATCGGCTACGGCCGATTTCTTTACCACTGCCCCATCCGGCGCGATATTTCCTCTGAGCACCGCTATTCCTCCGGTAACACTGTGCGGTGCATCTATATTTTTAATGACGTTGTAATCCTTTACGACCGCATTCTCTATATTTTCTCCCACTGTTTTGCCTGTAACCGTAATCAGGTCAAGATGGAGCAGTCCTTTTTTAGACAATTCCTTCATCACCGCCTGCACTCCGCCTGCCGCATAGAGATCCTGAATATGATAACTGCCTGCAGGTGCCAGTTTGCAGAGATTTGGCGTCCTTGAACTGATCTCGTTGATTATGTCCAGATCGATCTGCATGCCTGCTTCATTTGCTATGGCGGGAAGATGCAGGACTGAATTTGTTGAACAGCCCAGAGCCATATCCACCGTCAGGGCATTTTCAAAGGCCTTTTGGGTCAGTATGTCGGAGGGTTTGATATCTTTCTCCACCAGTTCCATAACCTTCATGCCGGCATGTTTCGCAAGCCTGATCCTTTCGGCATATACGGCGGGTATTGTGCCGTTTCCGGTGAGTCCGAGGCCCAGCACCTCTGTGAGACAGTTCATGGAGTTTGCCGTAAACATGCCGGAGCAGGAACCGCAGCCCGGACATGCGCTGTTTTCAAAGTCGTCGACCTCCTCCCGGGTTATTTTCCCGGCCTTAAAGGCACCTACCGCTTCAAACATGGTGTTCAGGTCCAGCTGCTTTCCGTCCTTGTTCAGAGAGAGCATGGGCCCTCCGCTTATGACGATGGAGGGTACATTGATCCTGGCCGCGGCCATCAGCATGCCCGGTACGATTTTGTCACAGTTGGGTATAAACACCATCCCGTCAAAGCTGTGCGCTTTCCCCATGGCTTCACAGGAATCAGCAATGAGTTCCCTGGTTGCAAGTGAATACTTCATACCGGTATGCCCCATGGCAATGCCGTCGCAAACACCTATGGCCCCGAATTCGATGGGCGTTCCCCCGGCCATCCTTATTCCTGCCTTGACCGCCTCGGTTATCTTATCCAGATGTATATGTCCCGGAATTATTTCATTTTGTGAGTTTACAACCCCGATCAAAGGCCTTTCAAGTTCTTCGTCGGTATACCCCATTGCCTTAAAAAGAGCTCTGTGGGGTGCTCTTTCAATACCTTTTTTTACAATATCACTTCTCATATGAACCTCCATTCAGTGCGCGTCTGGTATTTCGGCGGCACTTAACCGCAATAGTAAGCTAATTTATCTAATTTTATATGTTTTGTAATTGAAAACTGTTTCCGATTGTTAAAATAATAGCCGGGATAACTCTGTCCCAGCTTAATTTAACCTTATTTTACTCTTATGTTGGGGAAGTGTCCAGACCGGCCGGGCAAGTGGATAAAAAACATTAAAACAAACCGTAAACAAGGGGAGAAAACATTAATTGCCGTAAAAGTAATTATGATTTTACCTGCCCTTGCTGATGCTCAGGAGATAAAAAGCCGACAATGAAATTATTCTGATAGAAGTAACTGGCAAACTGTGAAGTCTGAACCGAATCTATTACCGGTGAAAATTTCGGAAACGCACTGAACAGTACAAGCAGAGCACAGAGTATGTATACGATGAATACTCCCTCTATTGCTCCCAGAACAAATCCTCCGGCCTTGTCCAACTGCTTGAAAACCGGGAGTTTTGCTATTGTCTTGATTATAACCCTTGCAAAAATGAGTCCGAAGCGTATTATCAGATATATTAAGATCATACTTAGAATATTTATCACAAGCGTGGCTATCTCGGAGCCGACTGCTTCGGTAACTTTTTGAAAGCCCAGGACATCTTTTTTACCGACACTTTCAATTATGGCCTCCTTTATAAATCCCGGAAGCTTTAGACTGTCAACGATTGATTGTGCCGTCCTCTCCTGGAGCGACAGGCCGTCGGCCGGCTGCTGCTTGACTATGCCGCTGATCACCGAAGCTTTTATATTGGTATATATGATTGTATTTTGCAGCATTGCCGATAGGACAGGATAAAACTTTATGGCGAAAATTACTGATAATATGTACGAAAACAACCTGAAGATAGAGTATAGGAAACCGTTCCACATACCAATTGCCGTAAATATAACAATAATGACCAATACACCAATATCTGTCCAGTTCATGTGCAACCCTTTCAGAATTATTTTATTTCAACCATTGAAATGTTTCCGCCCGTTATCACTATGGCTTCATTTGAGCCTGTCAAATAGGCGTCCTTGATCTCATTGCGCGCAATGTAATGCCCGATTTTTTTTCCTTTAATAGAATACAGGTATATACTTCTCTGGGTTCTCAAAGCCAACTGGTCTCCATATACACTAATGCCGCTTATATTTTCCGGCTGTTCAAAACCGTAAACCTCTTCTCCCTTTGAGTTCAGCACTAAAACCTTCTGACTTGCCGCCCCGGAGGAATCGGTGAACTTTCCTGCAAGTACAACATATTTGTCAGTACCGGGAGCCACACAATATATGGCTTCGGCATTTTTCCTCCACAATTCCTTTCCCTGCCTGTCCATCAAAACTGCCATATTCTGACCTACGGCCGCAATGTTATTTCCTATGGTCTGGACCACAGGGAACACATTATCCGCTATATCAAAAACTGCAATGGGCTTCTCCTGATAAATACTGTTAAATTCAAACTTTGTTCCTGCTTTAATACCCTTGGTAACCACCTGGTTTATCAGTACATCCTCGCCGCCGGCTAAAGTTTTGGCACCCAGAACAATTTCCTCCGCACAAAACTTTGTATATTTGTCAGCTCCGTTTACATCAATGACAAGGACGGCAGACTTGTATTCCTTTGATTGTGTTACAACCGTGCAATCTCCCTCTTCACTGACTTCGGCATTTATTATCTGGCTGTCGAGTTTTCTTGTCCAGAGCTGGGTCCTGTCCTTAAAGAAATATATATCCCGCCCGGCAATATCAATCACGGCCATATATTTGCGCGAACTTCTCAACACCGGTCTGGTCATGGTAAGTGCCTTTTCCTGTAAAAGCTTACCTGATTTATCATACCACTTTATCCCATCCTGAGAAAGCACAATGATATAATCCCTGTAAACCTTGCAGTCAACGCTCCCGTCCTGGGAAAACGAAATATCTGCGGCAGTTCCGCCCATTGGATTCTGAGTATGGTTTTTTGCAAATGCCATGGCACTGTTTATATCAAAATTTTCAAAATCATAGCCGATTGACTTAAGGTAGACTGCAAATGCCATAATTATAATAGCTATAACCAGCAGAAAAAAAATTATAACACCTGAGACTGAATTGGATTTTTTTATTTTAATGGGGGCATCCCCCTGGTTTTGCTGAATAGACAATGTTCTTTCACCTCAAAGCTTTTTCTTTAGTAACAATCAATATTAATTTTCCATACCTTTTTTATTTATCGTCCTCCGTATAGTAAAAGTTTAGCATATGGGGCATAATATAGTCCACTATTCCCTTACAAGAAAATTTGCTGTTCCAGGCAGGCCCAATTTTTTCCGTTTGAAGCCGTCACAGCTTTTTGGGGCTGCTCCCCCCCCTTTCACCCGTCCCCGGCGAAACATAGCCCCTTACAAATTGGAAAAGTATTATGAACAGCAGAAACAGCCCAAGGTAACCAAATACCGGATACAGGGTAGCTATCAGCCTGGAAAAGCCCAGAGACGACATTGGTATTGCTACTGCACAGATCACAGCTGCAACAAGTTTATAGCTGATTTTCATTTTGGTGCTGACTCTTTCAGTCAGGCAATAACCGGCGGTTACTGCAGAGGTGTACATGGCAAGTATCAGAATTATACTGTAAATATTGGACAGAAGCCTGCTGTTGTTCTGGATTATACCAAGCACCGGTATTTCGGAAATTATTGAATGGGGATAAAAGGAGTATAGTGCCGAATTTAAAACAAGTGCCGTTATACAAAGCATTCCGCCGCCCATTATACCTCCCCATTTCCCCACCCTGCCGGTCTTAAGGTACGGGAGCATCCTGGTCATCAAAACCGTGGAGAGTATTGTGTTATAGCTCACATAGAGTATTGCGGAAAATATCCAGTTGTTGGTGACCACCCTGGCCTTTTCGGATATATTAAAGACAGAGGTGTCCTTTGATGCCAGGATGTAAAGACCAACAAATATTATCCCCACAATAAGTACCGGTGATAAGAAGGAGCTTATGGTCACAATTCCCTTTATATTCGTCATTATTGCGAGAAGAGTGGCTGCCGCACCTATTGCAACACAATACCTGTACTCCATTCCCGTGAGCTCCGCAAGCACATTTCCCAATCCGGCGACCATCACACACATTATGCAGGCCATAAACAGCATCACTATGAATTCCATCAGCCTGCCAAGGAAATAACCTGTCATAGGGAACAAAAATTCGTCATAGCTGCTTATTCTTTCAGTATAGACTTTATTGAGGACTACATACCCTACTATTGAAAACAGCAGACCTGCCAGTATGATCCCAAAAAAGCCTCCTGCATAATACATTGAAAAAAACTGTATGATTTCCTGCCCCGACGCAAATCCTGCCCCGATTATTGTTGCCATATACAAAAATGCCACCTTGAAAATATTCCCGATTTCTCCTTTAATCAAAAAAAGCAACTCCCAACATAGAATATTTGGAACCTTCCGTTCCCGAGGTTATAGCCTCTGTATAATTCTATGAGGGAGCTGCCCTTCACATTACATTTTATTAATCGGGTTTATCTGCCTATTACTTCTTTTCACCTTTATCAATGGCCTCTTTGAGCGCTTTATAGGACGCTCTTATACCATCGGGTTCATCAAGCACCGACTTCAGTACCAATCTGTTTGTGTCAACTCCGTCCTTTAGCGTATAGAAGTAATTTTGGTCTTTTGATATATACTCAATGGTCACAGGCTTCGAATCAGGCTTCATAAAGTACTTGATAGTTACCTCGGGAGTTCCTGCCGGCTTCGCACCTGTATCGTACCTGCTCATGGTAATGCCGATCATTGACGAATAGAAACTCCTGAACAGTGACTTGGAATCGCTGCTCTTCACGTTTGCATCTTTTCCGTCAACCTTGAAGGTATCCTTGTCCGAATCATCCTTAACTGTCGTTATGTCTGATACGATTGTCTTTCCGTCAATTGTAAGCTCAACCTTGTTTACATCATTGATATTCGGCAGGAATACAAAACTGCTTACTATATTGCTGTATTTCACATCCAGGAAGGTCAAGGCTGAAATATCCACAGTAAATACGCTCTTTCCATCGGGATATTTGGCATAGGCTGTTTTCCCTTTTTCAAGCTCCTTGCCGAACAATATTTTTTTTGTAGTCTTACCGTCACCATACTCAAGGGCAAAGGCAGGCTTATCCAGTCCGTATTGGGCCAGGTCGGGACTTTCATCCACAATATCCGCAATGGACAATTGGACTACCGCGTTGGTCATAGCTGTTACATCGGATGCTTCAGCCTTTTCCTTGACAGGTGCCACTATGTCCACATCACCCTCGGATTTTATATCCAGATCAAACTGCATCTCTCCGTTTTTCTCATAGGAAAGCTTTTTCAGGGTATTAGGATCAACGGGCAAAATATCCTTTACAGCGAAATATCCCCTGCTGTATGTGAGCTTGTCCTTATAGTAAAGCCCCACAACATATACCTTGTCCTCACCTTTTTTCTTGATATAAAGCCCGTCGCTGGTGGGCGTGGCAGCTCCCACTTCAATTTCCTGGATTGAACCGTCCTTCATTCCCACCTTAACCGAGGCAGTGGGTTTATCCAGGCCGTATTTACCGAGATCTGACGCTTTTTCTTCAATAATTTTGTTTGCATTTACATCCGATAAATCAGAGGCTGCCGAATCAACATAACTGCTGTTTATAGGAAATTCCATCCCAGGTTCCATTGACCAGGCATTATCTTTTTTGACCAGTTTATAGGAACCCTTCTCATTAACAAATTCAATCGAAATTACATCTTCCTGCTTGCCGGATGTAACAGAAATTTCTTCCTCCTGTGTGGGATCTGAGGCCGTACCATCATCCTTACCTGAGTTTCTATTGTTCAGATAGAAGTATGCTCCCCCCAGAAGTCCGAGGACAATAACAAGAATAATAGCATTTCTGAATAACTTCATATTTTACAAATGCCTCCTTCTGGACCAAACAACGAAGCCGCATCCCATTATCAGAACAGGCAGCACTCCCATCAGAACGACTGATATTACCTTAACCTGGCTCTCGTTTATAGTCAGAGTTTTAGCTGATACCAATTTGGCTGAAATTGTTGTCTGGTCTGATTTATCCTGCATCCAGTTTACTATTGTATATACAAAGTAGTTCGCACCGGTTTCAAAATAAGTCGAATACTGGCTGGATAATGCCCTGTCGGTGAGGAATACTCCATTACCGAACACCAGCACCTTGCTGCCTCCCTGAACTTCGGAAGCAATTGCAAGATCAAAAGGACCCGACTGGGTTTCACCCTGGTTCAAAATACTTGCTGCCTGAGCCTTGCCGGTTGTTTTTATAAGTGAGTAAGTTTTAAGCCATTCCTTTTGGTTTTTAAGGATGGAAAGGCTCCTTGAATCGGGGAGGAAAGCATAAACATCATTATTACCGATAGCTTTATTCACATCATTATTTTCAACTTTTGCAAATAAAGAATACTCATCCCCGGGTAAATAATATTTATCATCAAGTTCCTTAACTTTATCATAATTTATGCCCACATTGTATGCTTGAAGCACCTCTTCAAAGTTTGGCAGTTTATTTCCCGATTCAACAGGATCAAATAAAAATACCGCTCTGCCGTTATTTTTCAGATAAGCATTTACCTTAATCATTTCGGAGTCTGTAAGGTCTTTTTTAGGAGATGCAAAAACAAGCAGCTTACAATCTTCCGGTATCTTTTCTTCCGTAACAAGTGAGAGCGGCTTAACTTCCAGGTTATTATTTTCAAGGGCCGACCTTACCTGTGTGAGATCCCTGTCTGCCGAATTTTCGTCATGACCTTCAACAAAATAGGCAATCGGAGTTACATCCGAAGTAACAAATTTGATAGCACCGGTTATTAAAGGCTCAGCAGAGTACATTCTTCCATATTGGGAGGACTGTCCGTAAAGATCCTGGGCGCTGAGCTTTTTAATCTTGTTTCCGCTTTTTACTACAAAATCGCCTTTCGCTATATCCTTGGTCTTGTCCTTATCAAAGGAAGCTATTGTTCCCGGATCCTTATCAGGGTCAATATAAGAAACCTTTATTCCCAGTTTCTCGTATTGTCCCATAAGATTGATCAAATCCTTATATGCTTCATTGCTTCCGAATTCACCGTCATCAAACAAGCCGTAAATGGTAACATCCTTCTTTATATCCTTAATGATTGTTTTACTTTCGTCACCGAGGGAATAAAGTTTGTCCTTGGTCAAATCCCACTTTATGTCACCCATTCCTACAAGCAGGTTGATAATTACCGCTATTGCAATTACAACAGCTATCAAAATTATTGAATTTGAACCATATTTTAAAGCTCTTTTGTCCAATTTAAATTTTCCCACTATTTATCACCCCTTACTCCAGCGTCTTTTTTCTATTACTCTAATTGTCAGGAATACAAATACTGCCGAGAAGCTTAAATAATAAACTATCGGGCCGAGGGAAAGGATACCTGAAAAGAAATCCTCTGTTCTGGAGTATAATGAAAACCAGTTCAGAATTTTTGCCCATATTCCTCCCAACCCGGGAGCAATACCCTGCAGCAGCCACATCAATAAAAGTCCTACTACGCTGACTATTGCGGAAATTATCTGGCTTTCGGTCAGCGAGGAAGCAAAAACTCCGAAGGCTATAAATGAAGCTCCCAAAAGAATAAAGCCTATATATCCGCCAATTATTTCCGAAACAGCAGGTTCACCAAGCACCGCAAGTATTATAGGATAAATCAAAGTTATGCCTGTCATAACAAGAAATACTGCAAAAGCGGCAAGGTATTTTCCCACAACAATACTTGTAAGTGATGCAGGCGAGGTTATAAGCAATACCTCTGTTCCGCTCTTTCTCTCATCGGCAAGTACCTTCATTGTCAATATGGGAACGATCAGCACCAGTATAAGCGCCATATAATTCAGATTGTAGTTGTATTCGGCTGTTGCCGATGCAAGGTTCATATAAAAAAGCATTGATGAAATAAATATGAACAATCCGATCATTACATAAGCTGTAGGTGAATTAAAATAGGATTTGAACTCTTTTTTAAAAATTGAATACATGACTTATATAACCTCCTTTTCCTGCGTGGTCAACTGTAAGAATATATCTTCGAGTGTAAGGTCAAGGGACTTCAATTCTATGATTGGATATCC
>JAFABO010000030.1 GCA_023426005.1 Bacillota bacterium | reverse complement strand
GGTACCGGTGGGAGCCGCCGGTGAGCTGTGCGTGGGCGGGGATGGAGTCGGAAGAGGGTACCTGAATAGAGAAGAACTGACGAGGGAGAAGTTTGTAAATAACCCGTACGTGGAAGGGGAACGGCTTTACCGGTCGGGGGACCTGGTCAGGATGCTTGCAAATGGAGAAATGGAGTACTTGGGAAGAATAGACCACCAGGTGAAGATCCGAGGACACAGGATCGAACTGGGAGAAATCGAGAGCAAGCTGTTAAGGAATCCCCTCATAAAAGAAGCGGTCGTCCTGGCGAAAGAAGACAGGGAAGGAACCAGATACTTGTGCGCCTATGTGGCGGCGGAAAAAGAGCTGACAGTGGGAGAAATCCGGGAGTACCTTGGAAAAGACTTACCGGAATATATGATTCCGTCCTACTTTATGCAGGTAGAAAAAATACCGCTGACGTCCAACGGCAAGGTGGACCGGAAAGCGCTGCCCGAGCCCGAGAATACCATGGGAACGGGTACAGCCTACGTGGCGCCGTCCAATGAAACCGAAGAAAGCCTGGTAAATATATGGCAGGAGATACTGGGTATCGCCGGAAGGATTGGTGTGGAAGACAACTTTTTTGAATTAGGAGGCCATTCGCTGAAAGCAGTCACCCTGGCGGCCAGAATTCATAAGGAATTCAACAAGGGAATTGCCCTGAGTGAAATCTTCAAAACACCGACCATACGGGCCATTGGCAGGTACATTCAGGAAGGGGAGAAGAATCTTTACGCCTCCATAGAGCCAGCAGCGGAAAAAGAGTATTACGAAATGTCTTCGGCGCAGAAAAGAATGTATATATTGAACCAGCTTGAGAAAAACACGACAAACTATAATATGCCGGGCGTATTTAAGATCGAAGGGAACTTTAACAAGGAGACCCTGGAAAAAGCATTCAAGGCTCTTGTGAATCGGCATGAGGCGTTGAGAACCTCTTTTGAAATGGCAGAAGGTATGCCTGTACAGAAAGTACATAAAGATGTTGATTTTTGTATCACATGTATGAAAGCTGTTGAAGAGGAAGTAGAAAAAATCGTAATGGAATTCGTGCAGCCCTTTGAATTGCACAAGGCACCGCTTCTGAGGGTAGCGTTGGTACAGTTGCCTCAGTCGGAGAATATACTCATGATTGATATGCACCATATCATTTCCGATGGCGTCTCCATTGACATTCTGGCGAAGGAGTTTGAAGCCTTGTATGAAGGGAGGGAACTTCCGGAATTAAGAATTCAATACAAGGATTATTCCGTGTGGCAAAATCGAATGATGGCGGACGGCAGAATCAAGGAGCAGGAACAATACTGGTTGGAGATCTTTAAAGGGGAGATCCCTGTACTCGACCTGTCAACTGATTATCCAAGGCCACAGGTGCAATGCTTTGAAGGAGACAATGTAACATTTGATATAAATCCCGAGATTGTAAAAAGGCTGGACAGGCTGGCGGGAGAAACGGGAGCAACGTTGTATATGGTACTGCTGGCTGCATATAACGTACTTTTATCAAAATATACCGGACAGGAAGATATTATCGTAGGTACGCCCACCGCCGGGAGATCCCATGCGGATCTGCAGAACATTATCGGAATGTTTGTAAACACCCTGGCCATGAGAAATTATCCTGAGGGCGGCAAGACCTTTATAAACTTTCTGCAAGAAGTCAAGGAAAATGCGCTAAAGGCCTATGAAAATCAAGACTACCAGTTTGAGGAACTTGTGGAAAAATTGAATTTACGGAGGGATTTAAGCAGAAATCCATTATTTGACGCTATGTTCTCCATGCAAAATACGGATGCGCCCGCAACGAAAACCCAATCGTTGAAACTCAGGCCATACCTCCTAGAGAATAAGACTTCAAAATTTGATCTTACGCTGAATGCCGAAGGAAACGGCAAAGGAATATACTTTAGTCTGGAGTATTGTACAAGGCTGTTTGATCCAAAAAGCGTTAAAAGGCTGGGTGCATATTTTGTGAATATATTGGAACAAATCATACAAAACCCTGCGATAAAACTAGCCCATATCTGTATGCTTTCAAAGAAAGAAAAACAGCAGTTGACTTTTGATTTTAATGGCAACAGGGTATCATACCCGCAGGACAGAACACTTTATCAGCTGTTTGAAGAACAGGCGCAAAAGACTCCTGACCGTGTAGCGGTAATGTTTGAAGACACGCAGGTAACATACCGAGAATTAAATGATAGGGCAAATCGTACGGCGGCATACTTGAAAAAGATGGGTGCAGGTAATGAAGGACTCGTAGCCATTATGATGGAGCGCTGCCCGTTAATGGTAGAATGCGGACTTGCAGTCTGGAAGACAGGAGGGGCATATATTCCCATCGATCCGCAATATCCTGTCCAAAGACAGTTGGCAATACTGGAGGACTCACAATGCAAAATGATACTGACCCTTTCCCATGAGGTAGAAAAGGAGCTTGAAAAAGAATATGCAGGCAACCTCTTAAAGCTGGATTTACTTCAAGGAGAAATCGGGAAAGAAAGCTCCGCTAATTTAAATATATCAGTATCCATGGACAATCTTGCATATGTATTATTCACATCCGGCTCCACTGGAAAGCCAAAAGGGGTAATGATTGAGCATGCAGGCATGATGAACCATATCCATGCGCAGGTTGACCAGCTTGAGCTTGCCGATGAGTTTATATTTGCACAAACTGCAAACCACTGCTTTGATATATCCGTATGGCAGCTTTTTGGAGCGCTGGCTGTCGGTGGTATGACAGTAATCTACACGGAGGAACTGATACTAAGCCCCGGAAAATTCTTGGGGAGACTGGTGAAAGACCATGTGACAGTACTGGAAGTAGTGCCGTCTTATCTGGCTGTTATGATGGATGCCGTGGAGGAGGTGGGAATACGTCCGGAAGGATTAAAATACCTCATGATCACAGGGGAGGCAGTAAAAGCCAATATCGTGAAGAGATGGTTCGAACTATGCCCTGGCATAAAGATGGTAAATGCATACGGTCCGGCTGAAGCATCGGACGACATAGCCCAGTATGTTATGGATAAGCTGCCGGAGAGCGGAAACATACCTGTAGGAATGCCTTTAAACAATATTAGTATCTACGTTGTAGATAAAAACATGATCCTATGTCCGGTAGGAGTCAAAGGGGAAATCTGTGTTTCCGGAGTCTGCGTGGGAAGAGGCTATATAAACGATGAAGAGCGGACAAAAGAAGTATTAATGGAAGACCCGTTTGCAGAGCAAAAAGGTATACGGCTATATAAAACGGGAGACCTTGGAAAATGGCTGCCGGATGGAAATCTGGAATATTGCGGAAGAAAAGACTACCAGGTAAAAATCAGGGGCTACAGAATTGAACTGGGAGAAATAGAGAGCAAGCTTGTGTTATATCCAGGAATCAAAGAAGCTGTTGTAATCGACAGGGAGGATGAAAATGGGAACCGGTACCTGTGTGCATACATGACGGCAAATGGAGAAGCAAGCGTAAACCCCATCAAGGAATACCTACTGAAAGAACTGCCGGTATATATGGTGCCTTCCGCTTTTATACAGATAGAAAAATTGCCGCTGACACTCAACGGCAAGGTAGACCGGAAAGCACTTCCGGAACCAGAGACTATGCAGGGGGCGGGTGAAAATTATATCAGGCCCGCCAATGAAACGGAAGAGAGATTGGTGAGGATGTGGCAGGAGCTCCTGGGGATAGAAAAGATCGGAGTGGAAGACAGCTTCTTTGAGCTGGGAGGACATTCATTAAAGGCAGTTACCCTGGCAGCAAGGATACATCAGGAATTTAACAGGGAAATAGTTCTTGGCGAAATCTTCAAAGCGCCGACCATAAGGGCAATAGGCAGATATATTCAGGCCGCTGGGGAGAATCTTCATACTTCCATAGAGCCGGTAGAGGAAAGAGAGTATTACCCGGTGTCTTCGGCACAAAAGAGAATGTATCTCTTGAACCAGTTTGAAGAAAACACAACAAACTATAATATGCCGGAAGTTTATGAAATCGGGGGTGATCTGGACAAGGTGGCTTTGGAAAAAGCATTCAATGAACTGATACAAAGACATGAGACCTTAAGGACTTCTTTTGAGACAATAGAAGGTGAGATCGTGCAAAGAATCCATAAGGAAGTGAATTTCACTATCACTTGTTTGAAAGCGGTTCAGGAGGAAGCAGAAGAAATAATAAAGAAATTTGTGAGACCTTTTGAATTAGGCAGGGCACCGCTTTTTAGAGTGGCAGTGATGGAATTACAGGAAAACAAAAATATACTTATGGTTGATGTGCATCATATCATATCGGACGGTGTTTCCATGAGTATTCTGGAACAGGAATTTTCAGCTTTGTATGGGGGAAAGCGGCTGCCGGAATTAAGAGTTCAGTATAAGGATTATTCTGTATGGCAAAACAAAATGGCCGAAGACAGCAGCATGAAAAAACAGGAGAAGTATTGGCAGGATAGGTTTTCAGGAGAACTTCCCCAATTGAATTTGCCGACAGATTTTAAAAGACCTGAAGTGAAAAGCTTTAGAGGGGATCATGTTGTATTTACACTGGAGGAAGAAATCAAAGAGAGCATTCATAGGATTATGGATGAAACAGGGGCGACACTTTATATGGTAATGCTTTCAGCATATAACGTTTTATTATCAAAGTATACGGGGCAGGAAGATATTATTGTAGGTACTCCGGTCGCAGGGCGCCCGCATGCAGATCTGGAAAAAATTATTGGTATGTTTATCAATACATTGGCGATGAGAAACTATCCAAGGGCTGATATGACCTTTAAAGAGTTTTTATACAGTGTAAAAGAAAATACAATCCGTGCCTATGAGAACCAGAACTATCAGCTTGAAGAACTTGTGCACAAACTGAATTTGATACGGGATTTGAGTAAAAATCCTCTATTTGATACGGTGATTTCTGCACAAAATTATACAGACGGGAAAGAGCAGGAACTGCAATTTAATAAAATAAAAATTGTCCCCCATCATTTTGACTACAAGATTGCTAAATTTGATATTTCTTTAAACATGATTGAAAATCCCCGCAATATAATGCTAGTACTTACATATTGTACGGATTTGTACAAAAAGGAAACTGCACAGCTGATGATGGAAGATTTCGTTGAGGTGCTAAGGACAATCACGCGTAACCTGGAAATAAAGATCGGTGATATTGATATGGAAACCAGACTGAATAAAGTTGGAAGTTTGCACTTTAACCAAGTCGAATTTGATTTTTAAGATATTGGAGGGTCTTCAGTGAAAACAATGAGTAACCTTGATAAAAATCTTCTGCTGACCGGTAAAAAGTTTGAAGAAGAGAGAGCATACTGGTTTGAAAAACTGGATAGAGATATTTTTATGGCGGGAATTCCCATCGATTACGGGAGGGAAGATCTAAAAACTTACAAAACGGAAGTCATAAGATATAAAATAAATGAACCTACGGCTTTGAAGCTGTTCTCAATGGCAAAGAATTCGGAGTATGCTTTATATATCCTGTTGCTATCCTGCGTCCAATATTTGTTTTATCGGTACAATGGACAGGAGGATCTAACCGTTGGTATGCCAATGCTCCAAAATAATGAAAATAAGAGTAATAAAAGTAATATCCTTGCCATCCGGAGCAGATTGGACAGCAAAACCTTCAGAGAATTGCTCATGACAATGAAGGTTAGTGTGGCGGAAGCGGAAAGGAATCAAAATATTCCTTTCAATATAGTTGCGGAGCAGCTTGGGATTGAAAGAGACCCCATGGTACCTTTGATAAGAACGGTTGTACGGATGAATGGCATCCATGAAATGGAGTTCGTAGAAGAAGTGAAACCTGATACGGTAATCGACTTTCATACGTATGGTAAAAACATTTTTGTAGACTTTATTTATAATTCAAAAGTATACCGTCAGGATACGATGGGTCATGCCTTCCGGCATCTGGCGAATATCCTGGATCAAATTGCAGAAAATCCTGACCGGAGCCTTATAGATATCCGAATGTTGTCGGAAGAAGAGGAAGCAAGAATAGTATTAAAATATAACCAAACAAAAACTGAGTATGATTTAGATAAAACAGTCCAGGAATTGTTTGAAAAACAGGTAAAAAGAGCACCTGAACGTAGTGCGGCAGTTTATAAAGACAGAACTTTAACCTATAGGGAGCTCAATAAGAAAGCTAATCAGTTGGCAAGAGTACTGAAAGCAAAAGGCATAGGAAGAGACCGGACGGTAGGCATCATGGTGGAGCGTTCATTGGAGATGGTTATCGGAATTGTGGGAATCCTCAAAGCCGGAGGGGCTTATGTGCCTGTCGATCCGAATTATCCGGCTGAAAGGACGAAGCATATTCTGAAAGAAAGTGGAGCTGACCTGTTATTAGTAAATGAAACCGGAGATTTGGCGGACTTTGGATGTGATATTATCTCTTTGAGCGATAAGAGTATATATGGCGGGACGGGTGAAAATATTCAGAATGTAAACCAACCCGATGATTTAGCCTATGTCATTTATACATCAGGTTCAACAGGAAAGCCCAAGGGCATTATGATCAAACACCGCAGTATTGTTAATTTGGTTTACGGCCTGCAGGACATTGTATATAAAGAATTCAGCGGTCCTTTGAAAATAGCTTTATTAGCCCCTTATGTCTTTGATGCTTCGGTAAAACAAATTTTTGCTTCGCTACTACTGGGGCATACCCTCTATATCGTGCAGGAGGAAGCGAGGTTTGAGGGCAGTGAGCTTATCCGCTATTACCAGGAACATAGGATTGATCTGTCCGATGGGACTCCTATGCATATTTCCATGATGTTAAACTGCGACGGATGTGAAGACATCGGGGTGAAGCGTTTCTTAATCGGAGGAGAGCCGCTTTCTGCAAGGGCAGCCAAAGAGTTTTTAACACGGCTGAAAAATGACGGGACAGAAATTATCAATGTATATGGTCCGTCAGAGTGCACTGTTGATTCGACATCCTATCGCATTGAACGTGATACGGCCGATGCGTTCGGTTTCGTTCCCATAGGAAAACCGATGTCAAATGTCCATATCTATATATTGGATCAGAATAGGAAACCAGTCCCCGAATTAATCCAGGGAGAACTCTATATAGCGGGAGAAGGGCTGGCGAAAGGTTATATAGGCAATCCGGAACTCACAGAGGAGAGGTTTGTAGAAAATCCGTTTTGCCCGGGAAAAAGGATGTACAGAACCGGAGATTTGGCAAGATGGCTGCCGGATGGGAACATAGAGTATTTAGGAAGGAGCGATCATCAGGTTAAGATCCGGGGATACAGGATAGAATTGGGAGAAGTCGAAACCCGGTTGCTGGGGAATCCCTCCATAAAGGAAGCTGCCGTACTTGTAAGAGAAGATAGGGAAGGAGCAAAATACTTATGTGCCTATGTGTCGGCACAAAAAAAGCTGACGGTGCAGGAAATCAGGGCGCACTTATTAAAAGAACTGCCAGATTATATGATTCCGTCCTACTTTGTGCAGATTGAGAAAATGCCGCTGACATTCAACGGAAAGGTGGACCGGAAAGCGCTGCCCGAGCCGGATGGGAATATTCATACCGGAAAGGAGTATGTTGCGCCGAGAAATGAAATAGAAAAAAGACTGGTAGAAGTTTGGAAGGATATCCTGGGAGTAAAGAGCCTGGGAATTCATGACAACTATTTTGAATTGGGAGGAGACTCCATCAAGGCATTGCAGGTTAGTGCAAGGATGCATAAGCACAAATTGAAAATGGAAATCAAAGACCTCTTTAAGAACCCGACGATCGAAGAACTGTCGAAATACGTAAAACCTGCCGAGAGGAAGGCATACCAGGGAACGGTAGAAGGAGAAGTTCCGCTTACGCCGGTACAGAAACGCTTTTTCGTAACCAGAAATAGTGATATCAAAATGCATCATTACAACCAAACTGTAATGCTCTATAAAAAAGAGGGATTCAAGGCAGAGGTGATTAAGCAGGTATTTACAAGAATTATCAGCCACCATGATGCGTTAAGAATGACATATAAAGTACAGGAAACAGAGGCTATCCAGTATAACCGGGGTGTGGCGGAAGAAAAGCTCTACAGCATGGAAATATTTGATCTCGGTATTCTGGAGCAATACGAAAAAGAAGTGCAAAAAGAATGCAGCCGGATACAAAGCAGTATTGAGCTTGAACGCGGACCGCTGGTAAAACTGGGGTTATTCAAGACCCGGGAAGGCGACCACCTGCTCATCGTTATCCATCACCTGGTGGTGGACGGCGTCTCGTGGAGAATCTTGCTGGAGGATTTCCGTACGGCCTATGAGAAGGCGGAAAAAGGCGAAATCATCGAACTGCAGGAGAAAACGGACTCCTATCAGGAATGGGCCAAAAAGCTGCATGCATATGCAAGAAGCAAAAAAGTGCTCAAAGAGTTGAGCTATTGGAGAAGTATAGAAGACAAGAAAATAAATGCATTGCCGGTAGATCATGAAATCCAGGAGGACCGATACAGGGATAGCATTGGCTTGACAGCCGCTCTGACAGAGGAAGAAACACAAAATCTGCTGAAGAAAACGGGCAAAGCCTATAATACGGAGATAAACGACATCCTTCTTACTGCGTTGGGCCTGACCATCAAGGAATGGACAGGGGAAAATGAGATATTGATTGATCTGGAAGGTCACGGCAGAGAATCGATCATGAAGGATATTGATATCAGCAGGACGGTTGGCTGGTTTACCACTGTATTCCCTGTTGTCCTCGACCTGTCCAGGTCGGAAAATATCGGTATGCAACTAAAAACGGTCAAAGAAGATTTGAGGAGAATACCGGATAAAGGTGTCAGATATGGAATCCTAAAGTATTTAGCGCCGGAAGAAGCAAAGAGAGAATGCAGGTTTAATAAGAAAGCGGAAATTATCTTTAATTACCTGGGACAATTTGATGAAGATACCAACAAAGGGGTTACCGGGGTATCCCGGATTTCTACGGGAGACACCATCAGTCCGCAGTCACAAAGAGAGTATAAATTAGATATCAGCGGTGTGATTGCAGGGGGAAGGCTGGTCATAAACATCGGTTTCAACCGGTATGCATACGGGAAGAAAACCATTCAAAGATTGGTGGAAGGCTACGAGAGAAACTTAAGGAAAATCATTCAACATTGTATGGAAGTGGAAGCCTCCCAATTAACACCTTCGGATTACGGAGATCATGAAATCACTCTGGAAGAGCTGGCATATATTCAAGAAACCGTTGGCAGCGGCATACAGGAAATCTACGCATTATCCGGCATGCAAGAGGGAATGTTGTTTCATGCGCTGATGGACGGAAAATCTAATGCGTATTTCCAACAGATGTCGTTCAAGCTAAAGGGAGATATCAATATTCAAGCCTTTGAAAAAAGCTTCAATGAGTTGATCAAGCGGCATGACATTTTAAGGGCAAGCTTTATCTCCAAAGGGATCGGAAAACCCAAGCAGGTAATACTCAAAGAAAGAAATGCCCGGATTGATTATCGGGAGATTACCTTAGAAAAGCAAGAAGAAGAGAAATATTTGGAGGAGCTGCGCAGGCAGGATCGGGAGAGAGGCTTTAATCTGGCCAAAGACCTATTGATGCGAATGATAGTTGTCAAGCTGGGAGAGAAAAGTTATGAAATTATCTGGAGTCATCATCACATTCTGATGGATGGCTGGTGTTTGAGCATCGTTATTCATGAGTTTTTTAAGATATACCGTTTATTAATAGACCATTGTCCGCCGGATAGCAAGGATTTATCGGAGTTTGAGGAAGTGTACTCCTACGGCAGGTATATCAAATGGCTTGAACAATGGGATAAGGAAGAAGCAGCTGCCTATTGGGAGGATTATCTGCAAGGTTATCAAAAGGAGGTGCTGCTGCCGGGACGGAACTACGGTGGGGATAGTGCTTATAGCTATAGTGAGATTAGTTTTACCTTCGATGTAGAAACTACAAAAGCACTGGAAGATATCGCAAGAAATGCTCAAGTTACCATGAATGCGGTCTTTCAAACGTTATGGGGAATCTTGCTTCAGAAATACAATGATACGAAGGACGTCATTTTTGGTGCTGTTGTATCCGGGAGACCTCCGGAACTGGAGGGTGTCGAAAATACCATCGGATTGTTTATCAACACGGTCCCGGTCCGGGTAAAAAGTGGTGAAGGGCAGACTTTTTTGGAGTTGGTAAAAAGGATACAAGAACAGGGGACAACAAGTAAGAATCATGAGTATTTACCACTGGCCGAAATTCAAATGCTTTCGGAACAGAAAAGCCAGTTGATTAATAATATCATTACTTTTGAAAATTTGCCCGTACAGAATGAAATGATCAGTTCCGCTGATGAAAAACACGGGGAAATTGTGATGTCCGGTATGACAAGCTTTGAACAGACAAGTTACGATCTTGATGTGACGGTTTGCCCCGGAATGGAACTTTATGTTAAATTTAGCTTTAATTCCAATGCTTATTATCAGGAAACTGTCCGCAGAATGGAGGGCCACTTAAGGGAAATTGTGAAAAATATTTCCGCTAACCCGGAGATGCCTGTCCATGAGATTTCAATTCTGACAGAACAGGAAAAGAATCGGATACTGCTTGAATTTAATAATAAAAAACGCGATTTTACGGAAAACAAGAGTGTGCACCACTTCCTGGAAGAACATGCAGAAAGGACACCGGAAAGAATAGCTTTGCTATTCGGTGACTCCTCAGTGACTTACAGGGAATTAAATGAAAAGGCAAACCAAATGGCAGGATTCCTTATCCGCAGGGGTATACAAAGGGAAGAACTGGCTGCAGTAATGCTGGAACGGTCTCCCGCAATGGTGGAAGGGATTTTAGGAATTTGGAAGGCCGGAGGAGCATATATACCGATTGATCCCGACTATCCTGTTTCAAGAAAGATTACCATCCTCAGGGAGTCCGGTGTCCGTTTTCTCTTGACGCAATCACAGTATAGGGACGAGGAAGCAGGAAAAGAGTTCAAAGGCCAGATCATCGACTTACATGAGCAGGAGAAGGAAATACGGAAGGAAAGTAAGGTAAATCCAAACCTGGCTATCCCTATGGAAGACCTTGCCTATGTAATTTATACTTCAGGTTCCACCGGAAAGCCCAAAGGAGCCATGATCGAGCACATCGGTATGATGAACCATATTCATGCAGAAGTAAATGAACTGGGTATAACGGAGGAATTTGTTATTGCACAGACTGCGAACCACTGCTTTGATATATCCGTATGGCAGTTCTTCGCTGCTCTTGCCGTAGGAGGAAGAACCGCAATATATTCCAATTCGTTGATACTTCAGCCTGACAAATTCATTGAGAAAATTCGAAGAGATGGAATATCTATATTGGAAGTGGTACCATCGACACTGATGCTGCTGATGGAATATATAGAACAAAATCATATTCAAACGGATACATTGAAATATCTTATGGTCACCGGGGAGATGGCGAAACCCGGCATTGTAAAAAAATGGTTTGAATTGTGCCCGGATATAAAGGTGGTCAATGCTTATGGTCCGGCGGAGGCTTCCGATGACGTCAGCCAATATATTATGGACGGTCCTATGGATGTGCAAAATATACCTATCGGGAAACCGGTACAAAACATGAATATTTATATTACAGACCAGCAAATGAAACTTTGTCCTATCGGTGTTCCCGGAGAGATCTGCGTATCCGGGGTAGGTGTAGGGAGAGGATACTTGAACGACGAAGAAAGGACGAAACAGGTGTTTATGGAGGACCCCTTTTCTGCAACAGGAAGAGTAAGGCTGTATAGGACGGGGGACATTGGGAAGTGGCTTGAAGACGGGAATATTGAATTCATTGGAAGGCAGGATTACCAGGTAAAAGTCAGGGGCTACAGGATTGAACTGGGGGAAATCGAGAACCGTTTACTTGAGAATATCCATATTAAAGAGGCAGTAGTCACAGCAAAGGAAGACAAGGAAGGAAACAAATATTTATGTGCGTATTTAGTGGCGGAAAAAGAGTTGATGGCGCATGAAATCAGGGAATACCTGACGAAAAGTTTGCCGGATTATATGGTTCCTGCCTGCTATATACAAATGGAAAAAATACCTCTCACGCCAAATGGTAAAGTAGACCGAAGAGCGTTACCCGAGACCGGAAATGTTTTGGGAACAAGTGTATATGTGCCGCCTGCAAATGAAGCGGAAAGGCGGCTGGCAAAGATTTGGACGGAGATCCTGGGGATTGAAAGACCTGGAGCGGAAGACAGCTTCTTTGAATTGGGAGGGCATTCATTGAAGGCAGTAACTTTGGCAGCAAGAATTCACAAGGAATTCAACAAGGAAATTGCCTTGAGTGAAATCTTCAAAGCCCCAACCATAAGAGAAATCTGCAGATATATCCACGGAGCCGAAGAGAATCTTCATGCATCCGTAGAACCTGTAGAGGAAAAAGAATACTATGAAGTTTCCTCAGCCCAAAAGAGAATGTATATTGTAAATCAGTTTGAAGAAAACTCAATCAACTACAACATGCCCGGAATCTATGAAATTGAAGGGGAATGTAACTTAAATGTTCTGGAAAAAGTATTCAAGGAACTGGTCGAAAGGCATGAAACCTTAAGAACATCTTTTGAGATGGTGGAAGGCAAACCTGTACAAAGAATCCATGAAGCAGTAGATCTCCATATCACTTATAACGAAGTATCCGAGGAGGCTGTAGAGGCAGCCATTAAGAAATTTGTGCGTCCGTTTGAATTGGACAAGGTGCCACTTTTGAGAGTGGAAGTGCTGCAATTACGGGAATCAAGAAATATACTGCTTTTTGATATGCACCATATCATATCCGATGGTATATCTATGGATATTCTGGCGCGGGAGTTTGCAGTACTGTACGAAGGAAAGGCACTGCCGGCATTAAGAATCCAATACAAGGATTACTCGGTATGGCAAAACAGGATGATGGCGGAGGGTGGCTTGAAGAAGCAGGAAGAGCACTGGCTGAAGGTATTCCAGGGGGAAATACCCCTATTAAGCATTCCTGCCGACTATCCAAGGCCGCAAGTGCAAAGCTTTGAGGGAGACGGCATCTTATTTAACGTGGATTATAAGACGGTGAAAGGCTTGAACAGGCTGGCAAAGGAAACGGGAGCGACGCTTTATATGGTACTGCTGGCAGCCTATAACATAGTACTCTCAAAATATTCCGGACAGGAAGACATCGTTGTAGGTACTCCTATCGCCGGAAGACCCCATGCTGATTTGGAGAACATAATCGGGATGTTTGTGAATACACTGGCCGTCAGAAATTACCCGAAGGGTCAAAAGACATTCAAAGAGTTCTTGCAGGAAGTAAAAGTAAACTCATTACAGGCATACGAAAATCAAGATTACCAGTTTGAGGAACTGGTTGAAAAGCTGGATTTGAAGAGAGACTTAAGCAGGAATCCATTGTTTGATACCATGTTTGTCTTTCAGAATGCGGAGATAGGATGCACCCAGGCTGCCGGCCCAAGGCTCAAACCCTATGGGTATGAGAATAGAATTGCAAAGTTCGATCTTTCCCTGCAAGTAGTGGCTGGCGAAGAGAATATCAATTTAGTTCTAAATTATTGTACAAAATTATTTAAAAAAGAAACAGTAGAACGAATCATTGGACATCTGAAAAATGTATTCAAAGAAATTGTCAGGTACCCGGATAAAAAGATACAGGATATAGACATGATGCCGGAATTAGAGCGGAACCACATATTGTTTGACTTTAACAGAACCACAGCGGTATATCCTGAGGACAAGATGATTCATGAACTGTTTGAGGAACAGGCTGAAAAAAGCCCGGATCATGTGGCGGTTGTTTTTGAAGGCCAACGGATGACCTATAGGGAGCTAAATGAGAAGGCCAACATGCTGGCCAGGCGATTGAGAGAGAAGGGGGTAGGCCCGGATAATATTGTCGCTGTCATGACCGGGCGTTCCCTGGAAATGATACTCGGGATTTTTGGGACTCTGAAAGCAGGGGGAGCTTATCTTCCTATTGATCCTGAATACCCTGCGGAGAGAATAAAACATATGCTGGAAGACAGTAATGCAAAGGTATTGCTGACCCAGGGACACTTGAACGACACGGGGATATTCAATATCGATATTTTAAACCTCGAGAATGAAAGGCTGTATTGTGGAGACATATCAAATCTCACCAAAACCGGTAATGCGGGGAATCTGGCTTATATCATTTATACCTCCGGTACCACGGGGCTCCCGAAAGGAGTGCTTCTTGAAAATACAGGACTGGTCAATTATGTGTCATGGTTTATTGAAAAAGCAGAGCTGACTCAGAAGGATAAGACAATCTTACTGTCTTCTTTCTGCTTCGATTTGGGATATACCAGCTTATTCCCTTCCCTTTTGCGGGGATGTGAACTGCACATCGTATCCAAGGAATTATACTCGGATCCTGAAAGGCTGCTGGCCTACCTTCAAGAAAACAGGATCACGTATTTTAAGTCGACACCTTCTTTGTACCACATGCTTATTAATACTTACAGTGCTGCAGTTCCGGGGATTTTTACGTTTTTACGGCTGGTGGTTTTAGGTGGAGAGCCGATCCAACTGACAGATATTGAAAAGTTCCATGGATTCCTTCCAGAAGCAGAGGTCATGAACCATTACGGTCCAACAGAAGCCACTGTGGGCTGTATTGCACAATTTATTGATTTTGCTGAGTTTGAATCCTACAAGGAGCATCCGGCAATTGGTAAACCCATCCATAATGCAGCCGTATATATTTTAGATACATTTTTGAAGCCTGTACCCATCGGTGTCACCGGCGAAATACACCTGTCCGGTGCAGGTTTGGCACGGGGATACTTAAATCGTCCCGATTTAAATATCCAGAAATTTATTCCTGTTTCTTTCAGGGAAAATGAGAATATCAGGCTGTACAAAACTGGAGATTTGGCAAAATGGCTGCCGGACGGCAGTATTGAATATGTGGGAAGAGTGGATCATCAGGTAAAGATTCGGGGCTATAGAGTTGAGACTTCAGAGGTTGAAAACCGTTTGCTCGGGCATGAACATATCAAAGAAGCAGCAGTCCTGGCAAAAGAATATCAAGAGGGGACGAAGTATTTATGTGCGTATATCGTGGCGGAAAAAGAGCTGACGGTGCAGGAAATCAGAGAATACTTATCCAAAGAGTTACCTGACTATATGATTCCATCCTACTTTATACAAATGGAAAAGCTACCACTGACCCCCAATGGTAAGACAGACCGAAAGGCCCTCCCCGAGCCGGATGGAAACATCCGGACAGGGAGAGAGTATATAGCGGCAAGGAATGAAGTAGAAAAACGGCTGGTTGCTGTATGGAAAGAAATATTGGGTGCAAAGACCATCGGAATCCGGGATAATTTCTTTGAACTGGGGGGAGACTCTATCAAAGCACTGCAAGTCAGTGCACGAATGCATAAACACCAATGGAAAGTAGAAATTAGAGACTTGTTCAAAAATCCGACCATTGAAGGCTTGAGCAGGTATGTAAAACCTGTCGTGAGGAAGGCATACCAGGGAATTATAGAGGGGGAAGTTTTCTTAACGCCCATACAGAAGCGCTTTTTTGAGACTGGCAGTAAGATTACAGAAATGCACCATTATAATCAGTCGGTAATGTTATATAAGAAAGAAGGCTTCAAGGAAGAGATTCTGAAAATAGTATTTACAAAAATTGTAACTCACCATGATGTGCTGAGAATGGTGTATGCTGTGGATGAAAACAAGGTGATACAGTTTAACCGGGGTGTGGAGGAAGAAGAACTCTTCAATATGCAGGTGTTTGATTTCAGCGCCATGGACGAATATGCGAAAGAAGTAGTAAGTGCATGCAGCAAAGTGCAGGGCAGCATTGATCTTCAGCACGGACCGTTGGTGAAACTGGGCTTATTTAAGACGAGGGAAGGCGATTACCTGCTGATTGCCATACACCATTTGGTTATGGATGGAGTTTCCTGGAGAATTTTAATGGAAGATTTCAATTATGGTTATGAAGCTGCGGAAAAAGGAAATAAAATCAAATTGCAGGAAAAAACAGACTCGTTTAAGGAATGGGCAGAGAAGCTGAATGCGTATTCAAAAAGCAAAAAAGCCTTAAAAGACTTGCAATATTGGAAAAGCATTGAGGAGCAAAAAATAAAAACATTACCGGTGGATAACGAAATCATAGAGGACGAATATAAAGACAACGCAGGATGGACGGTGGTGCTAAACGAGGAAGAGACACAGGACCTGCTTAAGAAAGCCGGTAAAGCGTATAATACCGAGATCAACGATTTACTTCTTGCGGCGCTGGGACTTGCAATCAAAGAATGGACAGATGGAGACGCGGTTTTGATCGATCTGGAAGGCCATGGAAGAGAAGAGATATTGAAGGATATAAACATCAGCAGGACGGTCGGATGGTTTACCACCGTGTACCCTGTCGTACTGGATATGTCAAAATCGGAAGATATAGGCGCACAAATCAAAATGGTCAAGGAAGACTTGCGGAGGATACCGGACAAAGGTATCGGGTATGGAATACTAAAGTATTTGGCATCGGAAGAAACCCAAAAGGAATACAAGTTGGAGAAGAAAGCAGAAATTGTGTTTAACTATCTGGGGCAGTTTGATGAAGATGTCAACAAAGGAGTGGCCGGGGTATCCCGCCTTTCCTCTGGAGATACAGTCAGTCAGCATACACAAAGGCGGTATAAATTAGATATCAACGGTATGTGCATCGGCGGGAAACTCTGTATAACTGTGGGCTTTAACCGGCATTCCTATCGGGAGGAGACTATCCGAAACCTTGCGGAAGGCTACGAGAGAAACCTGAAGAAAATACTTTCTCACTGTCTGAAGGTGAACGGAACGGAGCTAACGCCTTCTGACTATGGTGATTACGAAATCACCCTGGAGGAACTGGCATATATTCGAGAAGCCGTTGGCAGCGAAATACAGGAGATATATTCCTTATCCAATATGCAGGCGGGAATGCTGTTCCATGCACTGATGGACGGAAAGTCCAGCGCATATTTCGAGCAGATATCCTTTAAACTCAATGGGAGTATAGATATCGATGTATTTGAGGAAAGCTTTAACGAACTTATCCGCAGGCATGCCATTTTAAGAACGAGCTTTATTGGTAAAGGAGTACGAAAACCCAAACAGGTGGTACTCAAAGAAAGAAAGGTCGGAATTGATTACAGAGATATCGCTGCATGTGTTGAAGAAAAAGAAGACTACTTTGAGGAATTGTGCAGGCAGGACCGGGAAAGAGGCTTTGATTTAATACGGGAGCCTCTAATGAGAATTACTGTTGTCAAGCTGGGAGAGAACCGGTATGGAATCATCTGGAGCCATCATCATATCCTGATGGACGGCTGGTGTTCAGGTATCATTATTAATGAGCTTTTCAGAATCTACAGCTTCCTTCAGCAAGGCAGGTCGGTTGCATTGGGAGAAGTGCATCCTTATAAAAATTATATTGAATGGCTTGAAAAGCAGGATGAGGAAGAGGCCCTGGAGTATTGGAGCCATTATCTCAGCGGATATGAAAGTGTGGCGTCGCTGCCAAAGTTAGCCGATGTCCAAGAAAATAAAAGCTACTGCCTGAAAGAAAAGATATTCCGAATAGAAGAGGCGGTAAGCAGGAAACTGGAAGAAATCTCGGTTAAAAATCAGGTTACTGTCAATACGGTACTCCAGGGAATCTGGGGAATTCTCCTGCAGCGCTACAATCATACCGATGATGTTGTATTTGGATCAGTTGTATCGGGAAGACCTTCCGAAGTGGAAGGAGTAGAGAAAATGGTAGGACTCTTCATCAATACTATACCCGTAAGAATATGCAGCGAAAAGGGAGAGAGCTTTGCAAATCTAATCGGGAAGATACAGGAGCGTGCGCTCAAGTCCGACGCGCATGATTATGTGTCATTGGCTGAAATTCAGTCAAGAAGTGACTTGAAGAAGGATTTGACGGATCATATATTTGTGTTTGAAAACTATCCTGTAGAGAAAGAAATAGGAGAACAGCAGGACGGCGGCCAAGGGTTGCTCATAGGCGATATCCGGTCTTTTGAGCATACAAATTATGATTTTAATATTATCATCGGTTTGGAAAAAGAAATTATCGTCAAGTTTAGCTATAACGCGAATATTTATGAGTCTTACATAATGGGAAAAATAGGTGAAAGCTTCCAACAGGTTGCTGAAACGGTTGCAGATAATCCGGACATCCTACTTGAGGAAATTGATATTGTAGCCAAAGAAGAAAGAAACCGGTTAATCTATGACTTTAACAACACAAAGGCGGAGTATTTGGCAACAAAAACTTTGCATGAATTGTTTGAGAAGCAGGCCGAGACTACCCCCGACCATATTGCCTTAATATACCGGGAGCAGAGGTTGACTTACAGCGAACTAAACAAAAAGTCAAACCAATTGGCGCGGTTATTGAGAGACCAAGGCGTGGCGGCGGATACTGTCGTAGGAATTATGGTTGACCGTTCCATAGAGATGGCTATAGGAATACTGGCGATATTAAAGGCAGGGGGGGCATATTTGCCAATCGACCCTGAGTACCCCGCCGGCAGGATAAAATTCATGCTTGAGGACAGTAAACCGGCAGTATTGCTGACAAAGGACGGCTTGGCAGACGGTATCGGCTTTAATGGCACGGTAATAGAGATCACGAATAAGAGCCTGTATGGTATAAAGGGTTCAAACCTTGAGCCTGTGAGTACTGCGGATAATCTGGCCTATATCATCTATACCTCCGGAACTGCCGGCCAACCGAAAGGGGTTATGGTACAACACGGAAGTATATCCGCCCGAATTCAATGGAGAAGGACGGAGTACAAATTGGGCACGGAGGATGTTGTGCTTCAGTTATTCTCATTTGCTTTTGACGGGTTCATTACAAGCTTTTTTACTCCGATTGTTTCAGGTTCAAAAGTGATCATTATTCAAGAAACGGAATCAAAAGACCCGATTGCAATAAAGAACATCATTATCCGGCATAGGGTGACCCATTTTATAAGTATCCCGGCACTTTATGCGGTTTTGCTGGGATGCATGGAGGAAGAGGAAATGAAATTCGTCCGGATTGTAACCCTGGCGGGGGATAAATTGAATGGGAGCATCATCAGAGAAAGTAAGCGTAAGAAGCCTCTGCTGGAGATTGTAAACGAGTATGGACCAACGGAAGCCACCGTTGCATCCACCATCAAGAGAGGCTTGCAGCCGCATGAGCGTATAACGATCGGTAAGCCTATACATAACACCAGTGTTTATATTCTGGATACGGGCAATAAACTTGCACCTGTTGGTGCATATGGGGAACTGTGCATAGGCGGGGTTGGCATCGCGAGGGGATACTTGAATAATCCGGAATTGACGGATGAAAAATTCGTTCCCAGCCCGTTTGTGCCCGAAGAGCGGATATACAGGACCGGTGATTTGGCAAGATGGCTGCCGGACGGAAATATAGAATTTTCGGGCAGGATAGACCATCAGGCAAAGATCCGGGGATACAGGATCGAGATGGAAGAGATCGAGGAGCAGCTGTTAAGGGATACGTCTATAAAAGAAGCAGTTGTGGCAATCAAGGAAGACGCGGAAGGTGCCCAATACTTATGTGCTTATGTGGTAACTGAAAAAGAGATGGCTGTACAGGAAATAAAAAGAACTTTATCAAAGACGCTTCCGGAGTATATGATTCCGTCATACTTTATCCCCATAGAAAGGATACCTCTGACACCAAACGGTAAAGTGGACAGAAAAGCATTACCTGATATGGAGAACAGCGTCGGAAGCGGCGTATCATTTGCTGCCCCAACATGCAGATTGGAGGAAATTCTGGTTGAAATATGGAGCAGGGTTCTTGGTATTAAAAACATCGGAATTGATGATGATTTTTTTGCACTTGGCGGGAATTCTATCAAGGTCATGCAGCTTGAATACGAAATATATCGTCGGTTCCATAAAAATATCGATTATAAAAATATATTCAGCCATAGCACGGTAAGGGGCTTATCGGAGATTCTTAAAGGTAATGCGGAACTTGATGAAAGGTCCATGGCAATATTAAATGAAGGTTCAAAAAGGAAAGTATTTGCATTCCCGCCATCCGGTGCTTACGGCGCAGCATATACCGAACTGGCTAAAACAATTAATGAGTATTCTTTTTATTGCTTTGACTTTTTTGAAAGTGATGGTAGAATCAGGGACTATGCCGACAGCATCAGCCATATCCAGGATCGCGGACCCTATATACTCTTGGGATATTCGGGAGGAGGTAATCTGGCATTTGAAGTGGCAAAAGAATTGATCGCCCGGGGAAATGAGGTATCGGACATTATATTAATGGATGTATCCGTATTCAAAGAAAAACCCGGACTCACCCGGGAGCAGATGACACAGCTTGTAGAAGCCTCCATACAAAAAATACTTGAAGACAATCAGCATATCAGTATAGATGTGCAAATAGCAGAGGAGATGGTGAAAAGTGCCAGAAAGAAAATGCTCGGTTATATGAAGTATATGAATGAACTTGCAACTACCGGGATGGTAGATTCCAACCTTCATCTTATCAGTTCCGCTTCAAAATCTGGAGATGAGAAAACCTTTGAACAAAAAGATCAATGGTGGAAATATACAAAAAAAGAGTGTAATAATTACTTCGGCTACGGTACACATCTGGAGATGCTTCGTGAAGACTATGCAGGCAGGAATGCAGGAATCGTCCGGAGTATACTTGACAGTATGGAATGGAAACTTTAAAAGTCCACCGAGAGGAGGGAACAGAATGAATAAGAAAACCGCCGGTACGGATGTTTTAAAAATATTGATTTCATTCGTGAATCCATATAAAAGTTGGCTGGTGATTAGCGTTGTTTCACTGATTGTCAATGTATTTGTTAATATTTATATAGGATACCTCATGGCAAATATAATTGATATCATCCTTTTTAGGACCCGTGATCCTGTAAAAATAATTGCGTATTCAGTGGCAATAATAGCGGCAGGAGCTGTATCACGATTTTTCTTAAAATATTCGTGTGGAAAAATTGCGGCATTTACCGTCCGAGATATACGACACGTAGTTTCACAGCATATTGAAAGACTAAAGGTATCTTCTATTGATACGCATCATTCGGGGGAAAATATATCAAGGGTGACAAACAATGCGACAGTTATACAGAATTTTCTTCAGAACAGTTTTGCCAATATATTCTACAATCCAATTATTTTTATAGGTACATTTATTTATATATTCATCATAAGCTGGAGATTACTTCTGGCTTGCACCTTGGTTTTCCTGGTGATTATAGTATTGTCCGCCATGATGAGCAAACCGATGCAGGCAAAAGCAGCCCAGTTAATGAGGCATCTTGGGAAAGCAAATGCTGTTGCACAGGATGCTATTTGGGGGTTTCCTTTGCTAAAGTCGTTCAACATGAAAGACATATTGTATGGAAAATTTAAAAAATCCATGGAAATGGTTCTTTATAACGGATTATCGATCGAGAAAATCTTAGCTGTTATTACTCCAATCAGAATAATGCTGCAAGCCTTGCCCAATATGATATGTATTATATATGGGGGATTTTTAATAGTGAACAAGCAGTTAACGCCAGGAGGTTTGCTCACACTGATCTATTTACTGCAGTTTTTAATCGGAGCAGCTGTAAGTTTTCCTCAATTGATTGCGGAACTGCAGAGAACACTGGGAGCTGCAAAGCATCTGTTTGAGGTCCTTGAAGAACCTGTGGAAAGTAGAGAATCCGGGACTCCCACAAAAGAAGACAGCAATGTGACGATAGCATGTGAGCATGTGACCTTTGCATACGATGGGCAGAATAAAGTACTGGAAGACCTGAGTTTTACACTGAACGGGAATGAAGTCACCGCTTTGGTTGGACCCAGCGGAAACGGAAAAAGTACCATATTTAAGCTGTTATGTGGTTTTTATGAACCTTTATGCGGGTGCATTAAACTATTTGGAATACCATTGGAGGATTGGGGGCTTGACGAAGCAAGAAAACAAATTTCAATCGTTTCGCAAGATGCTTATATCTTTCCTGCTTCCATCGCCGAAAATATTGCTTACGGGAGGCCGGATGCTACTATGGAGGAAATCTATGCAGCGGCAAAGGCGGCAGATGCACATGATTTTATACTGGCGTTACCGGATGGATACCATACGCATAGCGGTGAAAGGGGGGCAAAGCTGTCAGGTGGACAAAAACAAAGAATTTCGCTGGCAAGGGCTATTTTAAAGGATGCACCCATCATCGCCCTGGATGAGCCTACTTCCGCACTGGACAGTAAAAGCGAAGCGGCTGTGTTGGATGCACTGAAAAATAATATAAAAAATAAAACCGTTTTCATTATTGCGCACCGGCTGTCCACAATTGTTAATGCAGATAAAATCCTTGTACTGGATCATGGAACCATAGTTGAGGAGGGAACTCACACGCAGCTGCTGCTATCGGAGGGGATATACAGACAGCTGTATTTAAACCGGTTTATACCGGTTAACTCGAATAATGTTGAGGGAGAATTATATGCCTAACTTTAATAAAAAGAGTATTTTTAGAATGTTTTCGCTTGTAAAACCGAAAATGTGGAGATATACCGTTGGTATCGTTGGAATAAGTGGTACCAATGCAGCATTGACAATACTGCTGGCGCTTGTAAGCAAGGATATGGTGAATGCAGCTGTCCAGGGGGATATGCATACCCTGATCCATTCAGCTTGCAGAGTTGGCATCTATATCCTGTTCTTATGCATTGCCACTCCGATTTTTATGTATTTGTTTAATTCGACTGTAAGAATTCTTATAACTGATATGGGATTAAGAGTGTTCAAACACATAACCGGGATGAACGTTAATTATTTCGAAGATCACCACAGCGGAGATATGATTTCATGCATGACAAATGATATAAGGGCATTGGAGGAGGCTCTTTCCGCGCGAATACTTGCTCTTGCCATAACGGCATTAGCCGGGATTGGTTCAGCGGTTACTATGTTTTTTGTTTCCTATAAGCTTACACTCATCATGCTGCTTTTCTGTATTCTATTATCAAGTACAAACCTGCTTTACGCAAAGTCGATTCGTATATTGAGCAACAATATACAGGCTGGTATGGCAAGGCTGACTGAGCGGCTTACAGACATTATGGCCGGATATCCGGTGATTCGGATGTTTCATATCCGCGAAAAAATTACCGGAAAGTTTGATGCTGAAAATGAAGACATTGTGCGGCAATCTGTAAAACGTTCCCGTAATGAAGCAGGCATGGACAGTTCAAGTTTTCTAATGAGCATGTTAAGTTTTATGGGAACGATTTGCATTGCTATATTGGCGGGCATCAAACAAAGCTCCGACCTGGGAACCATTTCCATGATTGTATCCTTGCAGAGTAATGTTACTGCATTATTTCTCCAGATAGGAACCTTTGTTTCCCTGTTTCAAACTTCACTGGCCGGTGCCGACAGGGTTTTTGCACTTCTGGACCAACCACAGGAACCCGAAAGGTATGCTATGCCGCCAGAGTATTCAGCCTGTGAGGGCATTGAAATGAAAAATGTTTCGTTTTCCTATGGAAATGGGATAAAAGTTTTAAACGATATCAGTTTTTCAATTGACAAGGGTCAAATGGCTGCTTTAGCAGGAAGCAGCGGTGGAGGCAAAAGCACTGTAATAAAACTGCTTTTAGGCTTTTATCCGGTTTCGGGGGGGAGTATTACAATTGAAGGCAAGCCGTTATCCCACTATTCACTGACGGAGGTAAGAAGTATGATTGCTTATGTACCGCAGGATGCATATCTTTTCGATGGAACGATCTATGAAAACATCTGCTATGGAATGGCAGATGCCTCAAAAGATGAAGTTATTGCAGCAGCCAGGGCGGCTTACGCGCATAATTTCATCCTGCAGATGCCTGATGGGTATGATACTCCCGTAGGTGAAAGGGGTGCAAAGCTATCGGGGGGGCAAAGGCAGAGGATTGCTATAGCTCGTGCAATGATTAAAAATTCACCAATTATTTTATTGGATGAGGCAACCTCGGCCTTGGACTCAGAGTCGGAACAACAGGTTCAGCAAGCGCTTGATGAACTTATAAAGGGACGTACGGTACTGACTATAGCACATAGGCTGTCAACCATTGAGCAAGCGGATATTATCTATGTAGTTGAGAACGGAGTGATTGCCGAGCAGGGGAAACACAATGAATTGATGAAACAAGGATGCATTTATAGAAATTTATATCATCTGCAGCATGCGTAAGGAAATACGGAGGAAGCGCTTGATTTGTCAGTTTAGCGGCAATAAGCGGAGGAAAAACCTTAGAAAGTAAATTTACAAATTGAAAGAAGGGAAATTATGAATGTTTTTGAAAGAACAGAGTCAAATGTAAGGTCCTACTGCAGATCATTTCCGGACGTTTTTTGCGGAGCAAAGGGTTCCATACTCTATACTGAATCGAGAGACGAGTATATCGATTTTTTTGCAGGTGCAGGAGCTTTAAACTACGGGCATAATAACGAGTTTATCAAGCAGCGGCTGCTGCCCTACATCGAATCCGATGGAATTATGCATGGTCTGGATATGTATACAAAAGCAAAAAGCGATTTCATATGCGCATTTTCTAAATTTATTCTGAAACCGAAAAATTTAAACTATAAGCTGCAATTTTGCGGTTCAACAGGAACAAATGCTGTAGAAGCGGCATTAAAACTTGCAAGGAAGGTAAAGGGAAGGACGGGAATCTTTGCATTTATGGGAGCCTTCCACGGTATGTCGCTGGGGAGCCTGGCCGCAACCAGCAATATCGACAGCAGGAAAGGGGCGGGGCTTCCTCTTGCAAATGTTACGTTTATGCCATATCCGCACGGATTTATGAATACTTTTGATACGATTGAATATATGGAAGAGGTACTGAAGGATGACCATTCCGGGATTGAAAAACCGGCCGCAGTTATTTTGGAAACCATACAGGCAGAGGGCGGTGTTATCCCTGCACCCGTAAAATGGCTGCAAAGACTTGCAGCGCTGTGCCGGGAAAACGACATTCTTCTGATTTGTGATGACATACAGGTTGGGTGCGGTAGAACCGGACCATTCTTTTCTTTTGAACGGGCAGATATTATCCCTGATATGGTGATACTTTCCAAGTCAATCAGCGGGTATGGCTTCCCCATGTCCCTCCTTTTAATGAAACCGGAATTGGACATCTGGAAGCCTGGTGAACATAACGGTACATTTAGGGGGAATCAATTGGCTTTTATCGCCGGTGCTGCCGCACTTGAATATAGAGAGAAAACAAGTTTGGAAAAAAGTGTAGAGGAGAATGAACGATTTATGGAAAAATTCCTCAAGGGAAAAATTGCTCCGCTGAGTGAGTTGATAAAAATTCGTGGGATGGGAATGATTTGGGGAATTGACGTTTCAAAACTGGGAGGTTCAAAACTGGCCAAACAAATCACTGCAGGCTGCTATGAACGCGGACTAATCATTGAAAGGGCCGGACGGAATGATACTGTGATTAAGCTGATGCCGGCCTTGACCATTGAAAGTCATATTCTGGAAAGAGGGTGTGAAATTATTGGTGAGGCTGTTACGGATGGAATAAAGTGCATGAAAAAGGATCTCTTATTTGCTTAGGTATGAGGCACAAGTTTTATATTTTGAGGTGATTTAAATGGGAAAAATAAAATTATTTTGTCTTCCATATGCTGGAGGATCGGCAAATATATATATGGAGTGGAAGAAATACCTCCATCCTTTGATAGAGTTGAATGCGATTGAACTGGCAGGGAGGGGGCCGAGGTCTGAGGTTCCATTCTATAAAAGCGTGGATGAAGCCGTGAGTGACATCTACAATAGAATCAAAGATGATCTGAACAATTGCCGCTATGTTATCTTTGGTCACAGCATGGGAAGTGTATTAGCATATGAACTGGCATATAAGATAAAAAGTTTACAGCATTTACCGCCTTTACACCTGTTTTTTTCAGGCAGGCATGCTCCTCAAATCAAAAAGGATAAAAAAAATCTCCATGTATTGCCGGATAATGAGTTTATGAGAAAGGTTATTGAATTGGGAGGCACTCCAAAAGAACTTCTGGAAAACAGAGAACTGCTGGAGATTTTTCTGCCGATCCTAAGAGCTGATTTTCAGATTGTAGAAACCTATAATTACATTGAAAAAAATGAAAAACTAGATTGCGATATTACAATATTATGGGGAAAACAGGAAGAAGAAACGACCATAAGTGATATTAGCTTATGGAGAGGGCATACGAATAAAAGTTGTAAAATCCATTTGTTGAATGGGGGACACTTTTTTATCAATGAATTTATGCAAGATGTTGTGAGCATTATTAATAGTGAAATATTAAGTCTTTCACAATACAACTTTAAGTAAACATGAAATGGGGGAAAAGACTATGGGCGGGCATAATTATAACACGTTGGTGGATGCCCTGGAGGCAAAACAATATTCAAGCGGCGAAAAGGGCATCACCTTTATTTTGGGAGAAAAGGACGAGAAAAAAGTATCCTACAAGGAGTTATATTCAACAGCATGTACTTTTTTATATGGTTTGCAGTCAAAAGGAATTCAACAGGGAGATGAGCTGATATTTCAGATAGAAGATAACGAAAGCTTTCTTTATACTTTTTGGGCTTGTTTACTGGGAGGAATCGTCCCGGTACCTGTAACTGTCGGCAATAATGATGAACACCGGCATAAGCTGTTGAATATATGGAGGATATTAAAACGTCCTTACCTGGTATGTGAGCATAAAACTTTCTTATCATTGGAGAAATTTACTTCAGAAAAAAGCTCTGAGAATATTTTTAATGAAATCAAACTCAAAATGGTATACATAGAAGATGTAAAAGAATCAGAGGATGTACAGGGAAGGATCCATAGACCCAGTCCGACGGATACCGCTTTTATTCAATTTTCATCCGGGTCTACCGGAGACCCCAAGGGAGTCGTATTAACTCATGAAAATCTGATTGCCAATACCGAAGCCATTGCTCATGGGGCAGGAATCAACCCGGAGGACATTGTACTGAACTGGATGCCGTTAACTCACGATATGGGACTCATCGGGTTTCATTTGATGACGTTATTGGCTGATGCAGGCCAATGGATAATGTCTACAGCTCTTTTTGTCAGGCATCCGACCTTATGGATGGATAAAACAAGCCAACATAGGGCAACGGTTCTTTATTCCCCCAATTTTGGATACAAGCATTTCCTTTCTTTTTATAGTACCGGTGTTCAAAAGGACTGGGATTTATCCTGTGTGCGTGTCATATTCAACGGAGCGGAACCTATATCGGCCGAACTATGCAATACTTTCCTCAGAAAATTGGAGGAATATGGACTTAAAAGAACTGCTATGTTTACAGTGTACGGGTTGGCTGAAGCCTCTGTGGGAGTATCGTTTCCACCCCAAGGAGAAGAATTTAAATGTGTCTATATACACAGAAAATCTTTGAATATAGGGGGGGCCGTCGTGGAGGTAAGCAGGGAACATAGAGAATGTGTATGTTTTGTTGAGGTAGGGTACCCTATTGATTACTGCCAGGTTCGTATTTGCGATGAGAATAACCAAGCAGTAAATGATGGTGTTATTGGCTATATACAGATAAAAGGTAAAAATGTAACTTCAGGATATTACAACAATCAGGAAGCGACAGCCAGAGTGATGACTGCCGATGGTTGGCTTAATACGGAAGACTTAGGCTTTACGAAAGCCGGAAGCCTTGTAATTACCGGCAGGGCAAAAGATATTATATTTATTAATGGTCAAAATTACTACCCGCATGATATAGAACGAATCGCCGAGGAGGTATATGGGGAGACCCTGCGGTATGTTGCAGCATGCGGCGCGTTTAACAAAGAGCTCCAGAGGGAGGAAATAATCCTTTTCGTACTGTTTAAGAAGAAACTCAAGGAATTTATACCTATTGCCGCTGAATTGAAAAACATAATAAATAATAAGACAGGCCTTACAATAAAGGAAGTAATTCCTGTAAAGAATGTGCCAAGGACTACCAGTGGGAAAATTCAGAGACATCTTCTTGCGGATAGTTATATTTCCGGTGAGTTTTGCAGCATAATTCAGGAAATGAAGGAGTTGGAAAGTGAAAATGAAAGTATGGATCAAAATGTCTGTACGAGCATTACTGAAAAAAAATTACTTGAGATATGTTGTAAAGTGTTTGATATAGACAGGATCGGTGTTAATGATAATTTTTTGGAACTGGGCGGAGATTCAATTTTGTTGACAAAAGTGCATGCCGAAGTTGAAAAACAGTATCCGGGAAAAACAACCATAACGGATTTTTTTGCTTATCCGGCAATATCAAAAATAGCCAAGTTTATTGAAAGGGACCAGAGAATATTGATTCCGGTACTGGCTCTTCCCAGGGATTATTTTAATCAAGAGAGAAACTTTCAAGAAAAGTCGGATTTTAAAATCGTTATCCCGGAAGAAATATTTGAAAAAATATATGACTTTTCAAAGAGTGAAAAAATCGCTTTAGAAGATATTTTTCTGGGAATATATATCTACATGCTTGCCCTGGACTCGGGCAACACCCGGGTAACGATTCAAGTAATGATAGATAGCTATAACCATGTAATGTCTTTGGATTTGAACTTGTCCGAGGTTTCTGATTTTCTTGAAATATTCAGGCTTATATCAAATAAACGTCAAAACCCAAGTGAGGCTATTATTTACCCCTTACAGGACTTGGTATTTGCCAGGATGAATAAAGATGATACATCTGTTATCCCTTTCTTCTATAAAAAGGGATTGGACAAATTAAAAACCAGTTTGCTTGATACATATGATATTGTATTGGAGCTTATGGAAATGAACGGCCGGATGCTCATAAATTTTGAATACAACAAAGAAAGATTGAGAAAAGAGAAAATAAGCCAACATATTGATAAATTCTCAAAGCTGATTGAAATGATAACAGAAAGTATATCGTATAATAAATAGGGAGCGCTTGAATGAGAAAAAGAACACCGGATCTGAAGTGGAATTTTCAAATCCGGTGTTCTTTTAAATTTTGGATTATCTCCTGCATAGCATCAATTAGTTCCTTTACTCCCGCCATAATGGCGATTGATTTTTGCGTATGCAAAATAAAGGGTTACTTGTCATCAAGGGGTGCGAAAATTATTCTTAGCCCTGCAGATTCGAGGGCTTTGATTTCTTCATTACTATCAAATTTGTCGGAAACCAGAGCAGTGACATCCGACAAGTTGCAAATAACTTTCAGACCGATTTTTCCGAGTTTTGAGTGGTCTGCTACAACATAATTTTGGCGTGAAGCCCTTATCATTGCTTGTTTGATAGGCGCTTCCTCAAAACCGGATATGGTGAAGCCTGCTTCATAAGATACACCGTTCACGGAAAGAAAACAGAGATCTGCGCGCATAGTATTGAAAAGGGCTATAGAAAATTCATCATGAAAAGCCGCCGGTTCAGGGTCATAGTTACCACCCGTAAGAAAAAGCTTGACACGGGAAGAATGGGTCAGGATGGTAGCGATTGCGAAAGAATTTGTTAAAATTGTTAATTCGAGCTCCGACTCGACAATACTTTGCGCAATCTCTACACAGGTTGATCCTGAATCCAGAATAATAGTCTGGCCTGATGTCAGGAGGTGGTTGACAATGTAATTGGCAATGGCTTCCTTTTCTTTTTTGTAGGCCACAGAACGCGTATTCATATTTGTATGTATCGCTGTATGCCCTGTTGCTACTGCGCCACCATAACTGCGCTTTAATAATCCTCTTTCTTCGAGAAAACGAAGATCATTTCGGATTGTCGCTTCACTGCAATTAAAGGTTTGGCAAAACTCGGCAACAGTGACAAGGTCGTTGGCGATAAGCATGCTGCGGATCTTTTCATGTCTAATTTCTGTTTTACTCTTGGTTATCTTCATTTAATCACTTCTTTCGGTTGGTATTGTTCCGGTATAGTGCATAATTTTATATCAGTAAATTAATTTTTACAATGATATCCACAACCATTATACAATACAATTATCGAAAACGGTAGGTATTTTTTAAAAAACATGTAAAAATTGTTGAAGCAAGACAAAATGTCAAATATAATTATTGACTTCGAAAATAAGATGCGTTATTATAAAGTCAGGGATGAAGTTAATTAACGAAGACGATAAAAATCCTGGTAACATATTTTGTTAAAGGAGTAATGAGATGAAAAAAGACTCGAAGTTATTAAAAATTGGAGTATTGGGGTGTGGACAAATATCTCAAGCCGCCCATTTTGAAGCTTGCAATAGAGCTCATAATACTGAACTCTATGCGATTTGCGATGTCGCAGAGGACTTGCTTGAGAAAATGGTCTGCATGCATAATGCCCGCGTTACATACAACAACTATGAAAATATGTTGGATGATCCGGAAATTGATGCGGTGATTATTGGAATTGCAGACCAGTTCCATATCCCCTGCGCCAAACAGGCGATTGCTGCCGGAAAGCATGTTTTGGTGGAGAAACCTTTAGGTGTTACGGTGCAGGAGTGTGAAGAGCTGCGTGAGATGGCTGAGAAAGCCGGATTAATCGTTCAAGTTGGCAATATGAAACGATTCGACCAGGGAGTTTGTTTTGCCCGTGATTTCATTCAGAAGGAAATCGGTGAGTTACTGGTCATCAAGGCTTGGTACTGTGACAGTACATACCGTTATACAGTAACGGATAACGTGCAGCCAATAATTTTACAGAGTGCAAATGCTAAACGCCCAGGAGGCAATCCAAAGGCAGAAAAGGAAAAATATTATATGCTAACTCATGGCAGTCATCTTGTCGATACAGCCAGATTTCTCGGAGGAGAAATAAAAAGCGTTCATGCACAGCTTGTCAAGAAATATGATGCGTATAGTTGGCAAATAGCTGCTGAGTTCATTAATGGTTCAATCGGTAATCTTGACCTGACAGTGGCTGTCCGCATGGATTGGCATGAGGGATTCGAGGTATATGGTGAGAATGGAAGCGTCACTGCAAAAACATACAATCCATGGTTGTTTAAATCCAGCGATGTGGAGGTTTTCTCTATCAAGGACGGGCTTTACAAGAGGCCTATAGCTGAAGATGGTCACTTCTATAAACGTCAGGTTGAGGGATTCGCTGACGCTATTCTGAATGGCGCACCGCTTCGCGGTGCATCTATTGATGACGGAATAGCGGCTATGAGAACAATCACAGCCATCCACCGCTCAGTTGCGACAGGTGAACGAATCAATATTGCAGACATTTAGGATTTGAAGAAAAGATGGAGGGGTTAAATCAATGAACTATTATGTTGGGATTGATTTGGGCGGCACATATATCAAAGGCATGATCATGGATGAGGCGTTGCAGGTGGTCATCGGCAAGAGTACTGCCACACCCCAGAAGGAACCTCCGCAATCAATATTTTTAGCAATCATCAATTTGATAGAATTCATGGCTGCTGAGTCAGAGATTGATATGGAGGATGTATCCGGAATTGGTATGGGCATTCCCGGTTTGATTGATAGCCGCAACAATTTCGTCTTCAATGCTGCCAACTTAGGTTGGATAAATATTGATGCAGGTCAATATATTCAAGAATATTTTAATAAGCCGGTATACACGGAGAATGATGGGAATATTAATGCTCTCGGCGAAATGCATTTTGGTGCGGGCCGGGGATTTGGCAACCTCTTGCTGCTAACATTGGGGACTGGGCTTGGAAGCGGATTTATTATCAACGGCGAAGTGTTGCATGGGGCTTCCCATGTAGCTGCTGAAGCAGGGCATATGATCATCGAAACAGACGGAGCCAGGTGTTCTTGTGGAAAAAGAGGCTGTTTTGAAAGCTGTTGCTCAGCTACGGCTTTTACACGTTATGCACGCGAAATTGTCAAGGAAAACCCGGATTCACTGATATTGCAGTATGCATCCGGGAACTTGCAAGCAATAACAGGCGAAATGATCAGTAAGGCTTGGGATGAGGGTGATGTGGCTGCTAAACAAGTCATAGAAATATTTGCACAAAAATTAAGCATTGGGTTGGTTAACCTGATCAATCTCTTTAACCCCGAAATAATCATTATTGGCGGTGGAGTATCAAAATCAGGTGAACGTATTATGAAGCCAACCCGTTATCATGTTGAAAATTCCCTAATGCATCCGATTCAACGCTGTAAGATCGTGACCGGGGAGTTGGGAAGTGATGCCGGTGTTATGGGGGCATGCTCTCTAGTGGCCATGCATCATAAGAAAAACAGTAATAATTAGAATGTAAAGGAGATCAATATGCAAATCGGAATATTTGCAAAAACATTTACTCGCCCCAATGTCGAAGATGTCTTCTATGCTATTCACAGCGAGGGTTTGACGCAGACACAGTTCAATATGAGTTGTGCAGGATTGGCTTCGATGCCGGATACGATTTCACCGGATTTATCAGATCGTATCAAGGCAGCAGCAGTAAAAAATGGTGTTGCGATTACCGCTGTTTCCGGAACTTTCAATATGATTCATCCTGATTTTAAGGAACGCCTGATTGGACTCAAACGTCTTGATGAATTGGCAAAGGCATGTTCAAGAATGGGAACCTCGGTCATCACTTTATGTACTGGGTCGCGCAACGAAACCAGCATGTGGAAAAAACATCCTGACAATAACTCACCAGATGCTTGGAATGACTTGTGTGTATCAATGGCTGCGGCATTGCGGATTGCCCAAGATCGTGGGATTACTCTAGCAATTGAACCGGAGGTGTCTAATGTCATTGATAGTGCAATCAAAGCAAGACGATTTCTTGATGAAATGAAATCACAGAATCTCAAAATCATCATGGATGGTGCCAATTTGTTTCATTCCGGTGAAGCGAAGAATATGACAGCCATATTGAACAATGCATTCGAGTTGCTGGCAGGTGACATTGTTATTGCCCATGCAAAAGATCTTGCAAATGATGGCGATAATCCGGAGTTTGTTGCCGCAGGCAAAGGCATGCTCGATTATAAGACCTATCTTAAATTGTTAAAAGAATGCAATTATCAAGGCGCTTTGATCCTTCATGGGCTTTCAGAAGCGCAGGTTCCCGAAAGCGTGGGTTTTATCCGGAAGCAGTTGGAGCGACTGGAAGTGGAGGGATAATTTAATGTCTTATTTTATACATGAGGGCATTCGATTTCATTATATAGATATTGGGGAAGGAATTCCTTTCATTTTCCAGCATGGTTTGGGAGGGAGTACTGAACAGATTCGAAATATTTTTACACCGCCCCATGGTATCCGGCTTCTTAGCTTCGATTTTCGAGGTCATGGTGACACGGCTGAGATAGGGTCGGAAGAAGACCTCGGATTTGATGCTTTTGCCGATGACTTGGCGGCATTTATGGATTATCTAAAAATAGAGAAAGCGATTGTGGGCGGGATTTCAATGGGGGCGGCAGTGGCACTGAAATTTGTTCTGCGCTATCCGAACCGAACTTTAGGCAATGTATTTTCACGACCGGCTTGGTTGGATCAGCCCATGTCCCGGGAAATCAGGAGCATGTTCAGTGAAGTTGCTAGATTGATCCGTGAAGAGGGACCGAAAACTGGACGTCAGATGTTAGCCATATCTGAACGATATTTAGACTTGGCTAAGAAATCGCCGGCTGTTGCACAATCCTATCTGGGTTATTTTGATTATAAATATGCAGAGACCACCACGGCAAAGTACATAGCGATGCCTGGAGACAGGCCATGTGAAGATCGGCAGGTATGGCAGAATATTAAGACACCTGTTCTGGTTATGGCCAACCGTGCAGATCCAGTACATCCGATAGAATATGGAAAGACGCTTGCTGGTGGCATCAGCCAAGCTGAATTTAAAGAAATTACAGCTAAATCCATTGACAGCAATCAGCATTCAAGGGATGTGCAGCGGTATTTGGAAACCTTTTTAAAACAGCACTTTATCAAACAATGAAAGAAGGGAACATGAATGTCCAACCTCAAGAGCGAATTTCTGTTGGAGATGAAAGGAATCACCAAGCAATTTCCAGGTACTTTGGCACTGGATGATGTTCAGCTTCAGGTTCGGAGCGGTGAGGTTCATGCCTTGATGGGTGAAAATGGCGCAGGAAAATCTACCTTGATGAAAATCACCGCCGGACAATTTAAAGCTGACAAGGGTGAAATCATATTTGATGGAAAGTCAGTCAGTTTTGAAAATCCGGCAGAAGCGATTGAAGCTGGTGTAAGCATGATCTATCAAGAACTAAATCCAATTTTACATATGACGATTGCAGAGAATATTTTCTTGCACCGTGAACCTATGTGGATGGGCAAGCTGCTTGTTGATAGGTCAAAGATGAATCATGAAGCTGCTGATATTCTGAAGAAGTATGGAATGAACATTAGCCCACGAACAAAAATGATTGACTTGACTATTGCACAGATGCAAATGATCGAAATCATTAAGGCAGTGACCTTCAACGCCAAAATGGTCATTATGGATGAACCAACTTCATCTCTGGACTCAGACGAGACGGAAAACTTGTTTCGGACGATTGCAGAATTGAAAGCCAGGGGCATCAGTATCATTTATATTTCACACCGTATGGAGGAAATCACCCGTATATGCGACCGGGTGACAATTTTTAGAGATGGCAAGTATATCGGCACAAGGGAAGTTGCGGAAATTAATCGTCCAACACTGATTAAAATGATGGTTGGCCGTGAACTGTCAGATGTTTTTGACAAGGCCTTCGTTGAGCCCGGTGAAGTTGTTTTAAAAGTGGATAAACTGACCCGTAAAGGTGTATTTCATGATATCAGTTTTGAAGTCAGAGCAGGTGAGATTCTAGGGTTCTCAGGTTTAGTCGGCGCAGGGCGAAGTGAAATCATGAAATCTATTTTTGGTCTGGACCCTTATGACTCCGGTGAAATCACATGGCTCGGTCAGACTCTTTTTATAAGGAATACCGCCCAAGCCATTGATCACGGTATAGCCATGGTTACAGAAGATAGAAAAAAGTATGGTCTGGTCCTTTGCCGCAGCCTTTATGAAAATATTGGCTTACCTAATTTAAAGAAACAACAGCGCCGGCTGATAATCAACCATCGATCGAATAATATGAAGATATCGGAATATGCAAAAAAACTATCTGTCAAGGCTCCCAGTCTATCTGTTGAAGCCGTGAGTCTTTCGGGTGGGAATCAACAAAAAGTAATTTTAGCCAAATGGATAATGGCAGCACCAAAACTTCTGATTCTTGATGAGCCGACTCGAGGTATAGATATTGGTGCTAAACATGAAATTTACAAGCTTATGTGCCAATTTGCAGCAGAGGGCATGGCCATTATTATGATTTCATCGGAGATGGAAGAAGTGATCGGCATGAGCGACCGGATCATAGTTGTCCATGAAGGAAGGACTAATGGAGAATTCCACAGATCTGAACTTCGAGAGGGAACCAATTCACAGGAAATGATACTAAGCAAGGCATTAGGGGGTTGACAAATGAGTTCACAAACGAAACAAACAAAACAGTCTTTTGATATAGCGTTATTTACCAGAAAATATGGGATTCTGATGATTCTTATATTTATGATTATTTTTCTTCTAATAGCAAGTCCGACATTCAGAACATTTCAGAATACAATCAATGTACTGAACCAGATCAGCATTAACGGCATCATCGCTATTGGTATGATTTTCATCATTATTAGCGGCGGCATTGACTTGTCGATTGGTTCTATGATTGCGGTTGCGTCAGTTGTAACAGGTGCGGTTCTGACTGCAAATTCAAACAATGTTGTACTGGCTGTCGTATTATCAGCTGCAGCCTGTGGTTTTATAGGTTTATTTAATGGATTCATAATTTCTAAATTTGATATGTTTCCATTTGTCGTTACCTTGAGTACACAGCTTATTTTCAGGGGCGTTGCTTATGTCATCAGTGATGGTAAATCATATGTTTTAAAGAGCGAGGCATTTAAGGAGATTGGGCAAGGAAAATTATTTGGCGTGATTCCATATTCGATTATTATACTGATTGTTATTGCATTAATTGGATATGTTTTGCTCAGTCATACTAAATATGGGCAGTATGTCTATGCGATTGGCGGCAATATTCACACAGCAGTTGCATCAGGAGTTAATGTGTTCAGAAATAAACTGGTCACTTTCATGATGATGGGTATATTTACCGGCATTGCCGGTGTCATTTTGACCTCTCGTGTTAATGCCGGTCAACCATCCATTGGAGTCGGTTATGAGTTGGATGCAATTGCAGCTGTCGTAATTGGTGGAGCTAGTTTGAATGGAGGTATCGGAACAATTCCCGGAACCATCGTAGGTATTCTTATGATTGGTGTTATCAATAATGGTATGAATCTGATGGGAGTATCTTCGTTCTATCAGCAGATTGTCAAGGGATTTATCATTCTGGGGGCTGTTATCCTGGATATCACGATCAGCCGCCGTAAAAGCAAGTGATGTATAAGACAATTGTCTTTACATATAAATTTAAGGAGGAAAAATTATGAAAAAATTGACCACTGTGCTACTCGTTCTTTCCATGGCCGTTTCACTCTTAGCTGGGTGCACTGCAAACAAAACAGAGCAAAAAAATTCAGAGCCAACAACAGGGACAACAGCAGGAACAGCAAAGGTAGATTCTACAAAGGAAAAATCAGGTATTGTAATCGGCATACTTCAAAAATCACGTTCCGATCAGTACCAAATCCTTCTCAACGCAGCTCAGGACGTAGCACTGGCTGAAATGAAATCTACAGGCAAAATAGCAGATTTCTTACAAGTCGACGCTGATACAGACGTACAAAAACAGCTCAATCAAGCCGATGACATGATTGCTATGGGTGTAAGCGTCATAGTTATGAGCCCGGTAGATGCTAATGGCTGTGCATCAATTGTGGACAGGTGCAAAGAAGCGGGAATACCTATTGTTATTGTCAACTCCAAGACCAGCAATATCGATGATGCCACTGCTTTTGTAGGCTCGAATGATGTTGATGCAGGTGAGATCATGGGTAATTTTATCGCTGAAAAATTGGGCGGTGCAGGTAAAGCAAAGGGAAATGTTTTACAGCTTGAAGGCGATATTGGCAACTCTGCTCAAATTGACCGTGACCAGGGTCTTAAGAATACGATTTACAAAGAATCGGGGGTCAAAGTACTTGAGTCTCTGAGTGGCAAATGGCTGCGTGAAGAAGCAATGCGCATCACGGAAGATTGGCTTCAGAAATATCCGGAAATTGATGCAATCGCAGCTGAAAATGACAATATGGGTATGGGTGCTCTGAACGCTGTTATTAATGCAGGGCGTAAAGATGATATCATTATCATCAGCGTCGATGCCATTGAGGATGCGAAACTGAGTGTTAAGGCCGGAGAACTCGATGGGACAGTGCTTCAGGATGCGAATGGACAGGGTGCAGGCAGTATCGATGTTGCATACAAAATTGTTGCCGGTGAAAAATACGAGAAAATTACTAATATTCCCTTTGTCTTAATCACAAAAGACAATGTTGATAAGTATTTAAAGTAATCCTTTATAACCCGGTAAAAAAGCAAATTTGTCCGAATAAAATGTATTTAGAAGATAAAAACAGATGAAATGACTAACTTGCGGGACTGAGTACTGTGTGGAACAGAACTCGGTCCTTATCTAAAACAAGGACACACTCAAGATGTTATCTAAATTATTTATATAAACACATCAATTTTATACGGTAAGTTAAAAGATTAAAATTGTAGGAGATTAAAAAATGAATAAGAAGGGTAAAGCTATATTATCTATTAAACCAAATAAAAAAAATATTGGTGTAAAGAGAAAAATAATTACCACAGTTATTCTAAGTATTTTTATTTTAGGTATGATAAATGTTTTAGCAATTTACAGCAGTCTTAATACCAATAAGCGATATAGTGAGGTTTTGACAAACATTAGTAAATCCTTTGATGCAATAACGCTGGTAAATCAAATTGAGCCTGAGCTGACCCGATTTTTACTTGAGTCTGCGGAAGGGGATGAATCTCAATATATACAAGCCTGTCAAAAGGCTAAGAGTATTATTAATGAGTTGATCAAGACGACAGATGATAAAAAAGAATTAATAACACTGAATTCGAATTTGACTATGCTTGCAAACATAAATCAAAGTATTTTACAAGTAGAGGAATATAAAAAAAGTTCAGATCTGGGTAAAGCTGTGGAAGAAAAGTATGAAGTAAAAAAATCAGTTGGATATATGATTGAAAATATGCAACAATTTACTTTTATGCAATTGAATCATGTAGAGACATTGAAAAAAGAAATTAATACCAGCAATAAATTGCTGGTCACTACTTCGGCAGTATTACTCATACTTGCTTTTTTAGGATCTATCTCCATGATATTGAAAATTACAGGAGATATAACCAGACCCTTGAAGGAATTATGCGTAAGTGCCAATACAGTTGCAACGGGAGATTTAACTATCAATGCAATACAGGTTAAAACACGTGATGAAATAAATGAGCTGGCTTGTTCTTTTAATACAATGGTCGAAAATATTCGAAACAGTATTGAAAAAATCAGGTCATTAAGTGATAAAGTACATCGTACATCTACACAACTATCTGTTATAGCCGAGCAAAATACTAAAGCGGGTGAAGATATTTCGCATTCGGTTATCAATATGGTTGAGGGTATTAGGCTTCAGAGTGACGAATCATTCGAAATAAGCAATAATATTAAAAACATTTATAACATTGCTAATCAAATAGACTCGAATAATGAGAACATACTGGTAAGTACGAATAATTCTGTTCAATTAGCCTTTAAAGGAACTACTTATATTGATGATTTCGTTGGACAAATGGAGATGATTACAAAAAAGATGGGTGCACTGGTAGAGAAAACTGAAAATCTAAATAGACATTCTGAAGAAATGTATCTCATATTAGGTTCAATTTCGGAAATCTCCTCACAGACTAATCTTTTATCATTGAATGCATCTATTGAAGCTGCAAGAGCAGGTGAAGCCGGAAGAGGCTTTGCTGTGGTAGCGGATGAAATAAGAAAACTTGCGACTAATTCAAGTGAGTTTACAATAAAAATCGGGGATATTGTAAAAACATTTGAATCATCGCTCAAAGAAATGCGTGTCCAAATGACGGAAAATGCTGCTCAAATAGCAGCTGGGAATGAAATCGTGAATAAAACGCAGGAGTACTTTGTTATGATTAAAGAAGGCAACAGCAATATAGATAATGAAATTAAGACGAATTCAAAAGGACTGCAAGACTTGACAAAGCGCTTGGAAGCTATGGATGTAAGCATTCAAAAAAATAATCATATAGTTAAAGAAAATGAATCTGCCAGTGAAAATATATCAGCAGCTGTACAGGAAGAAATTGCAAGTCTTGAGGAATTAACATCCGAGGCAATACAATTAAGCGAATTAGCATCTGAAATGGATAACATCGTCCAGAAATTTAAATTGCTATAGATTAGTCTTTTAATAAAGGAGACAGTTCAAGTTCTCCTTCAAACCAAAATCATATTCGCCCTGCTTGCCCCATTTCCAATATAGCGGATTGGCACGCCGATATTGTTGCTGATCATTTTCACATACTGTTTTGCATTCCCGGGTAATTCATTAAAGGTACTGCAACCCGATGTGTCAGATAACCAGCCCGGCATGGCTTCATAAATGGGTTCTGCTTGATAGAGAGCATCGGTATCAGGCATATTTTTAATTGTCTGGCCATTAAGCGCATAGTGAGTGCACACCTTGATTTCAGGCAATGAGTCCAATTTGTCGAGCTTTGTCAGAGCCAATTCATCAAAACCGTTTATTGCGTTGGCATATTGTAAAACAGGCAGATCAAGCCACCCAATTCGGCGGGAGCGCCCCGTCCTTGCCCCATATTCATCATCCGGATTTACACCGGAACCACGAAGCAGAGAAGCATCGGCTTCAAGCATTTCAGTGGGGAACGGCCCGTCGCCTACTGCACTGGAGAAGGCTTTGCACACGCCGGTAATACAATCAATTAATCTGGGTGAAAATCCGCCGCTTACCGCAGCATAAGCGGCAACCGGATTTGACGACGTGACAAAGGGATAAATGCCCAGGTCGATATCCTTCATTGCCCCAAGCTGTCCCTCGAATATGATATTGGCATTTTTTATAAGAGCAGAATGAATGGTATCAAAAGAATCACACAGTAAAGGCGTTAATTTTTCTTGCCAGATTAAAGCTTTGTCCATAATTCCTTCCGGGGAAAATGTCTTTGCCCCATAAAAGGCAAGCCGGGCATTTGCAAACTCAAGATGCCGGAACAATTTCTCTTTGAAAGTATCCATATTACGCAGATCTCCGACACGGAAATTTTTACGCAGGAATTTGTCAGCATAAGCCTGCCCGACTCCGCGTTTAGTGGTTCCAATGCCGCCGGATTGCTCCATCGCCTGATCCAGGGCAACATGCCATGGCATAATGATTTGAGCTTTTTCCGAAAGCGTAAGACTTGTCAAGCTGATGCCTGCGTTATGAAGCATTTGCATCTCGGCAATCAACACCTCCGGATTAACTACTGTGCCGGTTCCAATAAGACATTTGCATCCAGGGCGGAATATTCCGCACGGAATGATATGCAGCTTGAAAACACCATACTCATTGATAACCGTATGTCCGGCATTATCCCCGCCCTGAAAGCGCACCACCATATCGGCATCTTTTGCGAGCCAATCAACCATCTTACCTTTACCTTCATCGCCGAATTGGGCTCCGACCACTACTTTAACTGACATAGAACACATCTCCCTTCAAAAGTTTTCATATTTCTTATTTACAGTATACTCTGTTGACAATAATAAATAAAATATATAATATATATCATATCTATAAATATGGATTATGGATGTGGTTATATGAAGGGTACCTCTTTAGAACTATATAAGGTGTTCTATGAGATTGGCAAAACAGGCAATCTGACTCGCGCGGCTGAAAATCTGTATGTATCGCAGCCGAATATCAGCACCGCATTGAAAGCGTTGGAAGAACAATTGCGCACGACTCTTTGTGTCAGATCGAAGAAAGGCATCACTTTGACTTATGAAGGCCGGGTGCTCTTTGATGAACTTGAAAAAGCATTTTCACATATTGCATTGGCAGAAACTAAGATTGAAAAGCTGGTGCATTTGGAAAGCGGAATAATATCCATCAGCGCCAGTGATACAATCTGCAACTATTATCTTCTGCCCTATATCACCAGCTTTGCAAAAAGATATCCGGGAATCAGATTGGAAATCACAAATCGGACTTCGCTTGAAACCGTAGATTTACTTAAAAGCGGGCAGGTCGACTTTGGTTTTATAAACTTGCCCTTTGAGGATGATTCACTTTCCATAACAAGATGCTGTGAAGTAAACGATATATTGGTTGGCGGCGCGAGATATAAAGATTTGGCAAAGGGCAGCATAGCTTTTTCTGAGCTGTCCGGATATCCGCTTGTTATGCTGGAACGTAAAAGCATCAGCCGTTTATGTATTGATGATTTTTTTGAAAAGGCCGGTATATACTTGTCGCCGGTTCTGGAGCTTGGCAGTTTCGATTTGATTATCAGTTTTGTCAGGAACGATATGGGTCTGGCTTTCATTCCAATGGAATTGTGCGGCCGGTTTATAGATAACACCGGGATATTTCAAATCAAGCTGAAAAATCCCCTTCCTGCAAGAGGTATAGGACTTATTGAGATGAAAAGCGCAGCACACTCCAATGCTGCTGAAAAGTTTAAAGAAATCATATTATCAAAGTAAAATTGACTCAACAGGTCACCTATCACTGTGGCGCAATTTTAATTCTCCGAGAAAGAACCAAATTGAGAAACGCAATGACAGCTGCCGCCATAAATACGGCCTGATATCCGACTTCCATCCATAATAGACCTCCGAAGATAGGAATGACCATTGAAGCTATGTGCTGCAGGCTCACGCCGGTGGACAGCGTCGGGGTCACATCGGCAAGATCGACAGCAATCTTCCGCACATATGTTGACCGTGCCATTTCAACTGCAGACATGGAGTTGTCAATGACATAACAGCCGGCGATTATTATAACGGCGACACTGGCGGAGAAAATTCTGTCCGAGAATGCATATCCCAGACAAATGGCAAACAACAGAATAGCCTCAAAAGTCAGGACAAAACGTTCACCGCGGTTGTCAATCAATTTACCGATCAGTTTCCGCGTGCCTATGCTTATAAGGGCGACTACCATACCCAGGATAGCAAACATCTGGGGCTTTACATCAAACACCTTGATCAGTACCCACGGCGCAAACGTCAGAAAAATTTGATTTCTGGCACCACTGATAACGGCCAGTACATAATAGAGAGAATAACGTTTTCTAAAAACAAATTTTACTTTTCTGACTTCCGGTCCGCCCTTCTTCATCATACCCACTGCAAATGCAGCGAACACATAGGCGACGGTTCCGGAAACAAATGCGGTCTGATAAGTCATATGCATGAAATTAAAACCTATAAAGATATAAACGTAGGCAATGATACTTCCTGATAAGCTGAAAGCGCTGACTGTTCCAAGCCTGGCTCCGAAAGATTCCTGATTGGAAAGGGACATGCCGATGGATGGCGTAACGGGCATGACCATATGTGTACCGAGGCTGTACATCATCATCCAGATGATCATGAGCGCAAAGGTGGGCGACAGCATACCGAGTCCGAGCATACCCAACCCCGCTGCTGCCATACCGAGTATGGCAATCCGTACATCACCTAAAAAGCTTAATGCCGCCAGAATTAACATAATAAAGAAGCCCGGCGCTTCTCTGGGAACTTCCAGGAAGCCTCTGATATCCTCGGATAGTTTGAATACATCACTTAAGTAATTGTTGAATATTGATACATTGATGCCTGCGCCAATTCCGGAGAATAGCCCCGCAAGCAGGAACAGATTAAAGTCCCGTTCCGTATGGAAATTTGTGCGTAATCTCATCTATTTACCAGCTCTCAAATTAGTCATAACTTCCAGCAATTATAACATATGAAGTTGATGCTTTCAATGTTTTTATCAATTGCTTTTTGATTATTTTTAATAAATAAAGAAGTTTGGTAAGGATACGCCCAGAGGAATGCGGCATCTTTTCCGCATTCCAAAGCATACGGAAATTGATCGAAAGCGTTCTCACAAGAAGGTTTACAGCGCCCGCTTGTGAGGAGCTCAAGTTATATCTTATAAAGTTTATAGAAAGATTGGATTACTCCACGCAGTATTTCCGTGCTCATCAACACATTCAACCCTGACATATAATTCGTTGCCGCGCAATTTATAAGATGCTTTTGTTATTAATTCTTGAGAAATCTTACTATAACCCATGTATTCATAAGTAACAAAATGTATTGCCTTAACAGGAGAACTTAATACATTAACCTCGCCCTCTGAAACATAAAATTCAAATATTTCGGGCCCGTTTGAGGCATAGAAATTACCATCTATAATTGATGCGATTATATCTTTTTGGGAAAGTGAGGGGGAATTAACACAAATCCATCCTCCGCACCGGTCCTCAAGTATATGATGTGCATCATCTGTGGCAACACCCCAAATTTTACGTCCGCGCCTCAGCAAAGAGTCCCAATAGTCGATTGAAAGGCCGGTATGGCTTTCTATTGCGCACCCAAAATTAAAAATTTCTAAAGCAAAATACCCGGATAGATCTACAAAATCTTCTAACTCCAGTCTGGACCAGTTTGGATGGCAAAATACCGCTAAATTGTTTGATTCGGTTATCCTGTCTATGTATTCTTGCGGGGTACAAAGGCCTTTCCATTCAGGCTCTTCAATATATTCACCGTTACTAAAACCGTTATTCTGTCCACAGGACTCCTTACCTATTGCCAGTATGTGGTATATCCGGGTAGGATCAGGCTTAATTACCGAAAGCTCAGTGCCGGGCAAAATCAAAAAATCCTCGTCTCCCAATTGTGATAAATGAGAGTAGTACTGGTGATCAGTTAACGCAAGAAAACTCCAACCTTTGCTTTTATAGCACTCAACAGTTTCTTCAGGTGTCAGCTTCCCGTCTGAATTAGTTGTGTGGCAATGCAAGTTACCTTTGTACCAGCTGCCGTTTGTTATTAAACCCATCTTTAAATCTTTCATAAGCCTCTCCGTTCTGCCGCGTGCTGGCGCGGCGCCAAGTTTTAAAAAAATGACCGGTTAATATATTATTCTCATCATAATGCCCTGCTTAAAATCACCGTATTTTTCACCGAAAATATTTATTCCGCCAATATGCTCCGCATCAGCTTTTATTTCGATTTTTAACGCTATAAAAGGATTTGCACCCAGATTTAAACTTTCAATATTGATGTTGGGATTTACCATTACTCCATCGATATAACCGCCTTTTTTGCGAACTGAAAATGTCTTCAGCAGACCATATTGTGTCCGCCCATACTGCCATACTGCCGGAGTCAGCAGACCGTGCCTTGAACCAAAATCGCCTGGTGAACGGTAAATCCCTAGCTCCTGATCGTTTATTGAAATAGTTATATCTGAGGGCCAGTTTTCCATATAGCCAGGTGCTTCTGAGCAAAGCTCAAGACTAAAAGAAATTTCTTCAGGCAAAATATGATTGTCACAATGATTCTGGAACCTGTATTCAACATAACCTTGCTGGAACCAGACAAGCTGGGCATTCATCCGGTTTGGCGAATAGAATGACTTTGGATTGTCATAACTGTCCATCATACCGTTTTCATCTGCCAAACCGCATGTGGGTTCAACTTCCCATTTATAGAAACAGCCTACCGGCATTTCTACGGTTATGGTCTTATCCTCCTGATCAAGCGCCTGCTCTGCTGCATCAATATGAATGGACTGTGTAGTGCAAAGACAAACTCGCATTGAACCTCTGATGCCGGGCTGAGATTCGGTTATAACAAGCCGGGCATCCTCCAGACATTTTATATGCAAGGCTGTTGAGGAAACAGGAAGTCCCATTGCTTCTGATATTTCAAGAAGTGAAATAGGATTTATTTTAAGCAGGTTCATCATTTGAAGCCTGGTCTGAGAAGATAAAGCCTTCCCGATCTTTGCAATCTGTTCATGGTGGGCAGTGTTTTCCAAGTTTAGTGAAATATTTCTTTCACCGAGGATTTTTATTGTTTTTCTTTCACTGGTTTTCATTTTACCTCCTTATTGTTACATAAAATATGAAATAAATAATAAGATGAAACAATTGCTCATACTGTATTATATAATACATATTATACTATAATCAATAAAAATAGTCAAAATATATGCAAAATAGCCAAAAAAATATGTTGACATAGTTATTGCCGTGGATTATTATGATAGTGTATTAATTCCATAAAAAGTGTAATAAACTTATGCAATTAATTCCGGAAGAGTTTATTACATAATTAATGTAATTTATGTTGGTGTTTTTGTTCTTACCTAATTAATAAGGAGGATAATTATGAAAAGGTCTCTGGCAATTCTAATGGTTATTGTATTTGCTTTTTCTATGTTAACAGCTTGCGGTAATTCAGGTTCATCCGAAAACACTGCAGCTTCAGTAAACTCTTCAACTCAGGCTATTGCCGATAATGCCGGGAGTAAATCAGGCGAACAGATAAAAATAAGATTCATAAATGGCTTCACCGGCGGTGACGGCGCTTTTATGAAAAAGATGGTTGACAGCTTTAATTCATCTCAAAGCAAGTATTTTATAGATCAGCTTATAACGGCAGATCATTATACTAAGTTCAAAACAGATAATTTTGATATGTTGATTATTCATGCCGATCTTATATCAACGTTTCATGAAGACGGACTTTTGAAAGAAGTATCGGATATTTACAAATCAGCCAACCTCTCACCTGAAAAAGACTTTCATCCAATTGCACAAACATATGTCAAATATGACGATGGCATTTTCGCTTTTCCGCTTGATTTATATGCCGATACAATGTATTACAATAAGGAGCTGGTAGACAAAGTTCCTGCTACATATGCAGATTTGCTGGAGTTAAAGAATAAGCTCAATTCAGAAAAAACAGGTATTTATCCTATAGCAATCCCTCTCAGCGGTGATCATGACTGGTTAACAATGGCAATGCTTACTCAAATGAAAGTTAATTTTGTTGAAAACGGTCATTTGAAGCTTGATACAGATGAAGCGGCAGAAGCTCTTCTGAAAATTAACCGAATGATATACAAGGACAAGCTAAGTGCTCCTAAGATGGCTGCAAATGATGATATTAACGCCTTCCTTAAAAAATCAGAAGAAAAGACCAATATTCAGGCAGCTCTGTCACTTACAGGCCCATGGAATTATACCTCTGCAAAGGAAACCTGGGGGGATAAGCTGGGTATAGCTGCGTTCCCTACTCTTGGTGAGACCTTAAGGGTGCCGGCAGGCGGTCATACATTTGCAGTTTCTGCAAAATGTGATGATCCCGATAAGCTTGCCGGAATTGCAGCATTTATGTCCTATATATACAAACCCGATGTAATGCTGACCTGGGCAGATTCGGGCCAAGCACCCATACATCTTGCAACCATGGAGGTGGTAAAAGGCAAGCCTGATTTATATCCGGTTGCAGCTGTAAATTATGAGATATTTGACAAGGCTGAAATACTTCCTCCTGTTTATAACATAAGGGAACAGGTAAAATACCTGTATAATAACGTTTGGGAATTGATTTACAGCAAGCCTGATCTCACCAAAGAAGAGCTTATGGTTGAATTGAAAAATGCAACAAAGACAGCAGAAGAACTGGCAGAACATTAACCTAACAAAGGATATCATTTTAGCGGTGTGGGGAGCATTTGCTCCCCCGCTGTGAATAAATATCCATCTCATATAGAAGGGTGAATAAAATGAAGACAAGTAAATTTGTTTCTACGTTATTTTTATTACCATTTATAATTTTCTTCGTATTATTCTGGCTGGTTCCTTTAATATTCGGCGGATACATGAGTCTTCATAAATATTCGCTTATTACCGGAGATCAGGGATATATAGGATTAGAAAATTATACAAAAATTTTGTTTTCCGACTCTATGTACAATAGATCATTCTTCAACGGGCTAAAGAATACCTGCATATTTGTACTATTCTCCACTCCTCCTCTTGTAATTTTCAGCTTAGGCCTGGCAATGCTTGTTGACCGCATTCCCGACCGATTTAAAGCACTATTCCGCACAGTTTATTTTGCATCATTTTCAGTGTCTGTTTCAGCGGTTGCAGCTATTTTCATATGGCTTTTAAGAGGAAATGGCGGATATATAAACAATATGCTTATTAATTTGTCGATTATATCCAATCCTATACCATGGCTTGAATCAAAAGATTTTGTCTGGATATCAATAACTGTTGCGACTCTGTGGTGGACTGTAGGCTACAATATGATGCTCTTTGTCAACGCTTTGAATGAAATTGATATAAGTGTAAATGAAGCGGCAGATCTTGATGGTGCAGGTTTCTGGAGGAAATTTATTTACATAACATTTCCGGGAATCAGAGATGTTTTTTATTTTGTATTAATGACAACAATTATTGCATCATTTAATATTTTTGGACAACCTCGTCTTATGACAAACGGAGGTCCGGGTGAATTCACAAAACCGGTTATTATGGTTATCAATGACAGTATCATATTTAAAAACAATCTGGGAATTGGAAGTGCAATGACTATATTGCTTGGCATTATCATTGTGGCATGCTCCATTTCACAATATTTCCTGACCAGAGCAAAGGATGACTTAAACGGAGGCAGGGTATAATTATGAACAGAAAAAAACTAAAAACGGTAACTCTACTTATAATAGCGTTTGTAATAGCTTACTTTTTCATTCTGCCTTTTATGTTTATGATATTTACCAGCTTCAAAGAATTACCTGATGCGCTTGGCTCATCTTCGCTGCTTCCAAACAAGTGGACTTTGGATAATTATAAGGAATTATTTGCAAATACATCTTCTTCGCCTGTTGGTAAGTGGATAATAAACACTGCTATTGTGACTGTTATAGGAACACTCCTGCGTGTAATAGTCAGCACTTTAGCCGCATATGCACTGGCAAGGCTGAATGTACCCAATAGAAGGGCTTTTATAATTGCCATAATATGGGCCCTGGCTATTCCTGAGATAGTAACGTATTTTCCAAGCTTCTATATATTTAAGCAGGTTGGCTTGCTCAATTCATTTGCACCGTTAATTCTTCCATCCGGTGCAGGCGTTATGATGGTATACCTGGTTTATAACTTTATGCTGGCATTTCCTAAGGAGCTTGAAGAATCTGCTTACATTGACGGAGCATCTCTAATACAAACATTATGGAAAGTTATTCTTCCTTCTGTAAGGCCTATTATTTTAACACAGGGCTTTATAACGTTTTTAGGTCTATATAACGATTATTTCTGGCCGTCTCTAGTCATCAATCGCACACAATCACAGACTATCACTCTCGGTATTGCATCACTGATACTAGGCGAAAACTATATAAATCCCGGCCTTATGATGGCAGCAACAGTCGTAGCAGTTTTACCGGTAACATTAGTATTCATTTTTATAAACAAATATATTGTAAAAGGTTTTACACAATCAGGTATTAAGTAAATGGAGGGATAACTTTGAGAAACGAGTATCCAAGGCCGGATTTCCAGAGAGAAAATTGGATGTCACTCAATGGAAAATGGGAATTTGGTTTTGACGGAGTAATAAATAAGGAAATTGAAGTGCCTTTTGTTTATCAGTGCGCTTTGAGTGGAATTAACATTAAGACGGATCAGGATAACGTAATATACCGCAAGTTTTTTTCAGCGCCTGATAGCTGGAGGGACCAGAACATTCTTCTTCATTTTGGTGCGGTTGACTATAAAAGCGCTGTATATATTAACGGAAATATGGTTTGCACACACGAAGGAGGGCATACGCCTTTCACCATTGATGTAACTGAATTTTTGAATTGGAATGAAGAGGAGTTGGTGGTAAAGGTTGTTGATCCTCACAATGATGAAACAATCCCTAGGGGTAAACAATATTGGAACGGTGAGCCGGTATTTATTTGGTATACACCCTCGACTGGAATATGGCAATCTGTGTGGATAGAGCCAGTTCCCACGTCCCGTTGGGAAAGGATTCTGTTCACGCCGGATATTGATGCGGGAACAGTTGAGATAAGCTATAAATTGTCTGACTGCACAGCATTTCCATGTACCTGCAGTTTTAAAGCAACACTTGGTGATAAAACCTTCTTTAATGGTGTAATGGAAATTTTACAAAAAGAAGGCAAGGTCACCGTTGATATTTTTGCAAATAAGGTAATAAACGGGCCCTCTTATTTAGGAGGCCTTTGCTGGAGTCCTGAGCATCCTAACCTTTTTGATGTTGAGGCTGTGCTTTTAGTTGATGGTAAACCTGCCGACAAAGTTAATACATATTTTGGAATGAGAAAAATATCTATTGAAAACGGAAAATTATATCTTAATAATATGCCATATTATCATAAATTAGTGCTTGACCAGGGATATTGGGAAAACGGACTTCTTACTGCACCCGATGAGGACGTTTATAAGCAGGATATCCTACTCAGTAAGTCCATGGGATTCAATGGCTGCCGTAAGCATGAAAAAGCTGAAGACCCTGTCTTTTTATATTGGGCTGATAAACTGGGCTATCTGGTATGGGGCAGTGTGCCTAGCTTTATAAGCTACTCTCGCGATGCTGTCGACAGATTTATTAAAGGGTGGAGCAATATTATTTTAAGAGACTATAACCATCCTTCTATTGTAGTTTGGGATATGCTGAATGAAAGCTGGGGTGTTCCTGATATATACAACAACAAAATGCAGCAGGCGTTTTCCTTATGCCTTTACAATCTTGCATACAGCCTTGATAATACACGCCTCGTTGTTACAAATGACGGTTGGGAGCAGACAGGCGGTGATTTGTGCACAATTCACACTTACAGGCACGGTAATGATGAAAATAATGCTATGCAGATAAATTTTGCGGATAGTCTCAAACACCTGGATGGTATTCTTGGCGGTTCTATTATGGAGCGTCTGCCATATGCAAAAGGATATAAATATAATGGTCAGCCTATTGTAATATCAGAATTTGGAGGTGTTTCCTGCGGATGTGGGGAGAAGAGCTGGAGCTCGGCCAAAAACCGCGAAGAGGACCTTCTGGAAGCCGGCGAAAATGGCTGGGGATATACTAATGCCGGCAGTGAAGAGGACTTTCTTGAAACCTACCGGAGGCTTATTCAAAACATATATGCTTCTGATCTGATTTCCGGATTTTGTTATACACAGTTTGCTGATGTTCAACAGGAGAAAAACGGACTTCTGACAGAAAAACATACTCCAAAATTTAAACTTGAAAAAATTAAAGAGATAAATGATGGATATCACATATAAAAGAAGCCGGCCAACGTGGTTGTGAGCCAACCGCATGATCTGCTATGACATGATCATGCGGTTGGCTGGTCATATGAATATTTTTATAAAAGTGATATAATAAAAATCAAACGCGAATATATACAAAAAATGGTTGGCTCTGTGGATAAGGGCTTTTTTATTGAAGACATTCCGGAAGGAGAAAGGACTGCATATGCATACTAAAAACTCTTTAATTAAAGATCTTGAACAAACAGGAATTAAAAAAAATGGAACTTTGCTCATTCATTCTTCCATGAAAGCGATTGGCGTGGTAGAAGGCGGAGGGGATACTGTTCTGGATGCTTTTATCGAATACATGAAAGATGGGCTATTATTATTTCCAACTCATTCATGGTCTGATAAAAATTTACGAGACGGCATTTATGACCCCAGGACAGAAGCAGCCTGCGTTGGGATACTGCCCAATCTTTTTATGAAAAGGGAAGGGGCTGTTCGCTCAATGCATCCTACCCATTCGGTGACAGCCATGGGGAGTACGGCACAAGCCTATGTCCTGCGTGACAGCGAGGTTCATACACCTTGCCCGCGAAACGGCTGCTTTGGCGGACTATACGATGAGGAAGCACAATTATTATTTTTAGGTGCCACACTTAAGACCAACACATTTATTCACAGTATTGAAGAATGGTTGAAAATTCCTAACCGTATTAACCCGCAACCAAGGAAAATCAAACTAATGTTTAAAGATGGGGAGGTCCGTGAAATTGATTTTTATGGTCATCATTCGACCCGCGGGGATGTGTCAAAAAATTATGACAAGCTGCTTATTCCAATGATACATATGGGGATTGCCAAGAAAGTTAAAATCGGAGATGCCGTTTCGTATGTAGTCGAAGTGAAGCCCATGACAGACTGGGTTATAGAGCTGTTGAAGAAAAATCCGTCTTTATTTGATGATGGCCAGCCAATCGAATAGCAATAATATTATGTTTAGGGTAAAATGGCTTTATAATAGAGTGATTAAATTGATTTTACAAAAATAATCACTCTCTAACAAGTGAGGAGGGGTTAATTTGGAGAGGAATAATACCATTGATCTTTGGCTGGAAATAAAAAGAATGGGAAGTTTTTCTGACAAATATTATGATGTTAGCATTATAAATGATCTTAGGAAGGAACTCTCTGTCACTTCAGATGATTTTGATTCAAGCCTAAACGGTATACCGGCTGAAAATTTTTTGATGGCATTTTTTAAGGTAATGTCCCCGCTGGTTTCTATGTATGCAGACATTCTGAATTTTTTTGAACGTTACAAGTTTCACAGCAGTACAGAAAATATAGAATTTGAATTTGACTTAAAACGTTTTAAGTCTGCAAGAATAAATGCGGCTCATTTTATAAAAGCGAGAGAGCAGCTTGTTAAGGTCATGCGGGAAACACAAAAACTATTTCTTACCCCGGAAAATATAAGGATTTTGTGGGGACTTCCTATCCAACAGGACTTAGTTGAAGAGTCAATTATGGATGCAGCCTTTTTAAACTGGTATGAAAAATACACAAATAATCGGAAAGAATGGCCGTCAATAAAACTGAATTTTGCTTCTGCAATAGAAGATTCCCCTATTCAGGAAGCACTTTCTAAAGCATTCCTATTTTGGAATGAGTTATTCCGTTATTATGAATCTGTTCCCGCATCAAGAAATGAGTGGTATGAATTTATAAATGACAGCAAGGGTGGGATTTCGTATGATTTTTACAATGAGCTGCTAATGCCGGAAGAAGATTTGTGTCTGGGCAGTATACTATATAAATTGTATTATCTGGCGGAAAATTATACTAAGTTATCGCCCAAAATGAAAGATGATATAAATGAAAGATTAGATGAATTCCTAGAGAAATTTTCAACGGTTGACGATTATACTGAGAATGTGATATCTGTCTGGAAGAGCTTTTTGAAACTTCCGGTCTGGAAAAGGCGTTATGAAGTCTATTCTGTCTGGGTATTTACCGAGATAATAACAGGTCTTCCGAATGAAAATTTGACTTTTAATTTGAAAGATGGAGTTTTATCGTTTCCATTCTCAGGAGCATGTCTTGCAACAGTAAAATTGGGAAATAAAACTTTTGATTTTTGGACTGAATTAAGGACAAGGGCTGTCGTGAAACCCATAGGCAAAGGCCGTAAAACAGCAATACAGCCTGACTATACTATTGTCTGCGGTGATGCAAGTAATATTTCAGATAGCATTGCTGTAATTGAATGCAAGCAATATAAACGATCTTCTACTATAAACTTTAGCCAGGCAATTATTGATTATGCACATAACCGCCCCAATGCTAAAGTGTTCCTGGTGGATTATGGAGAAATCAATACAGCTAGCCTCACTTCTAAACTATATACATTACCAACCGATAGATATGAGCTGATGCCTCTTTATCGGCCGGAAAGCAAAAACAGCACTCTTTTATCCAGCTGTGTCCTCGATCTATTATATCAGCGTGTCGGAATTTTTAAGTTGAACCTGAACGATATAGCACATTTTTCATTGTTCTGGAATAAAGAACCTCTCGACTTAGACTTATACTTATATTATCGTTCGAATCAGTCTGCTGAAGTACATAAAGTATGCTTTAACTCCAGTGATATTGCTGATGTGCAATATCAGGGAGATATTACAAGCGGGTATGGGCCTGAGAAAATCTGTATCAAAAAGTGGCATGAAGGGATATACGATTTATGGGTTAACAATTATTCCGAAACCCCTATTTTGTCTCAAAGCAACGCACTTCTTAGTGTTGTATTTTATGGAACAAATCAAACCTTACAGATAGAATGTCCCAAAGAAGGTTCTGGACAATGGTGGCATCTATTGAGAATTGACACCCTATCGCGAACAATCGCAATTATAAATGTGTTATCTTGTTCATAAAAAACAGATATCATTTTTCTTTTGATCGAACAAGATTAAAAAGTTGAATCTTACTGGTTATCTCAAGCTTTTTATATATGTTCTGTATGTGGTTGTCCACAGTTTTATTAGCTATATACAGTTTTTCGGCAATCTGTTTATAGGTAAGCCCGTTAAGCAGCAGTTCAATCACTTCTACTTCTTTATCTGTAATGGAATACTTTTTTATAAAGAATTCTGTTAACCTGTTATCTTCGGCAAATGCCGGCGAATTGAAATATTTATTTGCAAAAATAAGGGAAAATGTATTGATTACTAAAAAGAAAGCTGGTAATGACAGCATTTTAAGGGAAGTTACATCCTTTAGCAGTGGTATATAAGCTCGAAAGACTTCAAAAACAAACAAAGGCAAAAAAACTATTGAAATCAATGTAAATATATTAACTGCCCTTTTAAAATCCTTATTTCCTATCTGCTTATAGCTTACTGCTGTAAGGAGTATTTCATAAATAATCACAAGCAGGACAGATGTCTTTACAGCATATTCCAGGTAGATTACAACAAATATACTGCAGATTGCAATGGCGATAAATTGAGAAGCAGAAACAGCCATAATTATCCATTTTTTTGTTTTTGATATTTCTTTTCCAAGCAGAGAATTTATTAAAAGCATCCCAAAAAAACTGCTTAAAGAAGTACCTGCAGTATCAAAAACTTTGGATAGGATAAGAATAAATGCCGCTGGATTTTCTACGCGAGCTGCGTGTGCAAGTAAGGCTATTGAATTTTGAATAAAAAAGAAAGACAGATTAAGTCCAATAAATAGCTCTAAAGCCCTCTTATTGTAGTTCCGGTTGATGAAGATCGAAACTGATATAGAGGCTGTGCCAACAAAAAGTGAAACAACGTAGAACAAAATTGCTATATCGTCCATATATGATCCTTTCGTTTGGTAATCTGCTGATAATTTTAGTATACCACTTCCTTAAATACAAGCAAAATTGCTAAAAAGTGACATGGGGGATATTCCTCATTGATGTATTTTAGCTAAAATAGGGAGTTCCACTTATTGCGCAACAGCATTTATTTATTATTAACTTCAATTGAGCACCTATTTTATTTGAAGGGAAGTTTCAATATGAATTTTAGAAAAATTACCACGTTCATTACATTTTTTTTACTGCCCATCACTCTAAATTATTTTTCGCCGGTATTACTTGTTCAGGCTGGATTTGAAAATACCTTTTCTGTTATGCACATTGTTTTTGCGCTAATGACCATTTCAGCGATTTTCTTTGGCGCCGCATGGTGCGGCTATATTTGCCCTTTCGGTGCACTGCAGGATCATCTCCCTGATAAAGGGAAAAAGCCGAGGATTATGAATTCAAAGACTTTGAACCTAAAATTCATAACTGGAAGCATATTTTTGATTTTGATTCTACTGCCAATTATTCAATACGGATTTAAGGATGTGGTAATATTTTACCACATGGAGGATACCAAGGTGACGCTGGACAGTATGCATGGCCTGATTTTGTATTACATAATAACGGGTTCTATTATCCTTATCTGTATGGTATTTGGAAAACGGGTGTGGTGCCGGTATTTTTGTCCCATGTATATTCTGAATTATATCGGAATTCAGATATCAAAGTTGCTTAAGCTTCCACGGATGAAAATCTCATCAGATAACAGCAAATGTGTAGGGTGCCGCAAATGCAATGATTCCTGTACCATTGGACTTGATGTGGCAGGTATGGTAAAAAATAATAAATGGAACCATAATGAATGTATTCAATGCGGCGAATGTATTAATTCCTGTAAGGCAAATGTTCTAAAACGGGATTTCGGAAAATCCGGCAGTAACAGGCATTTTTGATCATACTTTTTTTCTATATCTAAAATAATCTGTTTATAGGTGAAAATCTGGTCACTGTGTGGTATATTTTAGAAAAGCCTATGGAGAAAATTATATTGATGTTGTAATTTGTTAAGAAACGAAGCAATAAAAACATATTGACAAGGAAATAGAATTAGTAAAATAATGATAGTAGCAAATTGATAATATCAAGTAGTGAATAACAATTATTCTGTAATTCCTAAAACCATCAAGTTCAGTTGTAATGTAATTTTAGATGTAATTAACAAGCGAGGTGCTCACTAATGAAGCTTTTTAGACCTGTAGGATTGAAAGAACTTGAACTTATAAAGCAGTCCGGGATGAGAAAATTTCCGCCGAGACTGCCCGAACAGCCAATTTTTTATCCCGTACTCAATGTTGAGTATGCCCGCCAAATTGCACAGGAATGGAATGCAAAAAGTGTTCCGGGGTTTGCCGGCTTCGTAACAGAATTTGAAGTAAATGATAATTATATTTTAAAATTCGAGGTTAAGACTGTGGGCAGCGGCAAGCATAAGGAATTAATAATATGGAAAGATTAACTGAAAATAAGATAGTACTGGTAAAAAGAAGAACAAGGCTTGAAGATTTGATTGCAAGGTATAACACCATAGCTCAGGCAAAGTTTTATATTGAACACATGGGCAGTGATTTTTCAGATTATATCTATGAAGATGAACAGTATAAGAGGTCTTTATCTGAAGCTCAAAACCAGTTAAAGGCACTTGGAAGGGTTCAGGTTGTAGATAGGGAATATGTTCCGAATTTTATATTCGGGGATAACGATATTGTAGTAGTTATAGGCCAGGATGGGCTTGTAGCAAATACTTTAAAATATCTTTCGGACCAGCAGCTGATTGGAGTAAATCCGGATCCTGCCAGATGGGATGGCGTACTCCTCCCATTTACAGTTTCTGATTTGAAGCTGGTAGTTCAGGACGTTTTCAAAAAGAGAAGGCAGATTAAAGATGTTTCTATGGCTAAGGCTGCTTTAAATGACGGTCAGGTTATCTATGCAGTTAATGACCTGTTTATTGGGCAGCGGACGCATGTGTCTTCAAGATATCATATCCAATTGGAAGGACGGCACGAATATCAGTCTTCAAGCGGAGTTATTGTATCAACAGGACTGGGTTCAACCGGCTGGTTAAAGAGCATACTTACTGGTGCAGCAAACATAGCCAACGGAATCTCAGATCAGAAAATCAAGGTACAGCAGGAAAGAAGCTTACCCTGGAATATTGATTACTTATATTTTTCTGTGCGTGAGCCTTTCCCAAGCAAAACATCCGGAGCAGATATTGTCTTTGGAAAAGTAACCAAAAGGAGTCCTCTTAAGATATTGTCTCAAATGCCGGAAAACGGAGTAATATTCAGTGACGGTGTTGAAGGTGACTACCTACAGTTTAACTCCGGTATAGAAGCAACTATTACAATTGCTGAAAAGAGGGGGCATTTAGTAATATAAATTACTAAGATTGTTCCTGTTCCCAAATAGCAGGGATTTTCTGAAGGAGAAAACAATACAAGGAATAAATGTAAGGTAAAGGGAAAAAAGATAAAAAGGTTAGCTTATTTGTTATACATAATAAATGGCAAATGTATGGGTAATCTTGGGGTTACACTTTTAAATAGAGTCCAGAAATTCATTGACATAAAAAAGGGCTGCGCCAGTGGCAACTACAGCATGTGTGCACTTCCCCATATGGATGTAATGGCGCTTCTCCGGAAATGAACATTTTTCAAGTACAAGTGAAAGCAGTTGATTAAAATCGCTTTCATTCAAATAGGGGGCAATATGACCTCCTAATACAACGTCGCAATCAATCAGCATGTGCATGTTATCAATGGCAGCCGACAAGTCATCCAGATATTGATGCCACCTGGCAGTTTCCTCCGGTTTCCCCGATCGCAGGGAGGTGAAAAAATCATCTAAATTATAGTTTTCTCCGGTCAATGCATCCGCTGAGCAATAGGTTTCAAGACACCCTTTTTTTCCGCAATAACATGGCCGTCCACCGGGCTTTATAACCATATGCTCAATGAGTCCGCTGCCTATTCCTTGCCCTCTATATAAAGCGGAATTAATTACAACAGCACCACCGAAATTTTTACTCAAAGAAAGATAGATTGCGTCTGTGATATCTTTGGAAAACCATAGTTCAGCGTAAGCGGCCGCTTCCGAGTCATGGATCAACCGGCAGGGATACTGAATATTTTGATTGAAATACTCCAGACGGACTCCTGTGCAGTCCAATAACGTACTGTACAAAATGGATTGACCATCAGGTGCAACCAGCCCTTGCACAGCAATACCTATACCAAGCAGGCGTTTGCTGGCCGCATGCAAAGAACGGATAAAGGAGTTTACAAAATCGCCGAATTGCCGATAATATTCCGGAGTATTCTGGAATATTATATTTAATTGATGTTCCTTAATAATGGAACCGTAGATATCGATAGCTACAATCCGTAATTGATTTTTCAGAACTTCGACTCCAAAAGCAATACGGCTTTTACGAACACAGCTGATCACTTGGGGTTTTCGGCCACCTGAGGACTCAAAATGCCCCTTTTTTTCTATAAGCTGCATATGTTCCAATTCGTTTAAGCATTGGGTGACGGGTGGAAGGCTCAAATGTAACTTAGCGGCAATATCCTGTTTTGCGATTTTTTGTTCCGCATATATGAGTTTAAAAATATTGCTTCTATTAATTCTTTTAAGTTCCGCTGTTGTTGTTTTCTTCATTTGCATTCCTTCTAATATATGATAATATGTTTATTTTAACTCATATTATTATATTACAAATAAAAATGAAAAGGCTACAATTTATGATATTTTTGTGTACTGTGTCTGTATATATAGTATTACTTTGGTAATTATTATTATTGACATCAGCAAATTGTCTGTTAAAATAAACCCATAGTTATACAAACAATATTTGCAAAAGAGTATTACATATTTGTGATTTCAAGAAGGAGGTTTTGAAATGAAAGCAGCAATTTTTTATGGAGTTAAAGATTTCCGTGTGGAAGAGACCGAAACAAGATCGCCGGGTCCTAATGAAGTTAAAATCCAGGTCAAGGCATGCGGGGTATGTGGAACCGATTTGCATATCTTTTCAGGCGCAGAAGGTGCCGCAAAGTGTACGCCGCCTACCATTTTGGGACATGAGTTTTCGGGTGTTATCTCAGAAGTGGGATCCGGGGTCACGGAATTTCATCCCGGAGACAGAGTCTGTATAGACCCTAACGATATGTGCGGAGAGTGTTACTACTGTAAAACCGGCAGCGCACATTTTTGTGAGAATATGATAGGAATCGGTACCACAACTGACGGGGGATTTGCCGAATATTGCACTGTAGACCAAAAACAGGTATATAAAATGGGGAATAAAATGTCCTTTGAGGAAGGCGCTATGGCAGAACCCATCTCCTGCTGTCTGCATGGTATTGATCTGTCCGGAATAAAAGTGGGAGATACCGTCATGGTCATCGGCGGCGGGCCTATCGGACAAATTATGCTTCAACTGGTACTCATAAACGGCGCTTCTACTCTGATTCTGGTTGAACCCGTTAAAGAAAAAAGAGAACTTGGATTGAAGCTTGGCGCCGATATTGCTATTGATCCTTTAACCGAAAATGTGCCTGATGTTCTCAAAAAGCAATTTATACAAAACGTAAACGTGACAATTGAATGCGTGGGGCTGAAAGGCACTATGGCTGATGCTATTCAATATGCGGGCAAGGGTGGTACAGCTATGCTTTTTGGACTAACTGATCCGGCCTGCAAAATTCCGCTGGCTCCTTTTGACCTATTCAAACGTGAAGTTTCGATCAAAGCCTCTTTTATCAACCCATATACATATCAGAGAGCTGTGGACCTGTTAAACTCAAAAAAAATTAACGTAAAGGATCTAATTACCGATACGCTGCCCCTATCAGATATTCAGCGCGTTTTTACAGATGACTCGTACCGCCGAAGCGGCAAAATCATTGTCAAGCCTTGAAACTTTTGAGTGTAGCAGCACGGAGAGCAGAAAACCTGGGGAGGCATGTTATTATTGAGCTGTAATAAATACATTTAATATACCAGAGGGTCTTGCACAATTTCACAAGTTTTGCAACACTCTTTTTTTCTGTATGTCAGGCATGGACGCAGCAAAAAGAATTTGATTTCAGGAAAATCACTGAAATGATACTTTATGTAAATACATTCAATAAAGGACTGCATGGTTTACAGAAAAAATAATTTGTTATAGAATTGAGGTGTTCTCAGTTTAAATATATAATAAGTTTGTTTCTTATAAATCTTTCAGTGGGGGAAAGTTTGTGAAAAATAAATTTTTCAGTCTTCGATATAAGCTATGGTTATCCACACTGTTACTGACTCTTGTCCCGGGCATTGCTATGTTAACGATTGCGTACAAACAAAATACCCAGGTAATGTATGACAGAGCATGCGAGTCCAGTGTCAATACAGTTATGCAGATAGGGAACAACCTTGAATATATAATGGATGACGTAAGGGCACTTTCCTTATACCTGATACAGAATAACGATGTCAGAACGTTTATGAGCTTTTCGCCTTCAACAGATACAGACCTTTATATGAAATACCAAACAAATATTACCGATTCACTGATGCATATCGTAGGCTCAAAAAAAGTAAGCAATTCGTGGTATATTAAAGGTTTCAAAGATGTGATTCTCACATCCTACGGAAACTACCAGGCTCCTAGAAAAGAAGTTATAGATGTGGGCATGAAAAATAAAGGCATGTATATATGGTTTCCGGATACAGTAGACTACACTTATAAAAAAGACGTCAGGGTTTTTTCCCTGGTACGTTTACTTAGGGATATCAATAATATCTCCAACAACCTTGGAATTATAAAAATTGATATCAGAGAAGACGAAATTGCAGGTCTGTACCATAAAACAGCCGGAAATTCTGAATTGACAATTGTGGACTATGACAATATTGTAATTTCCTCACTGGATAAAACCGCCATAGGAAAGCCATTTAAGATGGGATTGAATACTGACCGGATAAATAACAGCCAATCGGGCTACTATACCGATATGTATAAAAATACCGAATATTTATACACCTACTATAATCTGAAGGATTTCAGGATAAGAGTAATAAGTACAACTCCTGTCAGCACAATGCAGGCAACTTCCGGTATCCCTCTCGCCATTGGGCTTGGCTTTATATTATGTCTGGTATTCTGTACTATTTTTTCAGGGATAGTATCAATAAAAATTCTGAATAATCTTACAAAACTGCGCAAATTGATGCAAAGCATTGAAAATGAAAACTTTGATAATTATATTGATATTAAATCCAATGATGAGATGCGGGAATTGGCCGAAAGCTTTAACAAAATGTCCAATAAAATAAAGTTTCTTATTACAGAGGTTTATCTGGGAAAAATAAAGCGCAGAGAAGCTGAAATAATGATGCTCCAGGCACAAATTGATCCTCACTTTTTATATAATACCCTGGATACAATTTACTGGATGGCCAGAGTTGAAAATGCAACTGAATCAGGTCAGATGATTATGGCACTTTCTCAGCTTTTCAGGATGTCAACGAGGTTTAAAAAGTCGGTAGTATCACTAAAAATGGAAAGTGACTATTTAAACAATTACATAATCATTCAAAAGAAAAGATTTCAGAATTCAATTGAAATAGAAATGAAGCTGGAACCAGATACTCTTGATTGTATTGTAGTTAAGCAGTGCCTGCAGCCTCTGGTGGAAAATGCCATTTATCATGGAATTGAGAAAAACGGAGGAAAGGGGAGGATTGAAATTTCCTCTCATATTGAAGGCGATCTGCTCAAATTGACTGTAAAAGATTCAGGAGGGAATATTGATCTTGCTGAAATAGACGAGCTTTTAACGTCAAATGATGAGGAAAATGTTTATATGAGAGGAAGTAAGGGATTTGCCATCAGGAATGTCAATGACAGAATAAAGATACATTTCGGAAAAGGGTTTGGACTGGAGTATCATAACGAGGCAGGCTGTTCTACTGATGCAATACTGACTTTACCGGTAATAAAAACTGAGGAACATGGAGGTTAAGATGATAAAGCTTCTTATAGCAGAGGATGAATACATTGTAAGAAGAGGAATAATCAGCTCAATTGATTGGGAATCCCTGGATATAGAGGTTGTCGGAGAGGCTGAGAATGGCGCTGAAGCGCTGGAGAAGGCAAAAAAGCTAAAACCGCATATTATTCTAACTGATATTAGAATGCCTGTAATGGATGGCTTAGAGTTTGTATCAAATCTAAAAATTTCCCAGCCCAATGTTAAGGTAATCGTTTTTAGCGGCTATGATGATTTTTCATATGCAATGAGAGCTATCCGGCTGGGCGTCAGCGAGTATCTCTTAAAGCCTATCAACGTCGACGATCTTATAAGAATTATTTCTGAATTGAAAAACAGTATAGTTGAACGAATGAGTCAGCTTTCCATAAAGCAGTACCTTGACCCTTCTCAAAGACTTCCCCAGGTACAGTACCGCTATCTGATGAAATTATTTTCCTCCGTATCGGTAGACAATGAGGCTGTGATATATGCGGCTTCTCTGGGCATAAACCTGAATGGCCCGGAGTATAAGGTTATTGTAGTAGATATAGATGACTATATCCTACAGGAAGAATATTGGACTAACTCTGAACGGGAAACAATGAAGTCGGCCATTGTAAATATAATTGACGATGTTTTCAGCGGAATATGGAACCCTACCGTCTGTTACGGAAAAGGCTGGAATTTAATTATTTTGTTAAATGGCAAGGCGATTAAGGATGATATTGTAAAAAACATGTGCAATCAGATCCTTGAATTTGTCAGAAAATTTGTGAGTATCAGCCTGACAATCGGAATAGGCAGTAATTGCTATGGAGTAGATGATTTGGGGCGGTCTTATAATGAAGCAAGACTTGCAGCCCAGAATAAATCTGTTTCTGGAAAGAATAAAACTTTTACATTTTGTGATATAGATAACGAAAATAACAATTTGAGCCTTGTTTCTAATTTTGGCTATGATAAGGATTTGATTTCAGCAGTCAGAAAGCTTGATATTAATTCAATAAAAAATGTTCTGGATGGAATTTTATCAAAATACAGCGATAATGAAATAAGCTTGGAAATGATGAAGGTGGAATGCATCAAGCTTCTAATATCTGTAGCAGGAATTATTGAAAATATAGGTATAAATGTTAATGAAGCGTATGGCGGAAATTTCAATCCCGTTGAAAAAATAGATAAATTTGAAAACCTTGACACCTGTTCAAATTATGTAAGAAGTGAAATATTAAATCTGGTTGATATGGTTATAAAAGAGAAAAAGGAGAATTACAGAGCTATTGTTAAAAAATCAATCGATTATATAAAAGAAAACTACTCAAGAGATATTACCCTTGAAGAAATAGCAAAGGAATTATTTATTACTCCAAGCTATTTGAGCAGAGTGTTTAAAAAAGAGACAGATATAAATTTTGTAACATGGATTAATAAATACAGAGTGGATAAAGCAAAGGAGCTTTTAAAGGATTTATCCCTTAAAAGCTATCATATAGCTGAAATGGTAGGATACAATGACTATAGGTATTTTAATATTAATTTCAAAAAGTATTCAGGCTTGACAGCCAAGGAATACAGGGAGCAGCTTTTGTCAAAATAGCCAGTCATAATCAGGGATGTGTAAAATGCACATCCTTTTTTTAATATATGAAGTTTTATCACAGGTGTACAAATTTGTACACATAGCACAAAATTGATCTGATAAAAGTATAAAAAATTGCACAAAAAGTACAATACATGTAATTGTTCATGAGCTATTAATTAGTTATTATTTAACTATACTATTTACCTAAAGCTTTGGGGAAAAAATAATATTTTAGGAGGTAATACAATGAAAAGAAATTGTAGTATTTTTTTAGTACTTTGTTTGGTGTTGGCTATTATATTTGCAGGATGTGGAAGTGCCAAGGTGGCTACAGACTCTTCAGCCAGTGCACCTGAATCTGCGTCGGCTGCCGGCTCAAGCAGTGCTGCCGCCCAGGACGAAAGTGCTAAATTATCGGTTTTCGGGATGTTTAACACTCCTGATGCTGATGCCAACGCTAAAGCATTTGATGCTATGAAGAAAAAATTTGTAGCGGATTTCCCCAATATTGAGTATAACGAGGAACAAATACCTCATGATGAATATGAAACAAAAATGAAAACATACGCTGCTGCGAATGAATTGCCAAATGTATTTGAATTAAAGGGTACAATGGTTCAGAGTCTCGTAGATAACAATCAGATTATTGAAATAGACCCTATTATTTCATTAGTTTCTGGTCTGAAAGATGGATATAAAGACGGCGTATTTGATGACTTCACATATAAAGGAAAGAGCTATGCCGCTCCGTTCCAGATGGGTAATAACCATAATATATTCTGGAATGAAGAAATATTTAAGGAATGCGGAATTGACTCATTTCCAACAACCTGGAAGGATTTATTGAGTGCTATAGATAAGATAAAAGCCAAAGGTTATATTCCGATAGCAATGGGTAACAAAGGTAAATGGGTTGCTGAATCACTCATTTATAATACAATTGTTTACCGTTATGCACCTGTTGACTGGTACTTAAGCCTAAGAGACGGTAATGGAGCAAAGTGGACGGATCCTGAAATTGTTGAGGCAACCGGTGAATTTGCCAAAATGGCCAAAAACGGTACATTTAATACTGACATGAATTCTATTGATAATATGCAGCAGAGAACACTTTATTACAATAAAAAAGCGGCGATGTTCATTGAAGGCTTCTGGGCTGTTGATGCTGTTTGCAGCGACGCTCCGGAAGATGTTTTAAATGCTACTCATATTGCACAGTTCCCGGCAGTTGAAGGTGCTAAGGGTGCGGGCAATGTTAATCAGGCTGCCGCCGGCTGGGGCTGGGCTGTAAGCTCAAATCTCAGTGACGGACAAAAAAAGGCTGCAGCAAACTTCATAAACTATGTTACAGGTGTTGAATATGCAAACCTTATAGTTGAAAACAGAGGCTTGCCGGCTTCAAAACCAGATAGGGTTGATCAGTCAAAAATGCCTGCGCTGTACAACGAACTCCTTAAGTTAAATGATGAATCAGTATATGCACCGGTATTTGACGTGCAGCTGGCTCCAAACGTAGTAGATGCCCTGTACTCTAATATGCAGGAATTATTAATTGGTTCAATGTCTGCACAGAAGTATTGTGAACTGGCTCAGAAGGAAATGGAAAAGAAGTAGTATTTAAATGGTTTGCCAGTGTAACTTATCCGGGTATAGGCCTAAACCTATACCCGGATAACTGATAATTACAGGAGGAAAAGGAGTTGGAGACTATATGGCGGCAAAAAAATTAAAAAGCCCAAAACCTTTAACCTTTGTGCTTTTTCTTGGGCCAATCTTAGGTTTGTTTCTTTTCATAGTAGTCCTTCCGATTTTTGTATCGGGATACTACAGCCTGTTTGATTGGACAGGCGGAAAAACTATGAATTTTACAGGCTTAGCTAACTACGTAGAGCTTGCAAAGGACAGAGAATTTTGGATGTCTGCCTGGAACAATTTATTGATAGTAATATTGTGTACTGTCGGGCAGGTAGGATTGGGACTGATAGTTTCATTTCTATTAATTTCACGAGGACTTAAATTTAAAGAATTTCATCGTACGGTTATTTTTTTCCCGGTTGTTGTCTCTGCGATAGTAATCGGATTTGTCTGGTCGCTGATGTACAATAAGGATTATGGTCTGATCAATTGGTTTTTAACGCTTATTGGCTGCGATAAATTAATACACCCATGGTTGGACAATCCAAGCTACATTATTTTGACTGTTTCATTGCCTGTTGTACTTCAATTTGTAGGACTTTATATGATAATGTTCATGGGGGCTATAAAAAGTATCCCGGAAGAAATATTTGAATGTTCAAGTCTTGATGGATGTAATGAGATTCAGAAGTCATTTTATATAACCCTTCCTATGATATACGACACATTTAAAGTTGCAGTAATGATTTGCGTCTCAGGAACAATGAAGATTTTTGATCATATATTGGTGCTTACTAACGGAGGACCCGGAAAGAGTTCCCAGGTATTGGCACTATACGCCTATAATATTTCTTTTGACAGAATGAAACTTAGTTACGGCAGTACTATAGCCATAGGAATCCTCATTCTCAGTTTTATAATAACCCTATCCTCAAGGGCTGCATTAGGGGGGAAGAGATATGAATGATAAGGTTAAAATAATTAATAGAAGGATTTCTGACTTCTTTGTAAATGTTATAATGCTGATTTTTTCGGTTTTTTGTATATTCCCTTTTATATGGATGTTTTATTCATCCTTCAAAACTGAGGCGGAGTTTGCACAAAACATCATTGCATTGCCTAGTTCGCTTCAATTCAGCAACTATCTGAAAGCAATCAAAACCGGGAAATTGGGATATTATTCAATCAACTCGTTCTATAATTGCATAATCACCGTGGTAATTGTTGTGCTGACAGCTTTTATCGCAGCCTACTTCCTTTCAAGATTCAGCTTTAGGGGGAGAAATTTAATATACGGTTTGTTTATGCTGGGTATGCTGATTCCGTTACACTCACTTATGATACCCATATTTATGGAATTTAAAGCCCTGGATTTCCTGGACAGAAGAATGACCCTTATACCGGTTTACATTGCATTTGGATTGCCAATGGCTATATTTTTAATGGAGAGTTTTATAGGCGGAATACCCGTAGAGCTTGAAGAAGCGGCGACTATAGACGGGAGTGGCATTGTAAGATCCATGTTTTCTGTTATAATGCCGCTCTGCAGCCCGGTAATCGCAACTGTAATAATATTGACCTTTATGGGTACCTGGAATGAATTTCCCTTTGCACTGATACTTGTTAAAGCTGACTCTCTCAAGACTATACCTGTGGGTTTGAGAAACTTCCAGGGGGCATATACTGCAAAGTATGCACAATTTATGGCCGGAATGATAGTAGCTTTGCTGCCTGTAATTATTGTTTACTCCATTTTCTACAAAAAAATTATTGTAGGTATGACCGCAGGTTCTGTAAAGGGCTAGGGGAGGCTAATTTCAAGGTAGAAGAATAACAATTTTATATAAAAAAGGAGAGCTTTATTATGTTGGAGTACAAAAAAGTTGTATTTGCCGGACCATGGAGAGTTGAATTGCAAAAGGATACTGTTGATGAGCAGAACATTCCGGCAGGCCATGTTTTGTTAAAAAAGTTATACTCATTGATAAGCACAGGAACTGAACTTGCATGTCTTTCCGGAGGTGAAAGCTGGTTCCCTCTTCCAGGGGTGATGGGCTACTGCTGTATTGGGGAAATAGTTAATAAAGCCCCTGATGTTTCAGATTATGAAATTGGTGATAAGATTTTCTGCTATGGTTCGCATACCGAATATGAAATATTACCTGTAACCGGAATATTTCTAAAGGTACCAGAGGGCATGGACGATAGATATGTACCATTGGTCAGAATGGCTACCATTGCAGCCACCTCGGTCAGAACATCAAACATAGAATTCGGAGATTATGTTCTGGTAACAGGTCAGGGCCTGGTCGGAAATATGGCTGCACAACTTGCAAAAATTCAGGGTGGAATAGTTATAGCCGCTGATGTTTGCCAGAAAAGACTTGATATTTCTGAGAAGTGCGGTATTGATTATACAGTAAACAGTAAAGAATGCGACCTGGAGGAGGAAGTAAAAAGAATAACTTCAGGCAAAATGGTTTCGACCTGTATAGAAGCCACCGGACTGCCGGCTGTGGGTGCCTCAAACTTGAAGCTGCTTGCACAAAACGGCGAAATTATTTTTCTGGGAAGTCCACGGGCCCCACATAATGTCAATCTGACAGAGGTTTTAAATCATTGCCATTTAGCTGCTTTTAATGTTACCTTTAAGGGGGCGCATGAATGGAAGTACCCTGTAAATGAAGATGCTTTCGTTAAACATTCCCTGGAAAGAAATTCAAAAATCATGTTTAACTTCATTAAAAACGGACGGATCAATGTCAGTGGTTTGGTTACAGAGATTATAAAACCGGAAAAATGTATGGAAGCCTATGATAATTTAAGAAATAAAAAAGATGATTACATGGGTATAGTATTTGATTGGACATGATAAAAATAAAAAAATTGTGGAGGTTTAACTATGAATATCGCATTGCAAATGTATTCAATAAAGGAAGAAGAAGCGGAAAATTATGAAAAAGCTCTTGAAATGACCGCCAAGGCTGGCTATAAGTCGATTGAATTTGCCGGCTACTTCGGTTATGATCCTGCTTCAATGAAGGAGCTGCTGTCAAAGTATGGCTTGACTGCCATCTCATCACATGTTGGTATAGATCAGTTCGAGAACAGGTTTAATGAAGAACTGGAATATGCAATAAATGTAGGCTACCGGATGATTGTGTGCCCCTGGCTTGACTGCAATTCGCTTGAAGAGATTAAAGATGCTGCCGCAGTACTTGAAAAATGTGCAATAATAGCAGCTGAAAAAGGAATAAAGGTAGGCTACCACAACCATGCTCAGGAATTCAGAAAATTTGAAGGTAAATATGCTCTTGACATTTTAATGGAACTTGCTCCTTCACTAATGCTGGAACCTGACTTATACTGGATTGCATATGCGGGTCTTGATCCGGTTGAATATATTACTTCCTATGCAAAGCAGGAAAGAGTATGTGCCATACATGCCAAGGAGATTTCTGAAAATCTCAAGGATAATGTGTATATAGGCCAAGGTATTATTGATTTTAAAGCAGTAGCAAAATTGGCGGATCCCAATAAAATACCCTATATTGTTGAGCAGGAGGAGTATAATTCAGACCACTTTGACGGAATATCAAAAAGCTTTGAGGGCTTGAAGAAGGTACTTACTTCAAAAGCTTGATATAAACCTGTCATATTCAGAAGAAATAATTATAGGGGGATGGCCTGGTATGCAAAACATTAAGGCTGGTATTATCGGGACAGGGTTCATCGGCCCTGCACATATAGATGCACTAAGAAGATTGGGCTTTGTAGAGGTAGCAGCTGTTGCAGATATCAGTGACGGGATAGCCCAAAAAAAGGCGGAGCAGTTGGAAATACCGAAATATTACGGTAATTACCGTGATCTCCTGCTTGACAGGGATATAAAATGTGTTCATGTATGTACTCCTAATTTTACACATTTTAATATCTGTAAAGAAGCGCTTCTTGCAAACAAGCATGTAATCTGTGAAAAGCCATTGGCAATTACGGTTGAACAGGCGGGAGAACTCATAAACCTTGCAGATGAGAAAAAACTCGTCAACGCAGTTCACTTTAACCTCAGATTCTATCCGCTTATACATCAGGCCAAAGCAATGGTTGAAAGCGGTGAACTTGGGAGAATAGTGGCTATAAACGGTTCGTATCAACAAGACTGGCTTTTATTCGAAACTGATTACAGCTGGAGGTTAGAATCCTCATTGAGCGGTGAATCCAGAGCTGTTGCAGATATTGGCTCACACTGGTGTGATATGATTGAATTCATTTCAAGCTCGAGAATAACACAGGTATGCTCCGATCTTGCGACGTTTTATCCTGTCAGGAAAAAAGCATTGAAGGCAGTTGAAACATATTCCGGAAGGGTATTTGACGAAAAAGACTATGAGGATATCAGTATAAATACTGAAGATTATGCTTCAGTACTGCTTAGATTTGAAAACGGTGCCCATGGCTCATTGACTGTAAACCAAATGGCGGCAGGAAGAAAAAACAGGCTCTTCTTTGAGGTTTACGGCACCAGGAAATCAATATCCTGGGATTCGGAAAGGCCCAACGAAATGTGGATTGGGAAAAGGGACGGAAATAACGAATTACTTATGAAAGAACCGTCTCTTCTGGATTCCTGCGCCAGAGAAATAACAGGCCTGCCCGGAGGCCATAATGAAGGTTTTTATGATACATCAAAACAGATGTTTAAGAAGGTTTATAGCTTTATTGCAAATGATGGCTCAGGCAGAAGTCAGGAACCGGATTTTCCGACATTTAAAAGCGGCTTTAGAGAACTGCTGCTGTGCGATAGGATTCTGGAATCTGCTAAAGAACAAAAATGGGTTAATGTACAATAATATGTGGCGGGCGTAAGTCCGGTCCATAAACATAAAAAAGGCTTTCTATGAGGCGGTTTCTGATAGAAAGCCTTTTTTTATTTTACATCTAAACTTTAACTAAAATAATACTAAAGTTTTAAATAAAATTTAGATAAACATTTTAAACCTTGAAACAACCATTTGCATAATAAAATGTACAAAAAGAATAAAAAGTCTTATCAAAGTTAAGGAAATATATCAAACTTAGACAAAAAAATTAAAAAAGTGTTAAAAAAACTATTGTGATTTTAAAAATGATATGCTATACTTCAATTGAAGTAAACGAATTTAACAGTGAAATTTAAAAACAGACCAAGGAAATACTTAAATAATAATTCACTTTTTTAACTAAACACTTTAAGTTATCTAAAGTTCCTAAGTCAATTACTATCGGCTGAAAGCCGAGAGTTTGGGTTTGAGGCTAAAGCCCCCTGAAGTCAAAATCAAATTAAAACCCAAACTGCGTTCAAAGCCAGCTCAAAGGCATAATTCGCCTTGAAGGCGAGGGCTTTGAACCGTAATTGATTTTGGTAAAGGCTAAAACAAAATTTAAAACAATAGGTGGTCAATATGAACATTAAAGAAATTTCCAAATTGGCAAAAGTATCTCAAGCCACTGTGTCTTTAGCACTTAATAACAGGGCCGGAGTGAGTGAGGAAACCCGTAATAAGATTCTTGAAATAGCAAATAAATATGGATATGCCAAAAGGACAAGCACTCCCAAAAAGAATATCCTTTTTATCAAGTATATCGGAAGTGGTGCTGCAGTTGAGCAGAACGGCGATTTTATAGCCAGAGTAATCGATTCTATTGAGTATGCTTCCCGTAACTTGGGATATACTCTCATAATTAAAAATATTATGGAAACTGATTTTCAGTCAGAAATAAAAGCTATTGATTATGAAGAATATGCGGGAATAGTTTTTTTAGGAACAGAGGCAAAATCTGAAGATGTTTCCCTGTTAAAAGATATTTCTGTTCCGATCGTAGCAGTTGACAATATTTTTCAAAAGCATGATATCGATTCGGTAGTTATGGATAATTTTGATGGAATTTACAAAGCAGTAAGTTATCTGGTTTCTCTGGGGCATAAGAAAATAGGATATCTGGACAGTGTAATAAGGTTTACCAATTTTGATCAGCGGACAGAGGCTTTTTTAAAGAGCATGGAAGAGTTTGGCCTGGATAAAAATCAAATGATACTCCATGTTGAACCAAATCTGGACGGTGCCTATCAGGATATGTCAAAGCACTTGAAGCAGATATCGGGCGATTTGCCGACAGCTTTCGTAGGAGCCAACGACACAATAGTAATTGGTGCCGCAAAAGCATTAAAAGCCCACGGAATAAAAATACCCGACGGGATATCGGTTATCGGGTTTGATGATATTCCCTTCTGCACCATGATGGACAAGCCATTGACAACTATAAGGGTATACAAGGAGAGAATGGGTGAACTGGCAGTAAAACTGCTGGATGAAAAGATTAACAACCCCTCGGCGGAAACAGTAAAAATGCTGGTTACAACAAAACTGATAGAAAGAGAAAGTACGGCAGGCCTGATTTAATGCGGTGATACCTATGGGTGATCAGTGGAGTGCCCAATGCCCATAGTTATTAATATAAAAGTTATTTTACACTTAGTTTATGGGAGGTACTTATATGAAGAGAAAGCTTCTTTCAATGCTCATGATTGCGGCAGTTGTGACATCAACCCTTGCCGGCTGCGGGACAGGCAAAGCCGGGGATGCAACTGCAGGCACCGGCTCACAGGGTACAGCTGAAACAAAGAAAATTAAAATTGCAGTAATTAGAAACCTGCCTTCTGACGACCATACCAAGCAATTCCTGGATGGTGCGGTACAGGAAGGAAAAGCTTTGGGGTATGAGGTGGATACCTTTATATCCAATGGCGACGATGCAAAATTCCAGGAACTTGTAGGACAGCAAATTGAAAAAAATTATGATGGACTCATTATTTCCCATGGTAAAGTTGAGTACTCAAGCGATATGTTAAAACCGGCACTGGACAAAGGAATGAAAGTTGTTACTTTTGACACTGCTTTTAAAGATAATGCTATACCCAAAGGAATCACTTCTACAGCACAGGATGACTACGCATTGGCGCAGTTATCTCTTGATGAGATTATCGCAAGATCACCCAATAAACCGGCCAGGATATTAAAACTGTGGTTTGGACCTGGGGTACCTCCTCTTGACAGGCGTGAAGAGATCTATAAAAAGTATGAAGCGGAGGGCAAGATCAAAACAGTCGAACTTATCGGACCATCCACACTTGATGATGTGCAGGGTGAAGTTTCCTCCCGTGTCGGGGCTGTATTGTCCAAGTATCCTGCAGGTTCCATAGATGCAATATGGGGTTCATGGGATGAACTGGCAAAGGGTGGATATAAGGCAATGCAGGAAGCGAAGAGGAATGATATTCAGCTTATTTCCATAGATATTTCAAACCAGGATATAAACCTGATGATGGAAAAAGACAGCATCTGGAAGGCCACGGCAGCAGTTGACCCTAAACTTATCGGGACAGTTGACATGAGAATTCTTGCTAAGAAATTAAAAGGTGAAGAGACTCCTGAGGCATTCAATCTTGAAGCAAATTTAATAAAAGCTGAACAGTTGAAATCAGATACAATCATGACAACCCTGAACGAAGTTGTTCCCGGATGGGGAAAATCGGATGCCTACAATGAACCCTGGATGGACGAACTAAGAAAAGCAAACAGCAAATAATCTCAATTTTTAGTACTAATGATTTATGCTAATAGAAAAGGTACACTCCACTTTTCTATTAGCAAATTATTAGTACCCTGATAATTGCGGGGGTGAAATGATGCAGCAGAGAAAAGCTACAAAAATTAGAATGAGCAATATTTCAATAGAATTTCCGGGTGTCAAAGCTCTATCTAATGTAGATTATGAAATGGAAAGCGGAAATATATGTGCACTTATAGGTGCGAATGGAGCGGGAAAGTCCACTCTTATGAAAGTGTTGGCCGGTGCGAATCCGGGCTATGAGGGTCAGATATTTATTGATGACAAGCCCCTCGAAATAAGAAATCCGAGAGAGGCTAAAAAAATTGGTATAGAAATTGTATATCAGGAAGTAGATACCGCACTTATTCCGTACTTAAGCGTTGCTGAAAATATTATGCTTAACAGCATTGTTAATAAAATGGGCGGCAAACAATTTATCAATTGGAATGAAATAAAGAAAAAAGCAAAAGATATCCTGGGAAAATTCAACATGGATCTGGATGTTAACAAACTGGTAAGTGAATTGACACTTGCTCAGAAGCAGATGGTGCTTATTGCCAGAGCTACTGTTGAAGATTGTAAGTTTTTAATACTGGATGAACCGACGGCACCATTAAGTAATAGTGAAACGAAAGAACTTTTTAGAATTGTCAGGGAATTGGCGAACAAAGACAATGTCGGAATAATTTTTATTTCTCACAGACTTCATGAATTATTTGAGATATGCCGTACCATCACTGTTATGAAAGACGGCAGAGTGGTTGCAGAAAGAATAATTGACAATGACCTTACTCCAAAAGCTATCGTAGAATTGATGCTTGGAAGAAAATTTGATGATACGTACCCTAAGAAAAAGATACCTATAGGGGAAGTAATGTTTGAAGTTAATGCTTTGAATGAGAAAACTGGAGCTGTTAAAAATATAAATTTGAAGGTTAAAAAAGGTGAAATCGTTGGAATCTCCGGTCTGGTAGGCGCAGGTAAAACTGAACTTTGCAAGACCCTGTTCGGAGCTATGAGGCAGGGCAGCGGGGAAATCAGACTTCATAAAAAAATCCTTAAGATAAAAGATCCTCATTCAGCAGTTAAACAGGGAATAGCATTGGTTCCTGAAGAAAGAAGAAAAGAGGGAATTCTGGTAGAAGATCCTGTCTATTCCAACCTGTCAGCCACATCTCTTAAAAAATACAGTGATAAATTAAGCTTTGTATCCAAAAAGAAGGAAAAGGAAGCGGCACGCGGTATAATCAAAGACCTTGGAATCAAAACGCCTTCCGAAAACCAATTTGTAAAATTCCTGTCAGGCGGAAATCAACAAAAAGTAGCTGTTGGCAAATGGATTGTTTCAGACGCTGAAATATATATTTTTGATGAACCTACTAAAGGTGTGGACGTGGGAGCAAAACGCGATATTTTTGAGCTGATCGAAAGGCTGGCGGCCATGGGTAAAGGTATTATTTATGCTTCGTGCGAGTTTGCTGAAATACTTGCAATTGCAGATAGGGCGTATGTTATGTACGACGGCAGAATTGTTAATGAAGTAGAGGTCTCAACTACTAGTGAAGAAGAACTTCTCTATTATTCTACAGGAGGTCATTGATTATGGAACTCAACTTAACCAAATCAAAAAACAAGTTCTCGCCGGTTGATTTTTTAACTAAATGGGGAACAGTAATAACTATTATACTCTTATTTATTTTCTTTTCTGCAATTATGCCCGACACATTCCTGAAAATGAGCAATATGATTACAATCCTGCGCAGTATTTCCATTGTTACGGTTATAGCTATCGGTGTAACCATATCCCTTACAGTAAACGGCTTTGACCTGTCGGTAGGTTCAACGGCAACCTTTGCGGATGCACTGATCATGACAATGTTTGTATGGCATGGAATGTCCACGGGCTTATCCATTGTTGCAACAATATTAATTGCTTTATCAATAGCTGCTATCAATGCATTCTTTATAGTAAAGGTCAAAGTACCTGATATGCTTGTAACACTGGCAACTATGTTTGTATTCCAGGGTGTGGCCATGACATATGCGGGCGGAGGATCGGTCTCGGAAAACATGGCAAGGCTTGACGGTACGCCCACAACGGGAAAGGTACCAGCATTTTTCAAGCTGATTGGACAGGCTCCGTGGATAATTATAATAATGTTGGTAATTGTAATTCTGGTTCACATATTCCTGACTTATACAAAGCATGGAAGATATATGTATACTGTTGGAGGTAACTTGGAAGCTGCAAGACTTTCAGGTATAGCAGTCAATAAATATCGTACTCTTGCATATTTTATGTCAACATTTTTTGCAACCTTCGGCGGTATAATGCTGGCATCCAGAGTTGGATCAGCTCAGATTAATGCAGGCGCGGGTTATCTTATGCCGGCGGTTGCGGCAGCGTATATCGGTTTTTCAGTTGCAGGAACAGGAAAGCCGAATGCAATCGGAACACTTGTAGGAGCATTGCTGGTAGGTATTCTTGAAAATGGTCTTGTTATGCTTTCAGTCCCTTATTATTCTCTCGATATTGTAAAAGGCGCAGTACTGATTCTAGCACTTGCCAGCACATACTTCAGGTCGAAAAAATAAAAAGATTAGAGGGGGAAATGACATGCCAAAGTTTGATAATTATTTTTTAATGAACACCGAAGATATTAAGGAATATGTTAGGGAAAAGCTCAATATCTTTAATGCGGATGCGGTACTCGAAGCCAGAGAAATAGGAGATGGCAATCTTAACTATGTCTATAAGGTATGGGAAGAGGCTACAGGAAAATCAGTCATTGTGAAACAGGCCGGTCGCGAGGCCAGAATTTCAGATGAAATTAAGCTTTCAACCGACAGAGCAAGAATAGAGGCGGAGGTTCTTATAAAACAGGGAGAACTGGCTCCGGGATTTGTGCCCGAAGTTTATAAATATGATAGTATTATGTGCTGCTGCTCCATGCAGGATCTGTCAGATCACACCATTATGAGAACGGCACTTATAAAACATAAGAAATTTCCGATGTTCGCAGATCACATTTCTACTTTTCTTGTTAATACACTATTGCTGACAACAGATATTTGCACCGAACATAAAGCAAAGAAACTGAGTGTGCAGAGATATATCAATCCGGAGCTCTGTGAAATAAGTGAAGATCTTGTATATACCGAACCTTACAATGATCTGGGCAAGAGAAATAATGTCTTTGCACCGGTCAAGGATTTTGTACAGGCAAAACTTTATGAGGACAAAAAGCTCCATGCTGAGGTGGCCAAATGCAAATTTGATTTTATGAACAATGCCCAGTCTTTGATACATGGAGATCTTCATACAGGCTCCATATTTATTACCGAGGAATCCACAAAAGTAATTGATCCTGAGTTTGCATTCTATGGTCCCATGGGCTATGACATAGGAAATATAGTGGCAAATCTGCTGTTTGCGTGGAACAATGCAGATGCGGCAATAGAAGGTGAGGACCAAAAGCAGTCATATTTAAAATGGATAGAAGATACCGTCACAGAGCTGATTGATCTATTTATTGAAAAATACAATGCTGCATTTGATGCAAATGTCACTGACCACATGGCAAAGACGGAAGGTTTTAAGGAATGGTATCTGGGTACTATTTTGAGGGATACTGCGGCGGTATCGGGACTTGAAATGATCAGAAGGATAGTTGGTCTGGCAAATGTAAAAGACATAACAACAATTTCCGATGAAGCAAAAAGAGCCCGGGCTGAAAAAATATGCATACTTGCCGGCAAGGATTTTATCATGAACCGCGAACAATACAAAACAGGCAAGGACTTTACAGGTGCACTTAAAAGGGCTCTTGAAAATGTTAATTAACGCCTTATCATAAATGCAAAAGCTAAACCAAAAGAAAGGGGCTATTAAGAATGGAAGAAAGAAATATCATGACTTATGAAACAGTGAGCCTGGATGATGAGAAAAATCAGCTGGTAATCATTGATCAAACCAGGCTGCCCTATGAAACAAACATGTTGCACCTCAAAACTCAAAAAGAAATATGGGATGCAATTTATTTACTGCAGGTAAGAGGCGCTCCAGCTATTGGAGTGGCAGCCGCAATTGGAATATATCTGGGAGCCAGAGAAATAGAGGCGGATAATCACAAAGAATTCTACAGAAAGTTTAAGGAAGCAAAAGCTTATCTCGCTTCAGCAAGGCCCACAGCCGTAAACCTTTTCTGGGCACTTGACCGCATGGAAAAAGTAGTTTTGGATAATCCTGATAAATCGGTGGCTGAAATAAAGCAGCTCCTGCACGATGAAGCTGTTGCCGTCAAAGAAGAGGATGTCTGGGTTTGCAAAACAATAGGTGAATATGGACTTTCATTGGTTGAACCCGGGATCGGCATCCTGACACACTGCAATGCCGGTCAGCTGGCAACTGCAAAATATGGGACGGCACTGGCGCCCATATATCTGGGACAGGAAAAAGGCTATAACTTCAAGGTATTTGCCGATGAAACCAGACCGCTTCTCCAGGGTGCAAGACTTACAGCATATGAACTTCATTCCTCCGGAGTCGATGTAACACTTATCTGTGACAATATGGCATCAATTGTAATGAAAAACGGTTGGATCCAGGCTGTATTCGTGGGCTGTGACCGTGTAGCAGCAAACGGCGACGCCGCAAATAAGATAGGAACCTCAGGTGTGGCCATACTGGCAAAACGTTATGGCATACCATTTTATGTATGTGCCCCGACTTCCACAATTGATATGGAATGCCCTACAGGAAACGGAATTCATATTGAAGAGAGACCGGCCGAAGAGGTCACAGAAATGTGGTACAAGGAGCGTATGGCTCCAAAGGGGGTAAAAGTATTCAATCCTGCCTTTGATGTTTCCGACAATGATCTGATCACAGCAATAATAACAGAATACGGAATTGCCAAAGCACCATACAGCGAAACTTTTAAAGAGATATTTGCAAAGAAAGCGGCGGCTCAGGAAAAAAAGTAGAATACTTAAAAAATAATCAGAAAGGAGATGATTAAATGGCAGTCTACAGCGGAGCCAAATACCTTTCGGATTTTGAAGCAAAAAAAGCTATTGTTGAAATCGGAAAAAGGATGTTTTATAAAGGCTTTGTAGCATCAAATGATGGCAATATCAGCATCAGGGCCGGTTCAAATGCAATCTGGACCACACCTGCCGGCGTATCAAAAGGATATATGACACCGGATATGATGGTTAAAATAAATATGGACGGCAAAGTGCTGGCAGGCAGATATAAGCCCTCATCAGAGGTGAAGATGCACCTGAGGGTCTACAATGAAAATCCTGAGGTAATGGCAGTAACACATGCGCATCCTCCGGTTGCAACATCATTTGCCATAGCAGGTATCAGCCTGGACAGGGCCATTTTACCCGAAGCAGTTGTAAATCTGGGTTCAGTGCCTATAGCCCACTATGCTACTCCGGGAAGTACGGATGTACCTGATTCTGTGGCTCCATACTGCAAGTCGCACAATGCGGTATTGCTTGCAAACCACGGGGCTTTATCCTGGGGAAAGGATGTATTTGAGGCATACTACCGTCTAGAGTCTTTAGAGTATTATGCAACAGTTCTTATGTATACGGGAAATATAATCGGAAAAGCAAATGAATTAAGCTGCAGCCAGGTAAGCGAATTGCTTGAAATCAGAGAAAAGCTTGGCATTAAAACAGGAGGAATTCCTCCCTGCTCAATCACGGCTACCAATGACAAGGACGTTGTAACAGGCAACCGTCAGGAAAAAATAAAACAAAATGCCACATATGTGGATTCAAAATCAGGTTGTGAAATTTCAATCCGAAGCCAATCCAAAGAACAAATGCTGAATGAACTTGTAAAAAGAATAACTTCTCAGGTTCTGGAAAGCTTAAAGGAGTGACAAAGGTGAATATTCAGGCAAAAGATATAGAACTTATCGTACAAAGGGTTTTAAACAATGTGCTGGCAAACGGAAATATAAATCCAGAACCTGAGATTAAAACCTATAGCCCGGCTAAAAATAATATTTCCGTAAATAAATCTTCTGAAAACTCAACTGCCATGATTTCTAAAGCTGCAACTGCATCTCATATATTTGTACCCGAAACAAGTGTAAAAGGTGAATATGGCGTGTTTGGCAGAATGGAAGATGCAATAGATGCGGCTTATGAGGCGCAGAAGATTTATGTTAACGAATTTAAATTAAAAGATCGCAACAGGCTTATCAATAAAATCAGAGAAACAGCGCGGGCAAATGTTGAAAAGCTTGCTATGATGGTCAGGGAAGAAACAAACCTGGGACGTTATGAAGATAAAATTCAAAAACATTTGCTGGTAATAGAAAAGACTCCAGGAACAGAATGCCTTGAAACCTCTGCCACCTCGGGAGACAACGGATTAACAATTGTTGAGCAGGCTCCGTTTGGTTTGATCGGAGCTATCACACCTGTCACCAATCCAACAGAAACTATAATAAACAATGCCATTTCCATGCTTGCCGGCGGAAACGCTGTTGTCTTCAATGTGCACCCTTCTGCAAAAAAGTGCTGTGCGTTTTGTCTGCAGATGATAAACCGTGCAATAGAGGCAGAGGGCGGACCGGCAAATCTCCTGACAATGATCAAGGAGCCTACCCTTGAGACCGTAGATATTTTGTGCCGGAGCGAAAAAGTCCGTCTGCTTGTGGGAACAGGAGGCATGCCCATGGTCAAAGCCCTGCTTAAATCAGGTAAAAAAGTAATTGGAGCCGGAGCCGGCAATCCTCCTGTTATTGTAGACGAAACAGCAGATATCAGGCATGCTGCCAGGGAAATTTACAAGGGGGCATCCTTTGATAACAATCTGCTTTGTCTGGCTGAGAAAGAAGTATTCGTTCAGGAGCCGGTAGCAACAGACCTGATCTATGAAATGATAAATGAAGGCGCTTATCTTCTTAGCAACGAGCAGTTGGATAAGATAATGAGCCTGGTTCTCACATATGATGAAGCTCCCGGGGGAAGAGAATACCATGTCAGCAAAAAGTGGGTGGGTCAGGATGCCGGAAAGATGCTGGAGGCAATTGGAATACCCGGCAAATCCGACGTAAGATTGCTGATTTGCGAGGTGGACTGCAACCATCCCTTTGTGATGCTGGAACAATTGATGCCTGTACTTCCGATTGTAAAGTTCAAAAATCTGGATGAGGGCATCGGATTTGCCATGAATGCAGAACATGGCAACAGGCATACCGCTTCAATGTTTTCAAAGAATGTTGACAATCTTACAAAATTTGCACGGGCTATTGAAGCAACCATATTTGTTAAGAATGCGGCTACCCTTGCAGGTGTGGGGTTTGATGGAGAAGGTCATACCACTATGACAATTGCCGGTCCCACAGGAGAAGGAATTACCAATGCGGTTTCATTTACAAGACAGAGAAGATGTGCTTTGGCAGAAGGCAACTTCAGAATCATATAGTGAGGTGGAAAATTTATATGGCAATGGGTTTTTTAGAAGTTGCGGGCTATGGTGTGGCCGTATATGCCATGAATAAAGCCTGTAAAACAGTTGATATTGAAATATTGGGAATTGATACAATCAATCCGAAGGATACCAGTGCCCATATACCTCTTACTGTCCAGGTCAAATTTGAAGGAAGCATATCAGATGTAAGGATAGCGGCTGAAATAGCAAAGGAAGCGGCACTGCAATTTAACAGCAAGGATGAGGTTATAATCAGTGTAATTGATAATCCGTATGAAGGAACGCAAAAGCTGGGCCGGATATCAAAGGTAAAATTCAAATAAATTAAATATTACGGGAGGGTGAGAATATGACAGCAATCGGATTAATAGAAACAAGAGGATTAACTGCCTCTATTGAAGCCGCAGATGCAATGCTCAAGGCGGCAGGAGTGGAAATTGTAGGTACTGAAAAAATTGGCTCGGGACTTGTTACTGTTATTGTAAAGGGAGAAGTTGGTGCGGTTAAAGCTGCAGTAGAAGCAGGTGCGGCAGCGGCCTCCAGATTGGGAGAACTTGTTTGCGAACATGTAATTCCAAGACCGCATGACGACATAGCTAAAATTCTTCCTGCAATAAAGTAATTACTAAGAGCCAATCCGCCAAAATGACGGGTACAATGAGAGCCTGAACAGGCTCTAAAGGACAAAGCATATGATTAATTCTAAATATAAGGCTATATATAATGCCATCGGTATTGTCGAAATCAGTTTCTATACAAATGCTGTTATTGTACTGGATGAAATGCTCAAAGCCTCGGAGGTTAAACTTGTTCAATGTGAGAAATTGCTGGGCGGAAGGCTGGTCAGTATCATAGTAGGCGGGGAGACTTCGGCTGTCCAGTCGGCAATTGAAACGGCATTGGAAATGGGAAGCAGGGTTGGGGCGCACAATATTAAAATAGCGGTTGCAATACCAAGCCCCCACCCTCAAATTATGAAGCTTTTTAACAAGGGAAAAAAAGAGCTGCCGGAGCAGAAGCAGTTAAAGAAAACCACACTGAAGGAAGATATGGCGCAAAAACACAAAACCACGCAGCAAGCGCAGGAAAAAGAAAAATCTTCAAACAAAGAATCACAACAAAAACCAAATACGGGGAGGAAGAGAATATGAAAGCAGTTGGAATGATTGAAACAAGAGGATTGGTAGCTGCCATCGAAGCAGGAGATGCTATGTTGAAGGCTGCGGAAGTAAAATTAATAGGGACAGAGAAAATAGGTTCGGGCTTGGTAACAGTTATTGTTCAAGGTGACGTAGGTGCTGTTAAGGCAGCAACGGAAAGCGGAGCAGAGGCTGCCTCCAGATTGGGAGAGGTAGTAGCCGTTCACGTTATACCAAGACCACATACCGATATTGCAAATATATTGCTGCCTATAGCAGAATAAACAGTTGCAGGGGCTGCAACAACCCCTGCAACTTTCCCATTGCTATGGAAGGAAACTGAGATGTGATCAGCTTAAAAAATGCATTTATGCATTCATCGTATATTTCAAGCAGCAGAAAGTCACTACGTTCCTTTTTATTACTGTCTGCGACGCCGCAGCTGCGGCTGTATGGAGGTTAGCGTGAAAAATGGTTGTATGCATATGGACAAAGAAAAATTAGCAGCTTTTATAGCCGAATTGGTAATCAAAGAAATCAGGGAAATAGAAAAAAACGAAAATACTGTTCCGGCAGGAGTATCCGCAAGGCATGTACACCTGTCACAGGAACACCTTGAGACATTGTTTGGCAATGGCTATGAGCTCACTTGCTTTAAAGACCTGAGCCAACCCGGTCAGTTCGCGGCCAATGAAAAAGTCGGGATATCAGGTCCTAAAGGAAATATCAGGGATGTGCGGATTTTGGGACCAACCCGGCCTCATACTCAAATTGAGCTTTCTGCGTCTGAGGCCAGAAGCCTGGGGATTAAAGCACCTGTACGGGCATCCGGCGATCTGGAGGGAACCCCGGGAATTACCTTGGAAGGTCCGGCAGGAGAGGTATATGTTCCTTATGGAGTTATTATTGCGGAAAGACATATACACATGTCGGGGGAAGAAGCACAAAGGTTCAATTTAAGGGATAGGGATGTTGTAAATGTTATTGTAGAGGGCGCTAAAGGCGGGAAGATGAGCAATGTAGTTATCAGAGCGGGTAAGAGCCACAAGCTTGACTTCCATGTGGACACTGATGATGCAAATGCTTTTAACCTGGCACAGGGGCAGCGCTTAAGAATAGAAAAAGTGTAAGTAATTTTCAGGGGTGATGAGAAATGATTATTGGGAAGGTAATTGGAAACGTGTTTTCCACAAGAAAATATCAAAACCTCACAGGGTATAAGCTTCTGGTGATCAGGCCGTTATTTGGAAACCGGGAAGAGATTTTCGTAGCCGCCGATACATTAGGTGCGGGTTTTGGTGAGACTGTGCTGGTTACAACCGATAATACCACTCAATATGCGTTGGAAAAGCAGGTACCTATTGATGCAGTTATTGTAGGAATTCTTGATGAAGAACCGCAGTTGGAAAGGTAATACAGCCTATGAATACAGATGAAAAAATTATTTTAAAGGTTCTGGCAGTTAATGATCCGGCGGTTGAGGTGTATGTTGATAAAAAATACGGAATATTGGATAAATATGCAGATGATTCGGTATCTGTAGAATTTGATATTATACCCTGGGAGAAGTATTCCGGGACAATGCTGAAGACCTTTAACGGTGAGATACCTTATGATATTATCATGGTGGCCGGACATCTCTGGCTTGCCGACTTTGTTCAAAAAGAGTATCTTGAGCCCATATATTACGATTTTGAAGATATTTTGCCGGTTATTTCCGAAGAAATGCGTTACCAGGGAACAACATATCTTTCACCGTCTTTCTGCGACGGGCATATGATCATCTATCAAAAAAGCATCTTAAAAAGTGTATTGGGAAAACTTCCTGAACCGGTTATTTCTGTAGATGAATTTATTGACATAACGCAAAAGCTTGGAAAAAGCGGACTGTCCACTCCCATTGCGCTTAAAGCACATCCATCTGAAATATTTCTGGATGCACTGCCTTATTTAAGAAGTACGGGTTTGGATGTATACCAATTTGAGGACGGCAGGGTAATCTGCAACATTGGCAGTATGGAAACCGGACTTGCAAAGTATCTGAAATTGAAAGCTTATGCACCTGCCGATACAAATACATTCGGTAACGATGAAATAAGAGACATACTCTCACAAAAAAAAGCCGCTATGGCAGTAACCTGGTCAGGACAGCTGGGGGTTGTGAACAGGGAATTTGAAAAAGTGGAAGACCTGGGATTTTCTACTTTTGATACGGCATGGAATGTAACATGGTCTTTTGGTATTGCAAAAACCAGTAGAAATAAAGAAAAGGCAATGGAATTTTTAAATTATTTGCGTTCCAAACAGGTTGACAATCTGGTTGGCACATACTGCGGTGCACCTGTCAGAAAGAGCAATTACATTGAAGGAAGGGTTAGGCAGCCCTGGTATAAGGTACAGCTGGAAATGATAGAAAAACATGCCCGTCCATTTGCTGGAATAGTGCAGGCCCAGCTTAAAAACAATATTTTATATGAAGAAATATACCGGGCCTTTATTGGGGAAAAGCAAGCTGCCTGTGCACTTGGTGATGCCGAAAGCAGAATAAAGGCTCTTGAGGAAGGGAGTCCATTATGAAAGTCATTGTGATAGGCGGAGTGGCTGCCGGAATGTCGGCAGCTTCCAAAATTAAAAGATTGGATAAAGATGCGGAAGTAGTAGTTTATGAAAAAGGTGATTTTCTGTCCTATGGCGCATGTGGACTTCCATATTATGTCGGAGGCTTCAATGATGATTACACCAGGATGATTGCGAGAACAAGAGAGCAGTTTGCAGATATGGGAATAAAAGCTCATACCAACTGCGAAGTATTAAAGCTAGTGCCGGAGGAGAAAAAAGTACTGGTCAGAAATCATTCCACAGGTGATACTTTTATAGATACCTATGACAGGCTGATGATCGGCACGGGTGCCGCCGCTTTAAAACCACCTATTCCCGGAATGGACTTATATGGTGTATACCAGCTTAAAACTCTGGAGGATGGGATCTGGCTTAAAAACTTTACACAAAATGAAAATATTAATAATGTGGTTATTATAGGCGGCGGATACATAGGTATTGAAACTGCCGATGCTTTTTTAACCCTTGGCAAAAAGGTAACAGTTATTGAATTTGCAAATAGAATTCTGATGCCTTTTGATGAGGAAATAGCAAAGCTCGCCGAAGAAGAGCTTGTAAATCACCGGGTTGACCTGAAAACCGGCGAAAGGGTGGTCAGCCTCAAAGGAACAGACAGGGTGGAAACAGTTGTCACCGACAAGGGGGAGTATAGAGCAGACCTTGTTATTCTGGCTGTGGGTGTGAGACCTTCAACAGGCTTTCTGAACGGTACGGGAATTCACCTGGCACCTAATGGAGCAATAGTCGTCGACAGAGAAATGAGAACCTCGCTGCCCGATGTGTGGGCCGCAGGGGATTGCGCTCTGGTTTATCACAAGCTTATGAAGGAAAATGTGTTCCTGCCTTTAGGTACAGTGGCAAACAAATGCGGCCGCATTGCAGGAGATAATATTGCAGGGGCACATCAGAAGTATGTGGGGGCTTTAGGCTCAGCCGCAATTAAAGTCTGCAATATGGAGCTTGGCAGAACCGGGCTTTCCGAACAGGATGCCGGGAGGTTGAAATTCAATTTTAAAACAGTAATTGTCACGGCTTATGATCATCCGGGATATTATCCGGGTCAAACCCCCATAACTATCAAGTTGATATATGAAGCCGGTACAAAAAAAATTCTGGGAGCTCATTCTGCGGGGCAAAAAGGGGCTGTTCTCCGTATTGACTGCTTTGCAGCAGCCATCCATAACAACATGACAACCGACGAGCTGGGTATGTTGGATTTAGTGTATGCACCACCTTTTGCAGGTGTATGGGATGCTATCCATATTGTGTGCAACGCCGCAAAATAGTTTACAAATACAGGATTGTTAATACCGTCGGGCACTACCTGCCAATGACAGAGAGGGGGTATATGAGTGGGCAAATTAATTACAATTGAAGCTGCAGTGGGTTTGATTAATGACGGAGATATTTTGGGAATTGGCGGAAATGTGCTCCACAGGGCTCCTATGGCTTTAGTCAGAGAAATAATAAGAGCCCGGAAAAAGAAGCTCAAGGTAATTAAAACTGCAGGTGCCATGGATGTGGACATGCTTTGCTTCGGGGAATGCCTGGAAAGCGTGGATGCGGGGTTTATCAGCTACGAAAGTGAGTTTTCTCTGGCAAATCATTACAGGAAAGCAGTTCAGGATGGCAGGGTAAAAGGGAATGAACATGCATGCTATACGGTTATGTGCGCTTTAAGGGCTTCGGCCTGTGGTGTTCCATTTATGCCGGTAAAAGGGCTGGCAGCGGGAGACCTTATTGAAGTAAATGATTATTTTACCAGAATAGACAATCCTTTTGGCAGTGAAAAGGTTACGGTAGTAAGAGCAATAACTCCCGAGGCGACCATAATTCACGCTCAGGAAGCAGATGAGCAGGGGAATGTCAGAATTCGGGGACCAAAATTTGATGATATTTTACTGGCAAAGGCATCGAAAAAAGTGATAGTATCTGCCGAAAAAATTATTTCCGGAACCAGCTTCCTGCAAACTGAAGATAAAGCGGATATCCCCCACTTTATGGTATCGGCGGTAGTGCATATACCGGGAGGAGCAAATCCATGCTCTTGTGCCGGGCATTATGATATTGACCGGAAATCCATAGAAAGCTTTAAGCAACTGAAGGATATGTCAGGATTAACGGATTACTTATGGGCATACGGAAGAAAGGACAGGGGGAATGGCAATGGATAATGTTCGTATTTGTGACATAATGGTATGCGCGCTTGCAAGGGAAATCAAAAATGGTAATACCGTATTCCATGGGGTTTCTTCACACATGCCCATGATTGCCGTCCTTCTTGCCAAGGCGCTGTATGCTCCTGATGCGGTGCACCTTAATATTCCAGGTGGAGTTAATCCCGAGATAAAAGATCTGCAGAAGTACACAAGTGCCGGAAGTGAGCTTATGACAAAAGCCACAGCCTGTTTCCCCCTGTCTGAAATTTTTGACCTTTCCATGAGGGGCGGTCTGGACATAGCATTTTTGAGCGGCATACAGTTTGATAACAAAGGCAATGTAAACGCATCAGTTATTGGGGATTACCACAAGCCAAAAGTAAGAATGCCAGGCGGAGCCGGAAGTGCAGTCCTGATTCCGACGGCCAAAAGGGCCATTATCTGGAGAACAAAGCATGATAAACGTACATTTGTAAACAAGGTTGATTTTGTAACCACCAGAGGAAATATTGACAAAATAGTCACACCCTTATGCGTATTTAAGATGTACAAGGGAGAACTGCTTTTGGACAGTGTGCATCCCACATCGAGCATTGAAGAAATTGCCGATAATACAGGCTTTGACATCCGTTATACAGAAATCGGGGAAACACCTGCTCCTACAAAGGAAGAACTGCGGCTGTTAAGTAAAATAGATCCCAATGATTACAGAAATATTGAGTTTGCATAAAGAGGTGGATAGATGGAAAACGCATATAGAGTAAACCTTGTACAAACCAGCTGCTTTGGGCAGGGCGCCATAAATCAGCTGCCGCAGGAAGTGAAAAAGCGGGGATATAAAAGAGCTCTGGTGATTACCGACAGATTTTTATTTGAAAGCGGAACGGCTCAGAGAGTTTGCGACAAACTTAAAGAGGCGGATATTCACAGCTTTATATATTACGGAGTGGAGCCCAATCCCACAGTGGATGTTGTAAATACCTGCGTTGATGCAGCTGAGGAAATAAAGCCTGACTTTCTGGTAGCTCTTGGAGGAGGCTCGCCCATTGACGCCTGTAAGGCAGTTAGCATACTGGTTACAAATGGCGGCTGTGTTACGGATTATGAGGGGGTTAATAAATCCTTAAAAAAAGGTCTGCCCATTGTAGCTATTAATACAACAGCGGGAACCGGTTCGGAGGTAACCAGCTTTTATGTAATTACCGATAAGAAGAGAAATTCCAAGATGGTTATGGTGGATACAAATTGTATTGTCGACATTGTAGTAAATGATGTGGATTACATGATTTCAATGCCGCCGGCTCTCACGGCAGCAACGGGTATGGATGCAATGACCCATGCTGTGGAGGCTGTCTTATCCAGGCATGCAACTCCCTTCACCGATAAGGATGCACTGTGGTCAATTTCAGCAATTCATAAATATTTGCCCAAAGCCGTTAAAAATGGAAATGATATAGAAGCCCGGACAATAATGGCATATGCAGCTTATACCGCTGGAATGGCATTTTCAAATTCCGGGCTTGGAATGGTGCATGCCATGGCTCACTCTCTGGGTGGTTTTTATAATCTGCCCCATGGAGTATGCAATGCTGTGCTGTTGCCTTATGTACTGGATTTTAACGGCAGGAATAAAGATATACAGCCGTTATTCGGAAAAGTAGCAGGAGCCCTTGGGCTGAAAGGTCTTGAGTGGGGAGGACCAAAGAGGGAAGTCAGTGAAAGTATCAGGGAAATTAAAAAATTATGTAAAACAGTAGGAATACCCCAAAAGCTGAGTCTGCTAAAGGGGGTAAATCCAAAAGATTTTCCTGCTCTGGCCGAGCTGGCGCTTAAAGATACCTGCATGCCGGGCAACAGGGTTATACCTGCTCCGGAGCAAGTAATAGAAGTATATCAACAGGCTTTCTAGAAGTTCCGGTTCCCCGACTTCTGTTATGGAAAAAAACACATTTTGCTGGAGGACAAGAAGCTCTGTCGGATTTTATAAGCTCTCAAGATAGGCATCGATCAGATCAATAGCTTTTGCTTCTATTTTACCGGCTTTTCTGATAATTTCAGACATTTGAGGGCACTTATCTCTATTGGTTTTTTTACCAGGGAGAAATTCCTCCCAGATTGCTCCTAAAAGCTCAGCTACTTCGTTGTAAGCAGCTGCAGCTTCAAGAAGCAGCTCATTCCCGTCGGCTGCCTGACGAAGATACCTGTACGCACAGCACCTGGCAGAATAATACTGGCCTGCTGAATACCAGACTATATCAAGTCCCTCTCCTCTTTCAACAATAGAAGCCCAAAGATCATATGCCGGAAGGCCATCCTGGGAAGAAGGCCTTTCACACCACTCTTTCTGTTTTGCATGGGCTGATGCCATTTTTAATGAATTATTGATAATTTCCCTTCTTGATCTTGAGTTGGGCCTGCCCGGAATTGATACGGACAAACCGCCAATATCCTTGTTTCTGCCAAATACATCATATGCTATCTTTATAGTGTTGTCAAAAATCGATACTCCTGTATATTCGGCGCTCGCATCATCAAATCCGGTAATCAGACCCCACTCGGCAAGCTCTATCTCCCACACTACTGGAAGTATATTCTGTTTTAACGCTTTTTCTATTTCGTTCCTTGCTTCTCCACGTTTTTCACTTAAAATATTGTCATCCCAACCATCATAAATATGTAGTCCGCTGTAGCCTGCCTGCTCAATAGACTCGGGAAGCAGGTCTTTCCATAAAAAAGATGTGGGACCGCTCAAACACATTTGTGCATTAATAATAATTCTGAATGCAAAACCGCTTACACCCATAAGCCATATAAAATCAGCGTCCCTTCCGGCATGCCGCAGTGAATGGGTCAGGCCTGCTATGAAAGAATTTAGAAGACCTGGGACATCATTATTAATTTTTTTCAAGTTCCATTTTACATCATCCAATACGAGCTTTTGCATTTTTAACTTTCTCCTGTTAACTTAAATCCTATATCTGACAGGGATATAAATATCCTCTGAATAGGTTCTGGAATATTCACAGTAAGTTTCAAATTCATGGGTCCCTGTATGAACATATCCCGAATCAGGAAACCAATGTTGATATATGAATCTCCATGTTTTATTTATGGTGCTGACAAATGTATATGTATCAGCTATGGGCGTTGAGAATACTGCGCGTATTCTGCGGCAGGAACTATTCTGGCAGCTGCCGATGCCGGTATGTTATCAAAACTTTCTACTTCCAGGCCGATAATATAGGTAAAGTTCTGTTTTAAAAGATCAAAATCAGTACACATTCCGATGTCATATCTCTGTAATGGATTAGCTCTGTTTAGTATTGTTTCACCGAGATTTTTAGCGTAATATGTATTCCACATCCTTGGTACGTCATAAAAGTTTTTATTGTTAATAAAGCTTGTTTTAATCTGATAACCTGCAAGCTTAAAAGCGGGCTTTTTTATAAATCTTGGTTCAATAAAAAAACTATCTTCATGTTTTGACATGCTTATTTTAGATATATCTATCCTATGGAACAAATTGAGGCTGCTTTTCACTTTACGGAAGGAACTGGGAGATATTCCAAACAGCTTGTTAAAGGCCCTTGCAAAGTTTTCATGAGAATTAAAACCCCAGTAGTAACCGATTTCTTTTATATTTCTGCTGCTTTCAGCTATTTCAATTGCGGCCTTGGAAAGACGTCTTTTTCTTATATAGTCCATGACAGAAACACCAATAGTTAAATGAAAAAGTCTGCAGTAATGGTACGGGGAATAGCCGGATACTCCTGCACAGTCAGCAATGGTGATATAGGTGTTGAGATTGTATTCAATATAATCAAGGCTTGCCTGTAAATGCTTAATATGTTCCATGACCTTTAGACCCCATTCCTTTTATTACTAAATTATATCAAAAAAAATGGTCTGGACTTGATATTTTTTGCTAATTTAACCTGCTGTGCCATCATTGATTGAAGTCAGGATGGAAGTGACGGTATAATAAGAAAGAATTTCTCCCAATTGAGTTTTACAGATTGCTGGCTTTTTACATTTCGAGTAATGTTCTCTCGTCAATTTATTGGGCAATTCCGTTTGGAGAAAGTGAGGCTGCCACAATGGGCAATCAGGCAAGGGTGTTCTCTTCTGGTTTGATAATGATTATAATGTTCTCCCATAAGTAAAAATGCAAATTTTTTTTCATAGTTTCTCTGGCCTGACGGCAGCCTTGATAGGACTTCTTTTTTTCCGCAAGTAGTACGGCAATTGCTGTTTGAAATGATTACCGATCCCAGGGAATCTGCCAAATGGTTGGATAGTATCTGCTCTGTCCCAACGATTGGGAAGAATCAAAGCAATAAGGCCTATCCTCCCACTGTACCGGTATATAAAAGCATTTGATTTTTGACCATCTCTGCAAGTACAGGAGAAACTTGTTCCAAATGCCGTAAGACGATACGCTGTGTATTAGGCTGGGCTTCCACAAGTCCTGACGCAATATTATCGGCAAGGTTCTTCTTCTCTGCTGATGAAAATGATTCATACTTCTGAGTAGCTTGTGTAAAATCACCCGAATTCGGGATTTCGGCACGCATAATTTCACCTTCGACATATCTGCCGTTTCCACTGGATACCATAGATGCAGGAGACCAGTTTGGCTGTTTGTTGACGGGGATATTACGATAATCGGGACCCAGCCGGTGACGCTGTGCATCCGAATAAATAAATGTGCGTCCCTGTAATATTTTGTCATCTGAGAATTCCAGCCCGGGAAGGAGATTCGCGGGATCAAGGGCTAACTTTTCAACCTGCTCGGCATAATTGTCCGGATTGCGGTTTAAAACCATCCGCCCCACGGGTAAAGAGGGATATTGGGCTTCGTCCCACAACTTGGTATCGTCCAAAGGATCAAACGGAAGTGTCTTTGCAGCTTCGGGATCCATCAGTTGTACGCGCAGCTCGTATTCGACAGCCTTGCCTTGTGCGATACTGCCATATAGGTCGCTCCCGGCGATGTTGGGGTCTTTGCATGCCAGTTGCTGGGCTTCCTGCCGATCAATGAATTCTTGCCCAGCCATGGGAATCCAGATGTATTTTACATATCGCCGAACTCCTTGCGCGTTCCGCCAGACATAGGTGCTCACACTATACCCCCGGATATGTCGCAAGCTTTTGACTGTTCCCAAATCCGAAAAAAACCATATAAGCATATTGGTTGTCTCGGGATATTTGGCAAACAGACTCCAAAACCTATCCGGATCAGCCAGGTTATTCACCGGAGAGGGAGAAAGATGGCTGATGACATCCGGCACACGAATGGCATCACGTACAAAAAAAACAGGGAGATGGTTACAGAGCAGATCGAAGAATCCCCCATCGGTATAAAACCTGGTGCTGAACCCTCGAACATTTCTTAAGGTGTCCGGTGTTCCCTGATTGCTTGACGCCAGGGAGAAGCGCACCGCCACCGGCACCTGTTGACCTGGCGTTTGCAAAAACCCGGCTTTGGTATATTCCTGCATCGAGTGAGTTGTGTAAAAATACCCGAAAGCACCATATCCTTTTGTATGTAAGCGCCGCGCCAGCGTGGTGGAGAATACAAAGGTCTCCAGAGTTTCATGCAGAGCGGTGTCCTGCACAAGGACAGGACCCCGCACACCCACTGTCTGCGAATGCGCTACATCCGAGTCCACTGTTTCTGCCGGCGTTACGTTTTGACTGTATGTCCCGGCAGCCATCGGCTTACTGATCATATAAGCATTCGAAGGGGATACATCCGAGCTCCCTGTTTTTGCGGGCATTGCGCTTGGGTGGGATGCCTCAGCAGTCATCGGCTGCCCGTTCTTATGAGCACCCGGATAAGGCGATTGAGATTGATTGCGCTTAATCTGTTCGTTTTGTCTGCTGGACGAGCGTCTGGCATTCTCTTTCTCTAATTGAAACCATCCGTTATTGTTATCCATTTATGAGCCCTCCAAATCATACCAAAAGCATGATAATAATATAAATACTAAATACAATATATTCATAATCCTTAAAAATAATACCATCACACCTGCATTCTTCGATTTTCTACAAACCGGCATGGCTTCACCATGCCACAGATACTGTCAAGCTGACGATAAATTCTCTTTTCAGGATTAAAAAATCATAAATTTTCTAAAGAATATATTTCTTGCAAATTGAAAAAAATAACTGTGAGGTGTTTTAATATCACCTTCCGATACTTACAAAGCATTCAAGGAGAGAAAAACATGGCTAAAAAAGGAATGAGGAGGCCTGACCCTTCAGAACCTCATGGAACAGAAAGCAACCATTCACAACATTTTCAAAAGAATGATGTCAGACCGGTTCCTGAGATACAGGGAAAGGCTAAGACAGGAAATAAAAAAGCAGGTCTCATATAGCCAAATAGGCAATAAGCAAAGAGAAAAGACATTTCCTCCCGGGTTATGTCTTTTCTTTATTTAAAATAGAAATCCCCCTTAACGGAAATTATTTATCCCGGTAAAAATTTATGTAGTGGGACTCTTCCCTGTCTATTCTCTTTTCTATAACGCTGAACACCCTGTCAGATTCACTTGCAAAGGAGTCAGGG